>JBKPTR010000169.1:0-11251 GCA_046735615.1 Actinomycetota bacterium
CGTGGCTCCCGACTTCGCCGTTAAGCTCAGGCCTTTGGCTGACGGGTTCGTCAAGCTGATCCGGATGCTGATCGCGCCGATCGTCTACACCACGGTGGTGGTCGGCATCACATCGCTGGGCAACTTGAGGCAGGCTGGCCGGCTGGGCGCGAAGGCCCTCGGCTACTTCATCACCATGACCCTGATCGCCTTGACGATCGGCCTGGTGGTCATCAACGTCGTTGCTCCCGGCGAAGGCTTGAACGTGACGCCAGACCCGGCCGAGGCCGAGGGGACGCTCAGCACCCTGGAAGAGACCCCGGCCGGTGTCGTCCCGTTCCTGTTGCACATCATCCCGGAGACGTTCGTCGGCGCCTTCGCCGACGGCGAGATCATCCAGGTGCTGTTCCTCGCCATCCTGAGCGCCGTCGCGCTGACGGCCCTCGGCGAGCGTGGCCGCGGGATCGTGTCCGGCATTGACTCGATCGGGAGGATGATGTTCCGAATCGTCCACATCGTCCTCTACGCCGCGCCCATCGGCGCCTTCGGCGGCATGGCGTACACAGTGGGCCGGTTCGACATCGGGGTGCTGGGGAACCTGGCGGCGCTCATGGCCTGTTTCTACGCGACGTGTCTGTTTTTCATCGTTGTGGTGCTGGGCGGTGTGGCCGCGGCGTTCGGGTTCAACATCTTCAAGTTCATTCGACTGATCAAGGACGAGTTGCTCATCGTCTTGGGCACGTCCTCGTCGGAGTCCGTGCTGCCTCGCATCATGGCGAAGCTGGAGAACGCCGGCGCCGACAAGTCGGTGGTCGGCCTCACGATCCCGACCGGGTACTCGTTCAACCTCGACGGCACCTGCATCTACCTGACGATGGGAGCGCTCTTCATAGCGCAGGCGACGAACACGCCGATGTCGCTTCCCCAGCAGATCGGGCTGCTGCTGCTCCTTCTCCTCGTGTCCAAGGGCGCAGCCGGGGTCACGGGCGCTGGACTGGTCACGCTGGCCGCAGGCCTGCAGGCCTTCGGCAACATCCCCGCTGTGGGCATCGCGCTGATCGTCGGCATCGACCGCTTCATGTCCGAAGCGCGAGCGCTCACCAACCTGATCGGCAACGGCGTCGCCACGATGGTCATCGCCAAATGGGAGGGTGAACGGGACGACGAGCGGTTCCGCGAGGTCCTCGACGACCCGTCACTCATCGAGGACATCGACGTGCCCGAGGACTACGAGACCGAGAAGGAGTACGCCGAATCCCACCACGCCCCAGCCCACAGCATGGAACAGACGGGGGCGGGATCGTGACGGAGATCTGGGCGTCGAGTGGAGAAGGTGGCTGAATGACCGAGCGTCCATATGAGCTGGTTCAAAGTCCGGCGGGTACGGTGGCTCGGGTCCGGATCCGGGGTAGCTCGGTCTTGTCGTCACCTTTGCTGAATCGGGGGACGGCATTCACCGCTGAGGAGCGGCAGGCGTTGGGTTTGACGGGTCTGTTGCCACATGGCGTGTCAACGATGGAGCAACAGCTGCGGCGCACGTACGCGCAATTCGGCCGGCAGGCGGACGACTTGGGCAAGAATGTGTACCTCGCAAACCTGCGGGACCGCAACGAGGTGCTGTTTTATCGGCTGCTCACCGAGCACCTCGAGGAGATGCTGCCGATCGTCTACACGCCGACGATCGGTCAGGCGATCGAGCGGTTCAGTCACGAGTTCCGCCGCCCTCGCGGGGTGTACCTGTCGGTTGACCACCCCGACAACGTGGAGGTGGCGTTCCGCAACTACGGCATGGGTGCTGAGGATGTCGACTTGATCGTCGCCACGGACTCGGAAGGGATTCTGGGCATCGGCGATTGGGGTGTCGGCGGCATTGAGATCGCCATCGGGAAGCTGGCGGTCTACATCGCGGCGGCCGGGATTCACCCGCGCCGGGTGATCCCCGTCGTACTGGACATGGGCACCGACAACCTAGCTTTACTGAACGATGAGATGTATCTGGGGAACCGGCACGCCAGGGTGCGCGACCAGCGCTATGACGAGTTGATCGACGCCTACGTCACGACTACGACGAAGTTGTTTCCGAACGCGATGCTGCATTGGGAGGACTTCGGCGTCACCAATGCGCGGCGGATCCTTAACAAGTACGCCGACCAGGTGTGCACGTTCAACGACGACATGCAGGGCACGGCAGCGGTTGTGTTGGCCGCCGCGTTTGCGGCCGTACGAGCCGCGGGCGGCCGGATGCGCGACCAGCGGGTGGTCATCCACGGTGCCGGTACGGCCGGGATCGGGATCGCGGACATGATGACCGACGTCATGGTAAGGGAGGGGCTTGCTCGCGAGGAGGCGACCCGGCGGTTCTATGCGCTGGACCGCGACGGCCTGATCACCGACGACCGCGTCGCAGCGCTGCGCGACTTTCAAGTTCCGTACGCTCGCCCTGCCGGCGAGGTCGACAGCTGGACCCGTCCCCAGGGCAAGGGCATCACCCTTGCCGATGTGGTTGCGAACTCCGAGCCGACCATACTGATCGGCACCTCGACGCAGTCGGCCGCGTTCTCCGAGCAGATCGTCAAGCAGATGGCGTCCAAGGTCGAGCGACCCATTATCATGCCGCTGTCCAACCCGACCTCGAAGGCTGAGGCGCTCCCGGGCGACCTGATCCGCTGGACCCAGGGACGGGCGTTGGTCGCCACCGGCAGCCCGTTCGAGCCGGTCGTCCACGAGGGCCGCACCTACCGGATAGCTCAGGCCAACAATGCGCTGATCTTCCCCGGCCTCGGCCTCGGCGTGACGGTGGCGAAGGCCCGGCGGATCAGCGACCCGATGCTGGAGGCTGCTGCGGACGCAGTTGCCGAGCTCTCCGACGCGACGACGCTCGGGGCGGCGCTACTGCCACCCGTAGAGAACCTTCGTATGGTCTCCGCCGCCGTCGGCATTGCCGTCGCGCTTGCGGCCGACAAGGAAGGCCTGGCCCAAGCCGAGCTCAACTCTCCCGTACAACAGATCCACCAGGCCATGTGGCGGCCCGCGTACCCACAGATCGAACCTATCTAAGCATTCACAGATCACCTTCCTCGCCCTCGCTATGGGGCTTCGCGTAGGTGCGCCCGAATTGGTCTACGCCGACCTGCGGGCCTCGGTCGCGACTGGATGAGCCCGGGACGGCCCTCAGTTTGAGGGCGAGGATCGCCGTCAGTATCTGGGCAGGGTTCGCGAGTGGACGAGGATGCGTGCCACCTCGTTGAGCTTGGTGTTGGTGTTCTGGGAGTAGCGACGTAGGACCTCGAACGCGCCTTGGTCGTCAAGATCGAACCGTTCCATGAGGATGCCTTGGGCCTGGCCTATGAGTGTGCGGGCGTCCATGGCCTGCCGCAGTGACTCTTCTTGTTTGGCACTAGATAGCGCGATGGAGGCATGGCGACCGAGGACTTCTGCAGCGGCGAGCGCATCTGGATCGAACCAGCGCGGGGAGCAGGCGTAGAGGTTTAATGCACCGAGTGTTGCCTTGGAGGTCCAAAGCCGGACCGCGAGCACACTTCCTAGGTGGAGGTCTCGCGTCGCGGCCGCCCAGCGCGGCCACCGTGTGTCCTCAGCTGTGTTGGTCACCAGGGTTGTGCATGCGTCGGCGACCGCAACAATTCCGGGGCCTTCATGGCACTCGACCTGCAGTTTGTCGGCTTTCTCGGCGACCGGGTGGCTTGCGGTAGTCGCGTCGACCTGCTTGCCCTTGCGGATCATGAGCACCCCGGCATAGTCACAACCAACGACCGCTACAGCGGACTCGACGATTCTTGCGAGGGCGTGTTCCACATTCGTCTGGTCATGCAGCCCGTGGGCCAGACGGGCAAAGGCATCGGCGTCGGACTCCATGCGTGGCTCCATCCACGGGGCTCTGCCGCTGGGCGGGCGCACCGTTTTCGTCATGCGCGGTCGTCCTTTCAGCGCTCGTGGTCCTCTGCGCTGGTCCGAAGCGCCACGTATACGACCCAGCCTTTCGGCGAACCATGGCAACATGCCCGAATCATTCCCGGACGGAGCGGTGAAGCGGACGCCTTCCAGCGGCTGCCCACCGTTTCGGTCACAAGGACCGACGTGCCACTTGCATAGAAGAAATGTAGAACTAGACGTTGCTTGTGTGCAACTGTTGTATAGATACTGTTTAGGTTTCAGTTGGTCTCCCATAGACGAATGACTGGGATCTAAGCCACACTCACCACAGGAGGGCGTCGCAGGGATGGAGGGCAGCACGGACCGCACCGACGGCGTTTACAGCATCGGGGCGGTAGCGCGGATGCTCGGCGTTCCGGCGCAAACGCTGCGTGCCTGGGAGGAGCGGTATCAACAGATCGTGCCTGTTCGAAGCGACGGTGGGCAGCGCCTCTACAGCCGCGATCAGGTGGATCAGCTCAGCTTTATTTGCAATCAGATAGAGCAGGGCCTGCAACCGGCCGATGCGCACCGCCTCCTCGCCCAGCATCACAGTGAGGTAGCTTCCATCCCGGTCGAGCAGCACGGCAGCGCGCGAGAGAGGGTCGATGCAGCGACGACCGTGCTGCTCGCCGAGCGTGACCCGTACGCCGCCGAATTCGCCGAATACTTCCTACGCACCGAGGGCTATGTTGTTCGCATCGTGCTCGACCCCGCCGCGGCAGCTGAAATCCTGCGCGACGAGCCGCCGAGCGTGCTTGTCGTAGATCTGCTGATCGCCGGTGGCGCAGGTCTGGCGCTGTGCCAAGCGGCGCGAGACAACGGCTCGGTGCCGGTCCTCGCCGTCTCCGCGGTCAACTCGCGTGATCAGGCGTTGGCCGCCGGAGTTGAGGCGTTCCTGGTAAAACCACTCGACCCCTTACAGTTCGTGTCCACGGTCCGCGACCTGGTCGGGACCAGCGCCTACCTGCGGAAAGCGGAGCTAAGGCGATGACCGACCGGCTATCGAGCGGCTCCGACCGACTGGATACCGTCCTCGGCGGCGGTCTGCCACGGAACGGCATCGTCCTGATCGGCGGCAACCCCGGCTCGGGCAAGACGATCCTCGCCCAGCAGTATGTCTTCCACAACGCCAGCACTGACCGGCCGGCGATGTATCTGACCACGGTGTCCGAACCGCTTGAGAAGATTCTGCGCTACGGCCAGTCTCTCGACTTCTTCGACCCGGCTGCACTCGGCACAAGCGTGATCTATGAAGATCTCGGCCGGACGCTAAACGATGAGGGGCTACCCGGTGCGTTGGCTTACATCACCGAACTTCTCAAAAGGAATCGTCCGGGACTGGTTGTGATCGACAGTTTCCGGGCACTCCAGACGTACGCAGCCGACCCGGAGACGTTCAGAGGGTTCCTGCACGAGCTGGCCGGGCGGCTGTCCGCGTTGCCGATCACTTCCTTCTGGGTTGGTGAGTACAACAGCACCGACACCAGCGACGCGCCTGAGTTCGCCGTCGCCGATGCCATCGTCTCGCTTGGTACCGAGCGGGAAGCCGAACGAGATCGGCGGGTCCTATCGGTTATCAAACTGCGCGGCAGCGGCTCCTTGTCGGGCAAGCACGCCTACCGGCTCTCCTCCACAGGCATCCACGTGTTTCCGCGCATGGCCGACCCCGTCGAGCTCGTCCGCTATGACCGCACGCAGGAACGCATGTCCTCGGGCGTCCCAGCGTTGGATGCCATGTTGTCTAATGGCTACTACCGCGGTGCCTCCACTCTGCTGGCCGGCCCTTCGGGGGTCGGCAAGACGCTGCTGGCGCTCCACTTCATCTTCGCCGGTGCAGCTCGCGGAGAAACCGGGCTGATCGCAACGTTCCAGGAGAACCCGACCCAGCTCGAACGGATCCTGAAAGGGTTCTCGTGGTCATTGGACGATCCGGGTGTCGAGCTCATGTACCGCGCCCCCGTCGATCTGTATCTTGACGAATGGGTCTACGACCTGCTGGACACCGTGCACCGCACCGGCGCCACCAGAGTCGCCATCGACAGTCTCGGAGACCTGCGAGCCTCGGCCGTGGATGAACCCCGTTTCCGCGAGTACATCTACTCGCTACTACAACGCTGCGCCCGCGCGAATATCAGCGTCGTCATGACCCAGGAGGTCCCCGAGCTCTTTGGGGTCTCCCGCCTGTCCGAATACGGTATCTCGCATCTGTCAGATAACGTGATCCTGCTCCAGTTCCTCCGAGCAGACTCCCGGCTCAAACGCGCACTAACCATTCTCAAAGCACGCGGAAGCGCCCATGACCCATCCACGCGCCAGTATGAGATCACAACCGACGGTGTCATCCTCGGTGACCACTTCGACCGCAGCCAAGACCTCACCTAAATTCCTAGGTGAGGGGCGAGGTGGCCTCGCATCGATGGTGTCGAGGGTTGGTAAGACCAGCGCAAAAAGCCGTGAGCAGGTCACGCAGCAGTGGCAGACAGCGTCCACCTGCCGCAAGCGGCTCGGCGAGCACCTGTTCTGAACCCGCCGAGCCTGCGACTTGGTATGGGGTACCACCACACCACGCCGTATCGGATTGTTACCCCGGTAGGCCTTGGACCATCAGATGCTCGGGTGACTTTTGGCTCGGCGAGGTAGTGATGGAATCTCGTGGATCGTGCACAGTGCGCCGGTCCGGCCCGGCTCCGCGGCAACGTCCCGCAGGGCGCTGACCCATACGATCGACTTATGCCGGTGATGTGGTCCTGCCCGGATCCAAACTGCCCGCCCACCGCAATCGCACCGGAAGACGTGCCGGACTCCGACGAAGAGGCCGGTGCTGAGTCCGACGCTCGCTTCACGACTGATGAGGTTGCGACACTGCTCAATGTTCCGCTTGACACCATCGAGGAGTGGCACAAGGAAGGTACTGGGCCTCCGGGTTATCAGATCCACAAGGAGAGCCATTACCGAAGGAGCGACGTCGTCCGCTGGTTGGCCGAGCAAGGGGTAATACTGGCGGTTTGCCAGAGCGAGTGCGGTAGGACCTATGCGCTAAACGCGTTTACGCCGGTGGAGAGCTAACCGTCGCGATTGCCCTCGACGACTGAAGTAAGCCCGCGAGCCGAATAATCCGCCCACTGTCCGCACTGATCGAATTGGCATAGTCGGACGCACGCTCCCTTGCACGAGTTTGGGAATCTGACCCCAGCGCATGCCCCCTGCCATGCCCAGACCGCTGTCGACCTCTACCAGCCGGTGAGTGAAGCGCCTATTTCACCAGCGGCACACGGCAAGTGCCGGAAACGGGAATTCAGCGGAATTCCTGGCCAGAATGCTCAGGTCTCAACCGCGCGAGGTGGGGCGCTCGAGCAATGCGAGATCAAGCAGGTCGTGTGGCACGAGCGTCCGAAAGATCGGTGGAGTGCCGCAGAGATCTATCCCGTCCATCCTGTGCCTCCTTCACCGTGAATGGTGATCAAGCCGATATGCGAGGCCTCCTCGCTCGACGCGCGTCGCAGCCGTGACGGCAAGGGCCACCATCCACTGATCTGTACGGCTGCTTGGCACGACGCGACGCGTCTGACCAACACCGACGAGGCCGGCGATGGAGTACGTGGCCCGACAACCCATCTCTCTTCTCTTCCCGGAGCGCCATCGGATGTGTGCTCGTCAGTCGTGTCGTCTTCGTGGTGTACTGGCGCTGCGCCCGCGGGTCGCGCCAGCTGGCCTTTGGTGACGATGATCGCCTCGTCGGTCGAGGCCGTCGCCGCCCGGGCGACAGCGTGCCGACAGGGCGTGGCCGGTCAGGCTGACGTCATACGCTGAACTCACGAGAAGGGCGCACCGATGAGTGGAACCGAGAACAACCCAACAAGGACCCTGGACGAGCGTCTGCGCCTCGGCGCCGGCTTCGTAGAAGTCGACCGGCCGCGCATAGTCGGGGCCCTGTCCGCACTCACGCCGCACCTGTCTGGATGGGAACACGACCAGGTCGACCTCGAGGTGTCATTGAAAGACACCGAGGGCCCGGACCAGAAGGTCACCCTCCAAGCCTGGCTAGCGGGACGGGCTCACCTCGTGGCCACCTCCCACGAGCGCGACCTCGATCATGCCCTCGCGGACGTGCGCAGAGACCTGATCCGACAGATCGAGGACGAGAGGTCGCGGCGCGAACCTCGCAAGCGCCGCAAGACCCGTTATCGCACGACCTGACCCGGCAGGGGATTCGCGGCGCTCCGCATCGCGGCCCCAAAGCGGGTTGGCGGTGTAGCTCATGGTACGGCCGAGCCGCTAGCGACCTCCTGCGGTGTCGGACCTTGGGTTCGTGACCAACCAGGCTTATGCCGGACTGCCCTTTGCCAACCGTGCGCTGAGGTAGCGCAACTTCCCGCTCTCCAAACCGGCGTAGTTCCTGGTTCCGGCAATGTCAGCGAACACCCCGAACGGCCGGTGAAAGACTCGCGGGATCAAGGCGTCGATGAGTTCCAGCTTCCGTGCATTGTCCAGCTGGAGGGCGGTCAGGACATTGGTTGTGATGTCGGTCTCCTTCTCGACCGTCAGGCCGCAGGCGTTGAACTGTTCCCGGAGGGTGTAGACGCCGTCCACGCTGCGCAGATCAGCGAAGAAAACCCGGCCACCCGGTCGCAGCACGCGGCTTACTCGGAGAGAAAGGTGTCCATCGACTCATAGCAATGTGAGGACTCGATATTGACAACGGCATCGAAAGACGAGGCCGGAAACGGCACTGATTCGGCGTCGCCACACACGAATGCCAAGCCGAGGGCCAGCCGATGCGCTTGCACAACTCCACCGCTTCGGGGGAGAAGTCCATCCCCGTCATCGATCGTGGCTGCCGGTAGCGGCTTATGAAAGAGGCGCCGCCACCCCGTCCCGAGCCCACCTCCAAGACATCCCTGTCTCGCAAATCAAAGTGGTCGATCGCATGCAGATACAGCTGAATGCACAGCCGATCCCGTTCATCAGACGACCTCAACGGCAGCGCGCCGACATCTAGGCTCGCGGGAGCATGGCCATAGTTCATAAACGCCCAGTCCGGCGTCGACACACGTTTTCGCCAAGGCCTCATAACAGGCCCGCCACACGAATCGCCGGACGGCCATGGGCCAAGGTACTCCTCCGTCGGAAATGCGTAACCGCGGGAACGGGTGTCACACGAACGTCCGATTTCCCTCCGCGCCTGAGCCGGAGGTGAATGCCAACGTGGCCAAGCCGCTGAGGTGTCGACTCCGGCTTCATGCTTGGAGGATCGGGAGAACCCCGGAACCCGAGACCGCTACCAGGTCTGCGTCCGCTGCAATGCCTACCGCGACAGCGTGTGGCGGCTTCCATGGGCTTCGTAACTGCAGATCAAGCTGACTGTGGCCCAAGGCTGAGCGACATGGAGGTCGGGGTCATAAGACGACCCCCGGGCTCTCAGGCTACGCTCCCAGCGACCAGAGGAAACAGCATCTGGAAGGCTGCTTGCGCGGACATGCGGCGAATCGGCGCGGTAGCGATCGTACGGTTCCGGCGAGCGGCGGCTAGGTTCGGTCCCACGATCGGCGTCAGTTCGGTGGGAATGTTCGGCGCGGGCTGGGGATCCCGCTGCCTGCGAGTGCGGGAACGGCATCCAGTGGCCGAAGGAGCGGAGCCCGATGCGCTTGGTCACGCCCGAGTCGAAGCGCGTCGCGGCCTCCGGTATTCCCGGTCAGAAGAGCCCGCGATCGAGCCCGCCATCGACCGCAAGCGTCACCCCGGTGATGTAGCTGGCCGCGTCGCTCGCCAGGAACACGACCGCGCTGGCGAGCTCCTGGGGTGTCCCGTACCGGCCCAGCGGCACGGTCAACGCCATCCGCCACAAGGTGTCGTCCACCGACTCGTCGCCCTGGCGCCAAATGCGCTCCGCGATGTCCCGGATCCGGTCAGTGAGGATGTGCTCGGTGGCGATGTTGTTGACCCGCACTTCGGGGGCAGCCTCTCGCGACAGGGTCTTCGCCATGCCGACGAGCGCAGGTCGCAGCGCATTGGAGAGCGCGATGCCGTCAATCGGTTGCTTCGCGGTGAGGGACGCCAGGTTCACGATCGATCCTCCGCCGCCCTCCCGCATGACCGGAATCGCGGCCCGACTCAGCCTCAGGGCGCTCATGAAGATCAAGTCGAAGGACTGCCGCCACTGGTCGTCGGACACCTCGAATACCCCGCCCGTGGGTGGCCCGACGGTGTTATTGACCAGGATGTCCAGCCCACCGAGGGTCGACGTCGCCCAGGCGAAGAGCCGGTCACATTCGTCGTCCCGACCGAGATCGGCAGCCAGCGCGTGCACCTCACCACCAGCGTTCGCCATCTCGCATGCCGCCGCCTCGATGCTCGGCTCCGAGCTCGACGTGACACAGACCCGACAGTCCTCGGCCAGCAGCGACTCGGCAACAGCCCGGCCGAGCCCTCGGCTGGCGGCGGTGACCAGGGCGCGCTTGCCCCGCAGGCCCAGCTCCATGACCCGATGGTAGAGCCGTGGCCGCGCCAGATGCCGCCGTTCACGACGGTTCGCGACACTGCCCTTTGCTGCGATTGGGCCCAACACGTCGTACAGCAGCCAATGCACCGGCGAACGAGGCGAGTACGCGCTACTCAAACCTCAAAGTCGCTTACCGACACAACGGTCGATTCAGTCGCGGCCCAGCGTGTCCGCGGCTGCGCAGGCCACAGCGTGGCCGGTTGAGGCGGCGGGACGTTCGGCCCATGCAGTCGGTTTTGAACCTGCGACGGCGATTGGCTGTGACTGCCGCCGATCGCCGGCGCCCTCACAGTGCATGATCCGGGAGGGAGGTTTTCCGCGGGAGGCGAAGCGGTCAGGCGGTGTCCACGGTGGCTGGTTCGGGCTTGTGGTTGCTCGCTCGGATGAGATCGGCTGCTCGTTCAGCGATCATGACGGTCGGCGCGTGGGTATGGCCGCGGATGATCCGCGGCATCACCGAAGCGTCCACCACACGCAACCCGTCCAGGCCGTGGACCCGTAGCTCACAGTCCACCACCGCGGTGTCGTCACTGCCCATGCGGCAGGTGCCAACAGGGTGGTATGCCGTCTGGGCGTGTTCCCGAACGAGCGTAGCCAGCTTCGCATCGTCGACCTTGCCTGGCCAGGGCGCCATAGGAGCGCCGACGTAGGGGCGCAGCGCAGAGGTGTCGCACGGCCGCTCGGCGATACACAGGCCGGCGAGAAGACCGCGCAGGTCCGACTCGGCGGTTAGGTAGCCAGGGTCGATGACCGGCGGCTCCGCGGGGTCGGCGCTGGCAAGACGGATGTAACCCCGGCTGTCCGGCTGCAGGAACAGCACCGCCAAGGTCAGCCCGTGAG
>JBKPTR010000170.1:0-8887 GCA_046735615.1 Actinomycetota bacterium
GGTCGACGACTACGACATCGTGGTGATGGGCATCGCCCACATTCTCGAGCAATACCAAGATCGCGTGGTGATCGCCGAACTCGACACCAACCAGGCCGTCTCCGACACCGTCGACATCGTCTTGTACGACTCCTTCGCGCAGCCGGAATCCGACCACGACCACATCAGCATGCTGATCCGCAATCCGCGCGCCCGCCGAGTCGCGGTCTACACCTGGAACTTCGACCGAAGGCTGTGGAGCCGCTTCTGCAGGTCACATCGACGGTTGAGATTGTGACGACGATCCGAACCTCCAGCGACATCCGGTTCTGGTATCGATCGTGACGTGGCTTGCGATGCGTATCGTGTGCACGACGGAGTGGCTTCAGGAACGGTGGATGTCACCGACCGTCGGCCCTGATCGCTTCACCCCACGCAGCCGGCAGTGCCGCAATGACCTGGAACCGTGGAACGGCAATAGGCCCCTGGGGGAGAAATGCGCTGGTCAGCGGTGAGTACGGCAGACCGACTTCTCCAACGCAAGGTTGTCCGCTACCTCGAAAGCGCCGATTTCTCACCGAATTCGGCAGGGTGGGGCCTTAGAATGAGGCCAGCTCGCTCGTCGTCGATCGCTCCTGTATGTGCGATATCTGTAAATAGGACGCAAATAGCTAATGTTTACAGCTAGGCCTTGTAGACGGTTAGCTCTGGCGATAGATTTGCACGTTAATCCGCTAACCGGGACCGCCAATGACCAATTCTGGAGTGCGCTGGGTCGCGAGGTTAACCGCCGACTCCGCCGCTGATATCGACGCCCTGCTGGGCTTATCACTGGGCCTTGATGTCTGGGAGCGCCACGAGGCCATTCTGGTGGTGGCGGCTAGCGAAGCGCAGCTGCGGGAGCTGGAGCGTCGGCGATTGGTGCGGGTCGATCGCCTGGCGACGCAGGCCGAGTTCGAGGCCCGCGCCCGCGGTCCGCATTCGGCTGGGGAGGGAGGCCCAGCATGACCGTCATTGCGAGGGTGACGTCACAGGACCCGCAGGTGATGCTGGTGCAGTTGCTGACCGCCCCACTCGGGCTGGACGTCTGGGAGGTCAAACCCGATCATGTAGTGCTGCAGGCCACCGAGGCACAGATTGAACGATTAGAACAGATGGGCTACGCAGTGGAGCAGCTTCACATGACACACACCTACCTGTCGACGTTCGCAACGGCCGAGGCCACCGCTGGCTATCACTCAGCCGAGCAGCTGGAGCAGGATCTGCGAGCTCTGGCTGAACAGCATCCTGATATCGCCGAACTTCGTGAGATCGGACGCAGCCTCGAGAACCGGCCGATCTGGGCGCTGCGGCTCGGCGACCGTCACGGCACCGATCGCAAAGTGCTCTTGCTGGGTTGTCACCATGCGAGAGAGTGGATCTCTGTAGAAGTGCCGTATCTGCTGGCCGGGCATCTCCTGGATGCCGCCGGCTCCGACCCGGTGCAGCGGTGGCTCCAGCGAGGCGAGATCTGGGTGGCACCGGTGATCAACCCGGATGGACACGAATTCAGCCGCACCGAGAACCGGCTATGGCGCAAGAACCGCCGCCAAAACGCCAACCGCAGCTTCGGCGTGGACCCAAACCGTAACTACGGCTACATGTGGGGGACCCTAAACGTCAACACATCCAGTCACGTCCCACAAGACGAGACCTACGTGGGCCCGCGGGCCTTCTCTGAGCCGGAGGTGCGTGCGGTTCGTAACCTGGTAGCCGTCGAGCTGTTTTCAGGCGTGCTTACCTATCACAGCTATTCTCAGTTGATCCTCTATCCATGGGGATACACCTCGAAACCGATTGTCGACCCAACCGACCATAGCGAAATGCAGCAGCTTGCTGAAAAAATGAAAGGACTCATCCACAGCGTTCATGGCAGGACCTATACTCCCGAGCAAGCCTCAACGCTGTACCCAACGGCCGGCGACACCACGGACTGGACATACGGCGAGTATGGAATATGGTCATTGACGATTGAATTGCGTCCCAGCAGCCAGGCCGAAGGTGGGTTCATCCTTCCTCCGAGCCAAATCCGGCCCACGTTCGAAGAAAATCTGCCTGCTGCATTCGAATTCATTGGTCAGACACTCGACCCCGACACTGTCGAAATCAGATTGCAACCCTGAATCACACCCTCCGCAAGGGAGCGATCCTTTTCTGCAGTTCCTTATCAATAGCACTGACAGCGTTCGTCTCCCCAGCGACGTGCGCTTCTTGCCCCGACGCCGGAGGAGGTCGTGGCGCGTGGTGGAAGGCTGGCTGCGGGGTAGATCTTGGGTATGGAATTCGGTCTTGGATACTTTCCCACCTACGACGGCATGCGGCCGGGCGAGGTTGCGCGGATGGCCGAGGAGCGCGGCTACAGCGCCATCTACTTCGCTGAGCACATCCACATCCCCGCCGCGGAAACCGACCGCGCGCCCGGGCGGCCGTTGCCGGCCAAGTACTGGCGCATGTACGACCTCTTCGTTGCGCTCACCGCCGCCGCGGAGGCGACCCGCAATATCCGTGTCGCCAGCGGCATCTGTCTGATCGTCGAACGGGACCCGATCACCACGGCGAAAGAGGTCGCGAGCGTCGACCACCTCTCGGGCGGCCGCCTGGAGTTCGGGGTGGGTGCGGGCTGGAACCGGACCGAGATGCGCAATCATGGCACCGATCCACGCGTCCGGATGGCCGTCATGCGGGAGCGGGTCGAGGCCATGAAGGAGATCTGGACTCATGACGAGGCCAGCTACCACGGCAAATACGTCAACTTCGACCGGATCTGGTCGTGGCCCAAGCCGGCGCAATGGCCACACCCGCCAGTCCTCGTTGGCGGCGCCGGCCCGACCGTCCTCGATCGGGTGCTCAGGTTCGGCGACGCCTGGTTTCCCAATTACCACCCCGAGGTGTACGACCGCATCGCCGAGCTGCGCGCCCGCGCCGACCGGCCCGTCCGGGTGCAGGTGATGAGCGTGCCGGCCGATCCGAAGGTGTTCGAGAAACTCCGCGAGGCTGGCGTCAAACGGGTCGCGCGGTGGTTCCCGTCCGGGCCGCGCTGGCGCCTCGAACAAGCCCTGGAGGAGTGGGAGAAGGCGATCGCGGAGTACAACCCGGAGTGACCCCGCACCAGGCACGGCGGCGGTTCGCCCCCGCCCGCGTGGCCCGCCTCGCGACTGTCGACGAGGTCGGCCGGCCGCACATCGTGCCGGTCACGTTCGCGGTCGACGGCGACGTCGTCTACAGCGCAGTCGACGCCAACCCAAGCGGGGCACTGCGCTCAAGCGGCTCGCCAACGTCGCGGCCAACCCGGCCGTCGCGCTGCTCGTCGACCATTACGCGGACGACTGGAACGAACTGTGGTGGGTACGCGCCGACGGCACCGGCCGCGTGGTCGACCCGGAAGACCCCGAAGGCGTACGCGCCCTGTCACTGCTCGCCGACCGCTACCCGCGGTTCGCCGCGCGCGGGGCCGTGCTCGCCGTCGACGTACGCCGCTGGTCGGGCTGGGCCGCGTCGGCCGCAACCGAGGAAGGCTGAGATGGCGCTGCTGCCCGTCGGCAGGAGGCCAACGCGACCGCTTCCCATCCGTTGGCATCGCCGATGAAGGCAGCGGCCGTCAGTCGACCGTCCTCGATGTTCAACGACTGCGCGTATTGGCATCCAACGACTACGCGTATTGGCCGGGGATCAACAAGAAGAACAGTGCGAAAAGCAAAAAGATGAGTCCGCGGAAGAACGCCACACCCACTCCGAGGACGATCTGTGCCGGTCGCTTGTCCCGACGGTCGATGTGCTCACCTTGGCGACCTCAGGCACATCAACGTGGCGCACATCGATAATCGGCAGGTCGCCGTCCGTGATGATCCGATCACCGCCGCTGTTGCGGGAGTGATAGCCGGTGAAGAAGTCCTTGATCACCTCCACCTCGACCTCCGGCGACGGCGCGTTGAGTGCTTCGACAATGTAGGACCAGGCGCTACGTGACAGCGCGTGGGCGGCCCAGGAGGCCCGCGATGGTGGGCGATGTCGCGACCAAGACGCCGCCGCGGTTGCAGGCACGGATCGAATGAATCCGTTTCCAGCGGGACCCCCCGACGTGCGCGATCACGTGTCCTCGCCGTACGCGTCGTGGTAGTTCCACCACTGGTACGGCGGGGTCTGCGGGTAGCCCTCGGGCGAGTCCTCCCACTCCTCCTGGCGCCCGAGCGCGGTGATGTCGAGATAGCTCCAGGTGGTGCCTAGGTGCGAGTCGCCGCGGGCGTTGACGAAGTAGGTGCGGAAGATCTGATCGCCCTCACGGATGAAGGCGTTGTGCCCGTGCCACTCGTCCACGCCGAAATCCCTGTCGAAGTCGTCCGTGAGCGTGTACCAGGGGATGAGTTGCCAGCCCATCCGCTCCTTCAAGCCCCGGATCTCGGCCTGGGGGGCGCGCGAGACATATGCCAGCGTCGTGTCCCGCGCGTTCAGGTGGGCCGGGTGTGCGACCTGGTCGGCGCCGAAGGAGCAGCCGATACAGGCCCGCTCCGGGTAGGCGCCGCCCGACGCCGGGTAAGTGGTGACGTCCGGCGCGTAGAAGGCGCGGTAGACGATAAGCTGCCTGCGGCCCTCGAACAGGTCCGCCAGGCTCGCCGGTCCGTTGGGTCCCTCGAAGCGGTACTCCTTCTCCACTGCCATCCACGGCATCCGCCGGCGCTCGGCGGCCATAGCGTCGAGGGCGCGAGTCAGCTCCTTCTCCTTGACGAGCAGCGCCTCGCGGGCGGCCTCCCACTCCTGCGGCGAGACGATTGGCGGGGTCTTCATCGCGGCATGCCCTCCTTAGGTACTCGTTTCATTTGGTCTGGGTTTGTGTGCTTAAGACACCACGGGGGTCCGGAACGAGCCCGCGATTCCTTTTCGCGCGGATGGGTCACTACCTGTGAGGAGCGCGAAAGGAACGGGCCATACGAGGATCGGTCGTGACCGAGCGTACGCTCTCCCGCGCCCGAGCGGGAGACGAGGTCGCATTCCGCCTACTCATGGACCCCTACTGGGAGGAGCTCCAAATGCACTGCAAGCAAAGTTCAGGCCTACGCGGCGCGATCTGGTTGCGTAACCCTGGCGGCGGCGCTACTAGGAGCCTGTCGGTCGGGTGCATTCGCACGATGTGGCCGTCGCAGGCCAGCTGGATCGAGTCGGCGACGATGGCGACCTGGACGCTGCCTCAGGCCGCCCGTACGTCCAGCGGCAGCTTGTTGACGCTCACCATCAGCCACGGGTTGCGGTACTCGACCGGCGCGTCAGTGGCCACCGTGATGCCGCGGTAGCGGTCCAACAAGATCCTCAGCGCGACCCTGGCTTCCAGTCGGGCCAGCGGCGCACCCAGGCAGAAGTGGATCCCATGCCCGAAGGTGAGGTGCGGGTTCGGCTTGCGGTGGATGTCGAAGCGGTTCGGGTCGGGGAACACCCGTGCATCGCGGTTCGCCGCCGTCAGCCAGACCAGGATGACCCCGTGGGCCGGTATTTCCACGTCACCGACCTGGGCGTTCGTGGTGGCGAGCCGGGCCAGCCGGGGGAACGGGGTGCGGTAGCGCAGCACCTCCTCGATCGCGGCCGGCAGCAGGTCCGGGTCGGCCCTGATCTCCGTGACCGCGCCCGGGTTCTCCTCGAAGCTGACGATGGTGTTACCCAGCGTCGCGGTGGTTGTGATGTGGCCGGCGAGCAGCAACAGCCCGACGAACCCGACGATCTCCTGGTCGTCGAGGCGCTCGCCGTCCACCTCGGCCTGCAGCAATTTGCTTGTCAGGTCCTGGCCCGGGTTGGCCCGACGGCTGCGGATGTAGTCCAGGAGGTACGTGTTCATCTCGCGTATCGTCGGGGCCACCGAGGCCACCGCCTCCTCGCCGACCTTCTGCAGCGAGTCCTCGGGGTCGATGTTGGCCTGGTCGAAAAGCGTGTCGGCCCACCGGTGGAAGGTCGGCCGGTCGGTGGACGGTATCCCGAGCAGCTCGGCGATCACGATCACCGGTAGGGGGTACGCGAGTGACTCAATCAGGTCCAGCCGCTCGCCGCCGCCGGTCGCGTCGAGCAATTCGGTGGTGACCTCGGCGATGCGCGGTTCCAGGCCGGCCACCATCCGCGGCGTGAACGCCTGGCTGACCAGGCCGCGCAGCTTGCGGTGCCGGGGTGGGTCCATCCGCACGAAGTTGCCCTTCTGGAACAGGGCCAGATCGTCCTGGGGCGGGAGGAGATGGGTGAGATCCGAGGAGAACGTCGCGGGGTCGGACAGCACGGCCGCGGCCTCCGGGTGGCCGAGTACCTGCCAGCTCTCCTGCTTGGCGTCGTAGTGCACCTGGCCCCGCTTGCGGGACTGCTCCAGCCAGGCCAGAAACACGGCTAGGGTGGGCTGCGCCGGGATGGCCGTCATGAGGGCTCCTCCTCCGGCCCGCCCTCCAGGTCCGGCGTCAGCAGCCCCGACATCAGCGGTGGGACGAGGTTCGTCGGATGAAGCACCAGACCGACCGCAATCGCCCGCGGTCCGGACGTCATGCCCTCACCCTACGTCGGCGGCGGTCGAGCGGCGACGGCCAGCGGGCGGGATAGCCGCCGGACGACGGATGGCAGTCCGCGACGCCTGGCGTTTCCCCTGTGACCGGCGATGGGAGCACAGATGCGGTCATGAAAGCCTTAGTCGAATCACCGCAGGTCCGGGCCGACCTGCCGGGCCGCTGTCTCTGCCTGCACCTTGCTGACCTCGATGATTCGCCCACAAGCGGTACAGCTATCGAAATATTTCGTGCCGACCGAGAACAGCGGGATGAAGAAAGTGAGAACCTTCGGTTCTGCTTCGTCAGATGATGGGCGGCGTGGTTGCCGCAGGTCTCACATGTGAAGACCAGCGTCGACAGCAGGACCTCGGTTACTCCGAAGCCGATGATCAACAGCTCAAAGCATCCTCGTTCACAATTTCCACCGCGGCCTGCGACACATTCTGTAGCCAGCACTACCCATCCGGCCGGCGCCTGAACCGTTCTGTTGTCGATGATCACACCGCGGGCCCAACGTCGACTTGGGCTCCCCCTCAAACCGCTGCCGCCATTAACCCCGCGACCGTCCTGACCAGCCACCGCGCGATGACCGGTCAGCGTTTTGTCGCGCGAATGGCGGGGTACCGAACGGACCATGGGCGACCAGACCGATCAGACCGATCCCACCGAACAATACGACCAACCAGAGCACGCCGAAGAGCAGCAAACCCATCCCGGGCTGACCAAGACCATGCAGGACCAGCCGGACCATGGCGAGGACTCCTACCGCGGCAGCAGTCGGCTCACCGGCAAGCGAGCGGTGATCACTGGAGCGGACTCCGGGATCGGCCGCGCCGTCGCCCTAGCCTTCGCCCGCGAAGGCGCCGATGTTGTGCTCAGCTACCTGGAGGCCGAAGAAGCCGACGCCAATGAGACGGTGAGCCTGGTGGAGGCCGAAGGCCGCAAGGCCATCCGCTGCCCCGGCGATATCCGGAGCGAGGAGACCTGCCAGAAGATCATCGACACCGCCGTCGAGCAGCTGGGCGGCATCGACGTCCTGGTCAATAACGCGGCCTACCAGATGGCCCAATTGGGTGGGATCGCCGACATCACAACCGAGCAGTTCGACCAGGTGATGAAGACCAACCTGTACGCCATGTTCTGGCTGTGCAAGAAGGCGATTCCGCACATGGAGGCGGGCGCCACGATCATCAACACCTCCTCGGTGCAGGCGGTCAACCCCTCACCGGAACTGCTCGACTACGCCACCACCAAAGCCGGCATCCACAACTTCACCAAGGCTCTCGCGCAGGAGCTGGCGGAGAAGGGCATCCGCGTGAACGCAGTCGCGCCGGGCCCGATCTGGACGCCGCTGATCCCGGCCACCATGCCGACACAGAAGGCGCAGAGCCACGGCGAGAGCACACCAGTTGGACGCGCTGGGCAACCGGCGGAGGTCGCGCCAGCCTACGTCTTCTTCGCCTCCCAAGAGTCCAGCTACATCACCGCAGAGATGCTCGCCGTCACCGGCGGCCAGCCGGTCACGTAGGGGGGAACGCCCGGTTACGGAGGTGAGCAAGGGACTGTCCCAGTAGCCGCCGACCCCTCATCGGGCTTCCTCAGGGAGTGCGGCATACCCGAGTGGACGCTCAGCGATGCAGGGGAGCTTCGCTGTCGGCCGATCTAAGCTGTCGAGTCAACCAGAGCAGATCACCGCGTTCAGAATCCGGGCTGATCTTGCGGGCAGAATCCGGGCTGATCTTGCGGGCACGCACGAACTGCAGCAGCTTCTCCAATACGCGCAGCGATGGCCGATTCCAGACCCGGACCGTTGACCATCGGTGCTCGCGTCCCGATTTGATCGCAGCGGTCACGACTGCGTTCCGGCCTCGGTGGCGTGGCCGCGGCGGTGATGCCAGCGGAATAACTCAAATGCGATCTCGGGCTCCTCCCAGGTCGCTCGAGCCACGATTAGCCCGCAGTAGCCGATGAATTGGCCGCGGTCGCGCCTCGATCGCCAGCAGTGCCAACCCGGTGAGAGCCGTCTCCGCAAGTTGACGTGCAAGGCTGGTCCTGTGGTCGTCAACGGTTGGTCTGCCGACGGGGTCGATGACGTGCAAGGGGCGGGGATCGCGTTCGGCCCAGAGATCCCCCTGAGTCGTTCGGTTGCCAACTCCGTCGACATTGGCTGGATCGTCGACCCAATCCATACGCTAGGGACTGGACGCCTCATGACGTCCCTCAAGCCAGTGAGGATATGGCTGACGCCATCCGCCGGGTCTGACTCTCCGTAAGCCTGACGCAAGGATTGCTGTCTTTCGGTCGATCCGTCGGCCCGGTGGATGACGTCGTTGCACGCGAACGGCCGGGCGGCGTGACCTCAT
>JBKPTR010000171.1:0-10940 GCA_046735615.1 Actinomycetota bacterium
GAACTCGTCGACCGCTACGAGGTCGAGAAGATCAAGACGATCGGCGACTGCTACATGGCCGCGGCGGGGGTTCCCCGGCCTCGGTCCGACCACGCGCACGCGCTTGCCGACCTCGCGCTAGAGATGAAGGACTGCGCCCGCACATGCCTGCCGGAGAGCGACCTCCGGCTTCGGATCGGGATCAGCTCCGGCCCGGTCGTGGCGGGCGTAATCGGACGCCGCCGCTTCCTCTACGACCTCTGGGGTGACACGGTGAACATGGCGAGCCGCATGGAGTCGCACGGGACATCAGACGAAATCCAGATCACGCGTCCGACCTGGGAGCTCTTGCGCGACGACTTCGTCACCGAGCCGATAGGGCTCGTCGACGTGAAAGGCAAGGGCGACGTGGAGACCTGGCGGCTCGTCAGCAGAAACAGTCGTTAGGGCTGGAGCGAGGGCGATGAACACACGTCGACCCCCATTCGACCGGACCGCGCCTTCGTCGGCGCGCTCGCCGACGAGTGCACGAGGGTCAGAGTGGGCCGAACCGGGCATTGCGCGAACCACGGTGACTACGGTTGGGCGTCGCTTGAATCGCCACTACTGAGCGTGGGCTGAACATATCGCGGCGGCACCTCGGCCCTCGAGGGGTCATCGCAGGGGTGTCGCCTCCGCCGCAGCCGATGTCGTGATCGCACGCGATAATCGAACGTAGTCCTGCATATCTGCTTGGGTGCAGTTGATGCTTAGGTCTCGACCAAGCGCCCGGACTGGTCCGGCGGGTCGGCTTTCACGCCCAGAACCGCAGTCTGGTGCTCCGTGCGCGTCCGTGGTCGTACGAAGTCGGCTGTGCAATCTGGCTCCCAGAATGGCTCCGTTTCGCGATCTTGATCATCTGATCCGCCGGAGGGCGAGGAGCGTACAGCGCAGCGGGACGCGGTCCGCTGATGTGTGCAAATGGCCGGCGGGTCGCGTCCGTGCCTGTCCATCGCAGTTCAGGCGCCGCGTTAGCAATTCGTTAGCACCGACCTCTTCGTCGTGTAGTGGTCCCAGGGGACTTGTGGGCTGGACCCATTGGCTGCTCAGGCTCGCTCGATGGTGATCTCGGCATCGTCTGGCTGCTGCTCGATCAAGTCGATGTCTTGGCCGCTGAACTGGCCGATGCGGACGATGCCGTTCCAGTAGCCGACGTCGCCGTAGTAGAAGACAAGGTTGTTCGAGGGGGCGTAGTAGCCGATGTCATTGATGTCGGGGTCATCACCCGGTGGAACCCCGTCCGTGGTGAGGGGCCGGGGTAGCTTGGCGATTTTCTCGACGCGGTTGAAGTCGCGGAAGCTCAGGGTGAGGGGCAGCTGCGCCGCAAGGTCCTGGGCCGTGGGGTTGTCGGGAGTTGTGCGGTGTGGTCTGGTTGGCGACGGTGATACGGATCGGGGTCATGGCGTGAGGCTCCTCGATGCTCGGTTGATTTGTCGTGTGCGGGGTGGTTATCGACGGTGTCGGTACAGCCCTCTCGGCGGTTGTCGCCTGGCTGCTCGCGGCGGGCTCTGGGTTCGTGGCGCCGAGAGAACGCGGGATCAGGATGGGGCGTTCCGGGCCTGTGCCACGGCATCGGCGACGGCGCCGTGGAACGGATCACCGTGACCCGGCAGCACCAGCCCCGCATCCAATGATGTCAACGCTTCCAGTGACGCTCGTGCCTGCGCCGTGTCGTGCGTGAACACCGGGCCGATGATCTGCGGTCCGGTGCCGGTGCGACCCACTAGACCGTCGTGGGTGACCCGCGCGTCTCCGGTGAGCACCACGCCCTGCGCGGACAGATGGAACGCAACGCTGCCGGGCGCGTGCCCGGGTACCGCGACCACGCGCGGCCGTCCGGGCACGTCGAGGATCATGTCGTCGTCAAGCTGGATGGCCGGCGTGCGGAACGCCCCCGAACGCGCCAGGCGCACTGGCACCCGCAGCGCCGTGGGGTGGCGCAGCAGGTAGCGGCCCAGACCCGCCTCAGGCTTGGCGTCGGCCGGCGGCCGGAGCTGGTGAGCCAGGGCTGCTACGTCGCGTCCGTGCACCCAGACCGTGGCGCCGGCCTGCTGTCGCAGTCGCTCGGCCAGGCCGACATGATCGAGGTGGGCATGAGTGAGCAGCACGGCACGCACGTCCCGCATGGCCCGTCCGATGCCCTCCAGCATCGCGGTCACCACGATCTTGATCTCGCACCGGTTCTCCACCGTCCGGCACGCCGACCGGATCTGCGTCCTGGAGCACCGGCCGGGTCGACATCAACCAGACCGCACCGCAGGCCGCCACCTGCAGGGGGAGGCGCCTTGCGCGCGCCGTTGGTGCCGTGAGTATGCGCACGGTCAGCTCGGCTGCATGTCGTCGGGGTTGACTCACCGGACGCCTTGCTTGCCGCCTGAGTTGCACACGTTGAGGCCCTGTTGGGGGTTGTCGGGGTCGTCTAGGGCACTAAACCAGCCTGGTGCGTCCGCTTCACATACACATGAGGTCGGGTCATGCCACCGCGGTCAGCAGGTCGGCTGGCACGTCAGGTCGTTCCAGGGCGATGAAGTGGCTGGCTTTCGGAACCTGGGTGAAGTCTGCGTCGGGCAGCTGTTGTCGGTTGGCCTGCCGGTCTGAAGGTCGGGACCAGTCCTTCTCCCCGTAGATGAGATGGATCGGTGCGGTGACCTTGGGGTATCGCGCGCGGGCGGCGACGAGGCTGGGGAGGTTGCGGTACACGGCGCGAGCGACGGTCGGGTAGCCCGGGTGGCGGCCGACGTTGAGGAGTTCGTCCAGATAGTCTTCGCGGAGTGCGGCCCGGTCGACGAGGCCGCCGGTCAGCACGGCCCGCATGACGGGCTTGGGTTCCAGCCGGGCGAGCATCGGACCCACGGCCGGTGCGACGACGCCGGTAACGATCAGTCGGGCCAGCAGGCCGGACCTGGCGATGCCGCCGGGGTAGTCGTAGGCGTTGACCGCTACGACGCGGCGGACCCGGTCGGGCAGGTCGGCCGCTGCGGTGAGGGCGAGCACGGCACCCATCGACTCGCCGAGCAGTGTCACGTCGCGCAGATCAAGTTGTGTGAGGAGTCGTTTGACGGCGGCACGCATGGCGGGTTCCTCGTAGGAGGCGCCGGGCACGATCTGCGAGTAGCCCATTCCCGGCAGGTCCAGCGCGTACACGGTGTATCGATGCTGGACCAGCGGAATGACATGCCGGAAGTGCTCGGCCTGGGTGCGCACGGTGTGCAGCATCACCAGCGGCGCACCGCTGCCGCCGGTGAGGTAGCGCAGCCGGCCCTGCCTTTGGTCGCGCGACCCAATCGGCTCGAGAAAGCGGCTACTCATTCCGGGGATTCTGATTCCGGATTCGGTGTTGGTGATCATCGGCATGGTCGTCTCCTCGAAGCGAAGTCATCGGCGTGCTGGAACGGGCGTTGATGTGTTGCCTGCGCTGGCGGCTATGCGGCCTGCCTGCCTGGTTGCGGTGGGGTTACGTGCTGCCGGCGAGCTCGGGGTAAAGGACCGTGTGGACGGGCGCGCTCGGTGTCTGTTATCCGGCCGGGCGCCGGGCAAGCCAGGTAAGAGCAGGACCAGGCCGCTGGCCAGGCCCATGGCGCCGAGGATCCACCAGACGCGGTGGTAGTCGGCGGCGGTGGCGGTGCCGGTGTCGCCGGCCAGCGCGACGAACAGGCTGACGCCGAGCACGGCGCCGAGCTGCCGGAAGCTGGCGTTGATCGCGGAGCCGAGACCGAAGCGGGCGGGCGGTAGCGAGGCGACCGCGGCGCCCGATTGCACCGGCAGGGTCAGCCCGATGGCCATGCCGGTCAGTAGCGCCGGTGGTAGCCAGTGCGTGGTCCACTGGGCGGACGGGCCGATCACGAGCGCGAACGCCGCGCTGGCCAGGGCCCAACACGCCGCACCGGCGAGCAGCACGGGCCGGAAACCGACCCGGCCCGCCAGCCGGCCCGCGAACCGGGCGAGCACGGCGACCACGAGCGGTCCGGGTACGCTGGCCAGCGCGGCCCGCAGCACCGAATAGTGCCACACGGCTTGCAGGAAGACGATGTTGGCCAGCAGCATGCCGTAGAACGCGATGGCGAACAGCAGGCTGGCGGCGTTGACCATCCGGAACTGAGGGATCCGCCACAGCCGAAGGTCCAGCGCGGGGTAGCGGGCGGTGGCGCTGCGCCAGCCGAGCACCGGCAGCAGCAGCGCGGCAAGCCCGAACCCGGCCACCACCCACGGGTTGTCCCAGCCCCAGGACGGCCCCTCGATGACCGAGAAGCTGAGCAGCGCCGGGATGGCGGCGAGCAGCAGCGCGGCGGCCGGATCCGGGAGACCGCGGGCGCCCGGGTCGCGGCTCTCCCGCAGCAACCAGCGTGCTGCGAGGCTCACCAGCACTCCGATCGGCACGTTGATCAGAAACACCCACCGCCAGCTGCCGTACTCGATGAGGAGCGCACCGGTCGTCGGGCCCACCGCGGCGGCCGCCGCACCCATCGCCGCCTGGGTGGCGACCGCAACCGGCCGTCGCGTCGGCGGCACCTCCGGCAGCAGTAGGGCCAGAGCGGTCGGTACCACCAGCGCGGCGAACAGCCCCTGCAGCGCCCGGCCGGCGATCAACACGGCCGGATCCGGCGCGAATCCGCACAGGCCGCTGAAGACAGTGAAGCCGGCCACGCCGAGCAGGAACACGCGCCGCCGGCCGTACCGGTCGGCCAGCCGGCCAGCGGGTATCAGCATCGCAGCGAAGGTGAGGCTGTAGGCGTTGAGCACCCACGCCAGACGACTCGCGTCGGCGCGCAGATCGCGACTGATCGTCTCGAACGAGACGTTCACGATCGTGGCGTCCAGGAACACCATGAAGACGACCGCGCTCGTCAGCGCCAGCACCGCGGCAGCGTTGCGCCCGAGCGCCGGCGGCGCTGCGGTTTCCGACAGCTGCTGGCTCATCCGCACCTCATCGCTAGTATGTTGTGATTTCCTACTGACTGGCTGCCACACTAACCCAGTGAGTTGGAAATCGCAACACACTGGGCTAGCCTCGAAGGATGACCGATCCCGAGCCACGACCCGGCATCCGCCTGGCCGAGCTGCCCCTGGGGGCCCGTCCCTGCTCACTCGCGGCCGCTCTGGACGTCCTCGGCGAGCGGTGGTCGCTACTGGCGCTCCGCGAGATCGGCTACGGCGTGCACCGCTTCGCCCGCATCGCCGGCTACACCGGCGCGTCCCGCGACATCCTCGCCGACCGGCTGCGCAAGCTGGAGGCCGCCGGGGTCATCGAGCGCCGGCCGTATAGCGAGCATCCGCCTCGCCACGAGTACCACCTCACCGAGGCCGGACAGGAACTGTTCCCGGTCATGCTCGCCCTCTACCAATGGGGCGACAGATGGGCGGTGGACACCCCGGCGCTCACCCGCCGACACTCCTGCGGCCAGCCGCTCCAGGTCGACCAGATCTGCCACCATTGCGGCCAGCCGGTCACCCACGACACGATCCACGCCGAGCCCGCCAGCACCTCACCTAACCCGGCCGCGCGTCGCTAGGGTCGGCGGATATCGCCGTACATCCGGAAGGTGCGGACGGCCTCGCGTGCGACGGCGGTGCAGATCGCTGAGAAGGTCGCCGGGGTCCGCGGGATCGTGGCGCATGTCGGGTCGACACACCGACGCCGAGCTGGCGGTGCTGCTGGAGATCGCGCGCGAACGGCTCCGCCCCGGCCAGCAGGTGCTGGACCTGAGCGTCGAAGGTGCTCATCCGCCCCTGAATACAGCTCCCGCGCGCAGTGCGCTGCTCGCCGGATAGTCACACCACCGTCCACGTCCGTCGGCTCGCACATAGTGGAGGCCCCCGGCCCGGCCGGGCTTGATTGGCAGCCGAGGGGGTGCTCCGGTTCAGGGAGCGGTGCAGTCGGCGCCGAGCCGCGCTGCCGCAGAGACGTCAGCGGTGCCACTGTCAGTACACCCCCAGGGCATCCTGAGCGCTCGATCCCGCGCCGGCAGTGACTCACGCCCGGGGTATCGCACGGACAAGGGGACTGCTAAGGATTGATTCCCAGACCGTGTGTCCGTCGGCCCAAGGTTGACGCCACAAACCGGTCGCTATCTCGACATCGCGAAAGCCCGCCGCTGCTATCACCTGGGTCAGCTTGGGCGGGGTGCCAAGTCGCCCGTTCGAGTCGTCAATTGCGACTCCATGACGCGCGGCGACCTGACGTAGCAGTCGCGTCGAAGCAAGGCCATCGGCGGTCCAAACCTGGAGAGCAAGGATTCCGCCTGGTCGCAACACTCGGGCGAACTCGGCCACAGCCTGCTGCGGACTCGGGAAGTACGCCGCCGCCGACACGCAGATGACCGCGTCGAGAACGTCAGCTGCGAACGGCAGTCGCTCAATGTCGCCCTGGATCACGGGCAGGTTTGGCACCACGGCCCGAGCGGCCGCCAGCAGACCCGCGGATAGATCCAAGGCGATGGGCCGGAGTGATCGGTCCCGGTCAAGTAGCGCCCTGGTGGCCAAGGCCGTGCCGGCAGCGGCGTCGAGGATCAGAGATCCGGAGGCGGCGCGCAATTTGTCCGCGGTGAACCGCGCGAGCCAACGATGCATCGCGCTGTCGTCGTAGCTGCTGCTCCGCGCATCGAACAGCGCCGCCGTCTCAGCTTTCGTCGGCGGCCACATGCACTCATGTAAGCACTCACTGGAAGACGCTCGTGGCGCGCCCGCAGCGGAGCGAGGACACGCGCCGCCGGCCGAGCGCAGCGAGGCCGCTTGATACAGATCAGAGGGAGTTTCGGCAACGACCCTGCCGAAAATATCCCGCCGTCGTTCGGCCTTGGGAGGCCGGTCAGCGGCTCGGGCCGAACGCCGGAGGCGGCCTCAAGCGCGGCACGGGCGCCGGAGCGGTCGTACGCCTGGTCGCTGGGACAGCCTTGCGGGTTGCGGGTGGCGTTTGCGGTAGTTGGTCGAGGATGCGCCACCACAGGGCTCCGGCGGGGTGGTCATCGGGTAGCGGTCCGGCAGCGGCCGCCGACCGCAGCAGGTGGATGGCGTCGAAGCCGGCCCGAGTGAGGTAGCTCAACCTTTCGGCCAGCTCTGGCAGGAATGGGTCCGCGGTGGCGCTCGGAGCTTCTGCAGCGACCAGTTGCCGCCATTCCCATTCGGTACGGGTGTCTGCGGCGGCGAGTCGCCTATCGAGTTGCAGTTGGAAGACACGGGCGGCACGGCCGAATTGGGATGGCCCAGTGGGACGCAGATCGCTGGGATCGACCTGGGTGGCGGCGCGCCACACCTGTATGTCGGCGATCAACTCGGCCGGCATATGCGCGTGCCGCTGGGCCGCCCAGGCCGGTGCTTGATATGCGGCCTTTCCGCGGACCTGGTCGGCGAGCTCAGCAACAAGCTGTGATCGGGCGTTCAGATATCGTCCCCAGTTCGGGTCGGCGGCCAGCCGGTGCGGAATACCGGGCAGCCACCGCAGCGGACCCCCGCCGGCGACCTCGTTCATCTCATGGATCCGAGAGTCGATGACTGCAGCCTGATCACGGGCGCTGGTCAGGTCCCGGGTTGCGGCGGCGTAGAGCAGTTCATTGACTGGATCGGCGCCGGCAGCGGCCAACAGCAGCAGGTGGCCGCGCAGGGTCGGCCACGCCGGCTCGTCGGTCAAGCCGTTGAGCATACCGTCGGCGTTCTGGTCGAGGTCGGCAACAACCTGTGGCCCGGCGAGGTGTTCGGCGGCGAGGTAGAGGGCGTCAAGGTAGCGGGCGGCAGCGGCGCCGAGCCGGGTAGCGGGGTCCTGTTGCTCCCGCTGCAGGGTGCTGGCCGATCTTGGACTGCCCTCTCGGCCAAGGATTTGTTCGAGCAGCTCGGTCGCGGTCCGGAGGTGAACGTTGTCGGGCTGGAGCACCGCGTGCGGGTCCCCGTCACCGACCACCGAAACGTAGATGTGGTTGGCGGTGCGGCCACGAGTCAACATGGTGTAGAGCTGCTGCCGGGACTCCGCACCGGCCACGACGCCGTGCATGGTGTCGGCGGTGACACCTTGCGCGGTATGCACAGTCGAGGCGTAACCCAACTCGGCAGCCGCGGAGACGTAGCTGGCGGGGAGGGTCACGGTGCGGCCGTTCCGTACATGCCGCACCCTCAAACCACCGGTAGCGGGCAGGTCAAGGACGGTCCACCGGTCACCGTTTTTCACCCAGTCGGTTGCGGTGATACGCAGTCTGCGGTCATTCCTCCGGGTGATGATCAGATCGCCGACACTGGCCCGGTTGCCATCGGCCATCTCAACCTGCCGCCCCGGAGTCGCACCGGCGAGGCGGTGATCTTGGGCGCGTTGGTTGAGGCTGCTGACTAGCTCCCGGGTTGGGGCCAACATGATCGCGTCCAAGCCTTGGCTGTGGTCCGCCCGCCAGGCGTTGAAGACGGCATCGAGGGTGGTGGTGGGTTCTCCGATGTGGACGCGTCGCCGGTCCAGGTAGAACCCGAGCGCCTCGGGTCGGCCGTCGCGGAGGGCGAGGGTGGCGGCAGCCTCGGCAGGGTCGGTGAAGCGGTGCAGCTCGCTCAGCCGCACCGCGCCGTGGCTGGCTTCGATGTCACGTAGCACGCCGCCCGCGCCGATCGCGGCGAGTTGTTGATCATCACCGACCAGCCGGACACTGCCGCCGCGGCCGATGATGAACTGGACGGCGGTGTCTAGGGCGAGGGTGTCTGCCATCCCGGCTTCGTCGATGATCACCAAGGTGGACCGGCCGATGCGTTCTGCCCAATCCGGCAGGTCACCATGATCAATGGACCAGGTGAGTTTAGCCAGCGTTTCGGCTGGTGCACTGGTGGCGTCGCGGAGTTGTGCAGCTGCGGCGGCCGACGGGGCCAATCCAAGCACGCGTCCGCCGCTGTCGGTCCACGCCGAAGCCAGGGTGGACATGGCGGTGGTTTTGCCGGCGCCGGCCGGGGCGATGGCCAGTTGCAGTCGCGCCCCGGAGGTGCACATGGCACGAACCAGCCCGGCCTGCCCGGCGTCTAAGGCGTGGCCGTTGGCGGCTGCCTCCAGCAGCGCCAGCTCCACCGTTTCGGCCTCCACAACCCGTCCGTCGGTGCGGCCCGCGGTCGCGACCAATCGCTGCTCGGCGGCCAGGATGCGGGCGGAGGTGAACAGCTCGGATCCGGCCACCGTGTACACGCTGGAACCGTCGGCTCGACGCAACGCCGCCGGCTCACTGATGTTGTCGTCGGTGCGAGTCAGGGCCACCGATCGGGTCCGCAGCACCTCCTCGACGAGCAGCTCCGCCAATTGATCAACCTTGTCGGTATCGATTTCAGCAGCCCGAATGTGGCGGTGTGCTTCGGCGTAGACATGCCATCTCTGCCAGGTCGAACGGTGATCCTCCACTGCCGCCAACACCTTCTCCGCGGTCATCGCCACCCACCCCGCATCCACTGCAGGGCCCGACGCGGAGCTGGGATGGAGAGTCTTATTGATCATGGCTTGGACCGCGCCAGGTCCGCCGAGCGTTTCGGCGGCTTGGACATGCCAGGTGGTGCGTTGCTCGGCCAAGCTGCGGGGTTCGTGTTTGGCGTCGCGGGTCTCCAAGGTGGCCTGCTGCGCCAGCTGCAACGCCTCCACCGGGGTCGGCGGCCGACCATGATCACGCTGAAACCGGGCCGCCAATTCGCCCTGCCGGTCCTTGATCAACACTCGCCTGCTAGACCAGCGCCGGTTCAGAGCCGGGTCGACACCGACAATCTCCCGCACCGGCCGCTTCGCTGGGTCAGTATCGGGACGTTCCGCGAACCGCACCCTCAACCGGTCGCGGAGGTGATGTTCCAGGGCGGTGTTGTAGGTTTCCGAGGCCGCCACGGTCGCCTTGAACAGCACCCGGCCGTCGATGGACAGCCAGCGTCCGTCGAGGGTCTGCACCTTGTTCGCAACAGCAACGTGAGTGTGCAAGTCCGGGTCGCCGGCACGGGAGTCGCGGTGGGTGAACGCGGCAGCCACAAGCCCCCGTACGTTAATTTGCCGGACCCCGTTTCTGCCCTGCCGGGTGAACAATGCGTGCCGTTCGATGAAGCCCAGCGCATCCTGCACCGCAGCCTGATGTGCTTGTTCGATCAGGGCAGCGAGGTGCAGGTCGGCGACCGCCCACAACGTCGACACCGACTTGACCGGTGAGAAGGTCAGGTCATAGCCGGCAACCGTCTGGGTGCGCGGACGCGATTCCTTAGCGATGGTTGCGGCGATCTCGCGGGCATCGATCGGATCGCGGCCATGCTCTGCTCGGAAGAACTCCCGCGCGACCTCGGTACGGACCCGCGCCCTATCGGTTGCAGAGACCGGGCCGTCTCCCAGCTGTCCGCCCGCGGCCTGCCGCGCGGCAATCCGTTTTGCCACCTCCACCCGGAAGGGGCTGACCTCGCCGGCGTAGATCTTGAACGGCGCGCCTAGCTGGGTCGCTGCCCGAACGCTTGCGTCGGTCAAGTCGGCGGCGCATAGCTGTTCCAACCGTTGGGTTGCGAGGGGATGCATGCCGGCGCCGAACAGAGACCGCATCTGCTCCGCGGTGACCAAATCCTCGGCGTTCAGGCCGTCGATGCCGGCCAGGCCAGAGCCGATCCACGACCCCGGACTCTCACCCCGTTCGGTGTAGTAGGAGGTCAGCCCGACATGGCCCTTCGCGGTGGCGTCCAACGCCGCGACCTGCCGGGTCAAGTAGTCGTACCCCGACCCGGCGCTGAGCTTGTGGATGCTCATTGTCACACCCACTGAAGGCGAACCGGGTCAACCTAGCGGTCAGCCAAATTGGGGGTACGGACCGACGATGCAGCAGGTGTATCGGGTTTGCGATCTTCAATCGCTTCACTGGCTGATGAGAATTGGTGGTGCCGTCCGGTGACGTCGACACACACTGGTGCGGGCGAGCCCGTTGCAGGTGTATGGCGCGGGGGTCTCGGGTGTCACTGGATTG
>JBKPTR010000172.1:0-4359 GCA_046735615.1 Actinomycetota bacterium
TGGTAGTGGAAGTCAACAACTGGCGCTGGTCAGGCGTCCCCTTCCGGCTGCGGTCCGGCAAGGCGATGCGGGAACGTCGCAAGGAAGTGCTGGTGACGTTCAAGCCGGTGCCGCACCAGCCGACTGGACTGGAGGGGAAGCCAATTCCGGACCAACTGCGGCTAACTATGGGGCCGGATCGGATGGCGTTGGAAATGAACGTCAACGGTCCCAATGATCCATTGGTGCTGGATCGAGTCTCCCTGGTCGCCGATCTCAACCCCGGCCGGCTGCCGGCATACGGGGAAGTGCTGGCGGGGGTACTGGATGGCGATCCCTTACTCTCGGTGCGCGGTGACAGCGCCGAGGAATGCTGGCGGATTGTGGATCCGGTACTGCAAGCTTGGCGCGAGGGCAAGGTTCCGATGGACGAGTACGCTGCCGGATCGGATGGGCCATCAAGCTGGAGTGACCACATGTCCCGGTGACAGGACAGGACTGCGCTCCCATGCGTACCGGACAACTCCTGGCAGTTTTCGGCGAGTGATTCTCACGGCGGGGTTAGCTGCAGCGCTGTCCAGGAAACCGGGGCTAGGTCGACGGTGAGCACGCCATTGTCGATCCGAGCTGACTGGTTGGGGGTGGGGGCGACGCGCTGCTGGTGCTCGAGGGTATTGGTAGCGGTCGAGTCATGATCGGCGAGGGTGGTGGTTTCGCGGAGCCGGACCGGCCCGAGCGCGCCGATATCAATGGAAACGGTGATGGGCGCGTCCAGATCGCGATGTACCAGGAACACGGCGACCGAGCCGGTGTCGTCGTCGATGGTGGCGACGGCGTCGAGGAGCGGCACAATTCCGTACTCCGCCGTCTCATAGCTCGGGCTCTGTACTGCGAGCCGCAGCACCGTGCCCCGGGCCAGGCGCGCGGTGATCGCGAACGGAAAAAAGATGGTTTGCCGCCACGCCGGCCCACCCGGCTCGGTCATGATCGGCGCGATCACGTTGACCAGCTGAGCAAGACATGCGGCCTGCACCCGGTCGGCGTGCTTCAGCAAGCAGATGAGCAGGCTGCCGACCACCACCGCGTCGGTCACCGTGTACTGATCCTCCAGGAGCCTCGGCGCGTACGGCCAATTGTCCAGGCCAGTAATCCTGCCGCCCTCGTGGTAGAGGTCCTGGTACCAGACATTCCACTCATCGAATGAGATGGCGATGCTCCGCTCGCTGCGCCGCGCCGCCTTCACCGAGTCCGCGGTAGCGATCACGGCCTCGATGAAGGTCTCCATGTCCACCGCCGAAGCCAGAAAGCTGCCCCGATCACCGTCACGCTCCTGGTAGTAGGCGTGGCAGGAAATGAAGTCCACATCCTCGTAGCAGTGCTCCAACACCACACGTTCCCACGTCCCAAAGGTCGGCATCGACCGGCTGGAGCTGCCACAGACCACGAGCTCCAGGCCTGGATCCAACTGCCGCATCGCCCTCGCCACTTGGCTTGCGATCTTGCCGTAGTCTTCGGCGCTGCGATGGCCGAGCTGCCACGACCCATCCATCTCATTGCCGAGACACCACATGCGCACCCCGAACGGCTCCGGGGAGCCGTTGGCGGCCCGCAGCTCGGCTAGCGCGGAGCCGGCACCGATGTTGGCGTACTCCATCAGGTCGAGCGCCTGGAGGATGCCGCGGGTGCCGAGATTGAGCGCCAGCATCATTTCGGCGCCCACCCGCTCACACCATCCCGCGAATTCGTTCAGCCCAACCTGGTTCGTCTCCAGCGAATGCCACGCCAGGTCGAGCCGCTGCGGCCGCCGTCCCCGCGGGCCGACACCGTCTTCCCACCGATAACCGGACACGAAGTTGCCACCCGGATAACGGATGGTGGTCACGCCCAGCTCACGTACCAGATCCATCACATCCGAACGGAACCCATCCCCATCCGCCGACCGATGCCCTGGTTCATAAATCCCGTCATAGACGCACCGACCCAGGTGCTCAACAAAGGAACCGAACAGACGACGATTCAGCGGTCCAACGGCGTAGGCCGGATCGAGGACAATCCGTGCTGCAGGCATTGGTTAGTTGCTGGCCGCTCGAAGCTGTGCGGTGGAATCACGAATGACCAGCGTCGCGGCCAGTTCGATTCGAACAGAGGCCGGATCTCGTCCTTCCATCTGGTCGGCGAGAAGCTGATAGGCCACCTCGCCCATCTGCACGAAAGGTTGTCGCACCGTTGTCAGCTGCGGCGATGACGCTGACGCGTACATGCTGTCGTCAAAGCCGACGACGCTGAGATCGCTTGGCACGGAAAGTCCGAGCCGGCGAGCTGCCTCCATCACCCCAAGCGCCTCGAGATCGTTGGCGGCAAAAACGGCGGTTGGACGACGAGGCAGGCGCAGTATCTCCTCGGCTACCGTCACCGTGGGCTGGAAGCGGAAGTCTCCCTGCCCAATCAGGCGCTCATCGACTGCAATGCCGCATCCCGAAAGAGCCGCCACGTAGCCGTGATAACGAGCGTCATCAACGAGGCACTGGTAGCCGCGAATCATCGTGCGTGCACCCTCAACCCTTCCGGCGGCCCAGCAATGCGACAAGTCGAATCAAAATGCGCAATTTTTACCGCAGGCCTGCCGCCCGCGACAGAGACCTTGATGTTGCGAAAAGTACCCAGCAGGTAGCGACTCGACGCATCTGAGCCTGTTGTGACGCTGCTGCCATCGCAAAGCTACGCAAAGTTCTCGAACCCCCGCGACGTGCCCTCTTGGACGCGACGTTAAAGGTGTCTGGCGCCGTACTCTGCGAGGGTGAAATTCACCAACGGCTACTGGTTGCTACGTGAAGGTGTTCAGGCGCGTTACCCAATCCAGGCCTATGACGTCCGTGGGGAATCTGATGCGCTGGTCGTTTACGGACCTACCCAGAGGATCAGGCATCGTGGCGACACTCTCAATCAGCCGGTGGTCGCCGTACGGTGCTCCTCACCGGCTCCAGACGTCATCTCGGTTGCGGTCAGCCACTTCGCCGGGGAGCAGCCACGCCATTCCGAGTTCACGCTGAATGCCGACTCCGCGGTCGCCGTGCACACCGAGTTAGACAACCGCCATGCAACCATTACCTCCGGGCGCTGTCTGTCCGCTTTGCCCGTGGTGAGCAGTGGGCGCTGGACTTCCTCGCCGACGGCAAGGTGCTGACCACGAGCAGCAGCAAGGGCGATGGCCCTGATCTCCACCGACTCTGATGGGCACTATGTCCGTGAGCAGCTCAGCCTCGGGATTGGCGAGGTCGTCTACGGGCTGGGTGAGCGGTTCGGTCCTTTGGCTAAGAACGGCCAAGTGGTCGACATCTGGAACGCCGACGGCGGCACCAGCAGCGAGCAGGCCTACAAGAATGTGCCGTTCTACCTGACCAACCGAGGCTACGGCGTGTTCGTCAACCATCCGGGATTGGTTTCGTTCGAAATCGGCTCCGAAGCCGTGTCGCGAGTGCAGTTCAGCGTGGCCGGCCAGGCACTGGAGTACTTGATCATTTACGGGCCGACAGTCCAGGAGATCTTGCGCAAGTACACAGGGTTGACTGGCCGACCCGCGCTGCCACCAGCATGGTCGTTCGGCCTCTGGCTGAGCACCTCGTTCACGACTTCTTACGACGAGGAGACCGTGACCGGCTTCGTCGACGGCATGGCCAGCCGGGACCTGCCGCTGTCGGTATTCCACTTTGACTGCGACTTCACCTGGGACAGCCGAACCTTTCCAGACCCGTCAGCCATGCTGTCTCGCCTCAAAGAGCGGGGACTGCGCGTCTGTGTCTGGATCAATCCCTACATCGCGCAGCGTTCGCCGCTGTTCGCCGAAGGCGCACAGCAGGGCTATCTGCTCCGCAAACCCAACAGCGACGTGTGGCAGACCGACCAGTGGCAAGCGGGAATGGGGATCGTGGACTTCACTAATCCCGACGCCCGGCAGTGGTACGCGGACAAACTGCGGGCCTTGTTGGACATGGGCGTGGACTGCTTCAAGACCGACTTCGGGGAGCGGATCCCCACAGATGTGGTTTGGTCCGATGGCTCTGACCCTGAGCGGATGCACAACTTCTACAGCTACGTCTACAACCAGACCGTCTTCGAGTTGCTGCGCACCTACCGGGGTGAGCAGGAGGCCGTCGTGTTTGCTCGATCCGCGACGGCCGGCGGTCAACGGTTTCCAGTCCACTGGGGCGGCGACTGCGAGTCGACGTTCGTGTCAATGGCCGAAAGTCTGCGTGGCGGTCTGTCCCTCGCCGCGTCCGGCTTCGGGTTCTGGAGCCACGACATCGGAGGCTTCGAAGGACGTCCGGACCCGGCGGTGTTCAAGCGGTGGATCCCTTTCGGCCTGCTCTGCACGCACAGCCG
>JBKPTR010000173.1:0-19425 GCA_046735615.1 Actinomycetota bacterium
GCACCCACCGAGCTCGACCGGGTCAGCCCGACCAGCTCGTCCCGATCGTTCTGCCGTAACAGCAACGGTTCAGCGGTCGCTCCAGTCACACCTCAGTATCCCACGGATACGTAAAGTTAATTACTTAACGCCCCACTAGCACAGGTATTGCGATTCTCCCGCAAGACGCTGGCGGCCAGAGCGAGTGCAAGGGGCGTGCCGCCGAGATCATGCACCAGGCCATCCACCTCGTCGAATGTGTGGCTGACCATCTCGCCCGCTTCGACTGCAGGCCCCAGGCGGCCCTGCAGATAACGCTGCCCCTCGCGCCGGGAGAAGCCCTCGATCGTGACGATCTGGCGACCCTCACCCTCCAGATCCGTGCCCCGGCGGCGGGTCAGCCACAGGGTTCGGCCCCGGACGCCACCCGGCCAAAAACCCACGAGGTGAGCCGGATCATCCACATCGTCCAGCACGATCCACCAGTCGAAGTCGGAGCGGCGCAGAGCTCGCATCAGACTCCGAGCGGACTCCTCAAGATTGCCGGGGTCGGGCGTTGTGAGGCCAAGCGCCTGGGCGGCTCGCGCGTACGCCTCCAGTACCGCATCCCGAGAAGCCGCGTCGCTGACCCAGATCACCTTTTCGGGAGCGAATTCCTCGACCACGGCGGCTGCCAGCTGGCTCTTTCCCACCCCTGCCGGCCCGCACAAAACAAGCGGCGGACGCCCGGCCGTCCGGAGGATCTCGGTCACTAGCTGTTGAACCTCACGCAGCTGGAAGCCGCTTGCGAGCAGTGGCGGCACGTCGGCTAGAAAGGCATCCGACACAGCGACACCCGTCCGCTGCCGAACAGCATTGGAGACCAGCTCGGCCCGGTGCTGCCGCGTTGCAGCCGACGGCTCGGGAGGGGCGTAGCTCAGCAGCTGGGCGGCCAGCGAGTCTGAGGTGCGGTCGGTGGGGTGGGTAATCGTCAGACCGCGCGCGAGGTGGCCTAGATCGACGCTGTTGAGCGCGCGTCTTCCGTTGAAGTATTCGCTCAACGCGTGCATCCAACGATCGAATTGCCGCGTCAAGCCAGGATCTGCCTCACGGCTAGCCGCCAGCTTGGCCCACGAAAGTACGCCTTGCCCGGCCGCCGCGAGTAATCCGCGCAACATGACGAGCCCGATCATCACATGTTGGGGTACCAGCAACCCGTCCGGCGAAGCGAGGCCGCGGCGGCGAAACAGGTCGGCGTCCTCGATTTCGCGCCACACCGGCTGGAAGTCCTCCACTAAGACGCACAGCAGGCGATCCTGGCGGGTCATCGACTCAGTGTCGACGCCCCTTGGTTTCGCCCGCTCAGCCAAGAGCTGACCCCCTATCGATCCGGCATAACTCCCGCTGACTCCCCATGTAATCCGTGGCAAATCCGGTATTTGCTGAGTGCCAATCAAATACCGCTTCGAGGCGCCAAGACAAGAGGGAGGGCCCCGGATGAACAGTCCAAACGCTCAATCGCAGACTCAACGTGAGTACTCCGGGCGGTCGGTATGGCGGCCGCAGGCACTGCTGGTTCCTTCCCTGACGCTGCTCGGCTTGCTCATCGGAGCCTGCAGCACCCCACCACGAACACGACATCAGCCGTAGGGACCCCATGCCCCAACGCCGTGCGCGAACTGGTCGATCGGCAGGTGACACCCGATCTGGAGATCAGCCTCGTCATTGACGGCTCTGGTTCGTTCATGGGTGATCGCACGGCGTCGCGTGCCTTCGTCTCTCAGCAGGTCGCGCTCGCAGTAGAGAAAGCGGTCGAGGAAGGCGCTGCGCTTCGGGTGATCGTTTTCGGTGGGTCGGCCGGAAATGCTCGCACTGTCGTTGAGTGTCCTGTGATGGCCGTGCGATACCGCAACGAGGCCGCTCGGGCGGCGAAGCTTGCCTACCTCACGCAGGTGGCACGCGATCAAGTCTGGCTGGCGGTCGCGAACGGTCGGCCGCCGATGGTTCGACCGGGTACGTCGGTGGTCGGTGGCTATGTCGCTCTCGCTGATGCGGTACCGCTGACCGCGGGTGAGCGCGAGGCCCTCATGCTCTCCGATGGCATCGCATTGCCGGAGATGGCGGTCGCGGTTGATCTTTCAGGCTTCGACAGCATCGGAATGTACGGGATTGGGCAGACCGAGCCCCCGCCCAGCACTGGTGTGGTGGACCGACTGGCTCGGAGCTGGCAGACCTGGCTCTCCTGGCAGGGGGCTCGGCAAGTGGTGGTCTCCACCCAGGGCTACAGGTCGAAGGTGGGGGCGGTGCCATGAGTCCGCACCTGGTCACCGCACTGGCCGACGAGGCGTATAGATCGCCTGAGCCGCGGCTTGCCGATCCGGATTCGAGCATGGCAACCGGCCTTACCGCACAGCAGGCAAGCGAGTTGCTCTCCGGGCATCGTCGGACCGTGCGGAGAACCCGAGTCTGGTATTGGGACCGCAGGCTCCACACTCGACTAGCGCGGCGCAGGGCCCGCCAACGGTACTGGGCTGCAGCGATCGGACGGACGGCGGTCGCCGTGGAGCGCGCCCGGAGCATACTCGCGGCCACCCCAGCCGTCCGGCGGCCCTATGGCCGCTTCGCTGCATTCTTGGCGACCGCGCTGTTGATGTTGGCGAGCTTCTTCACCATCAGCAGCATCCTTGCGAGCGCCGACCTGCCTTCGTTGGAGGCGTGGCTGCTGCCGCTCGCCTTCGGGCCGGTCTTTGTCCTGGCGACCAAGACGGCGGTGAGCGCCTGGCTTTCGTCAGCCCCACCCGATCGCTTGCCATCCCCGACTCACCGGGTGACGAGTCGGATCATTGGGCCATGTCTGGCCTGCGCTTCGCTGTCCCTGGTCAGCGGAGTGGCGCTGACGAGCGTCGCTGTCGGAGCGCTGCTGCCATTGGCTGTAGGAGTCAGCCAGCTGTCATCGGCCCTGATGTTCGCTGGACTGGCGCTGGGGGAGCTGGCAGGCGCCGCGGCCCTGGCCGCACGCCAGCACAGGCCCGGCGCACGGGCGTACGCCGCAGCCCGATATCAGTACCGGTGGGCGGTGATCATTCACGAGTTCGCCCAGCACGGTTGTGGGCCGCCGATAGTTGCGCCGGCGCGGCCGCGCAGGCCCTCGCCTTGCATCAGGATCGTAAGGCGGGACGTGCTCGGCTTGCGCTGGTCTCTGGATGGGCGCAGGCCGTCAAACACAGCCGAAATGGTGACCCGCTACTCGGCAGATTAGAAATCTCTCGCATCTCGATTACCAGACCATGACCATCGATCACCCGACGCCGGTCGCCGTCAAGCGGGAACGCCCTCGGGCGTTCTGGACGATTGTGCGGCTCATTGGTGTCCTGATTGCGCTCCTCGTCCTGCCCGTGCTGATCTTGCTGAACCTATTGCTCTACCTGGCGATCTTGCCGGCTGCCATGCAGGTGATCATCGGCTAGAGGCTGCGTTGATCCGCTGGCCAGTGACCGCGATGATGAGCTGTGAGCAAGGTGTCGGATGCAGCCGGGTCGGCGCATCCATGGCGAAGTGCGGCAGCGCTGGTGGCCGCGGGATTGGTTGTTCTCGGACTGCTCGCCACGGTGGTCCGGTTGGATACCCCTGCCGACCCGGGGATGCCTCAGCTGGGGTGGTCCACCTGGCGGGCCGATGGTGTTGTGATCGACGTTCCCGCAGCCGAGCCAAACGCGGTGCTGCACTCCGGCGATGTCGTGACGGCCATTGCGGGGCATGGGCTGACCTAGCCACCTGGGGTGTGCCGCAACCCACGGTCGGGCAATCGCTGCCGTACGAGGTGAACGGTGTCGTGCGTTCAGTCCCGATGCAGCGGCCCAGCCCGGCCGTGATGATCAAGGACGGCTGGGGTGACTTGATCTTCGTGTTTGCGCTTGCAGGTCTGGCGGTGGCAGTGTACTGGCGCCGCCCGGAGGAGCCGGCATGGTCGCGATGGCGATGCTGCTGATGCCAGGGCACCCCATGGTTGCGCCGCAGTCCCCGCGCCGTACTGGCGCTGGCGTACGCCGGCCTGGCTGGTGTGCTGGGTCTCTGGGCGGTAGGGGTCATGATTGCCGTCTCCGGGACGCTCGATCGGTTCGCCGTTGATCAACGGTCAGCCGCTGTTGCCCAGTGGTGCCCTTGGGCTCGCCGGGCTGCCGTTCGTGGTCGGGCTCGCCGTGGCGCTGCGTCGGCATCAGCTCTTTGACATCGAGCGTCTCGTCAACCGCGTGCAGGTGACCGACCGCACGGCAGCAGTGCTCAAGGCCCGCGACGCCGGGCTCGGCGGGCCGGGCGGGTGTTAGCTGCCCGGTCGAACCTCCCAAGCGGGCCGGGACAACGTCTGCTGACTTCGGGTCGCGGCAACCCTCATCCTGTTTCCATGACGTCCGTGATTTCTACTCGTGCTCGGTCCCGTTCACACAGCGAGTTTGCTCGCGCCTGCGCGCTGGTCAGCGGTGTCGCCGGCCTGGTTGCCGGCCTCCTGCTTATCGGCTTCTTTACTCTGGCCGACCCGTACGACGCGACGCCGGGCGGCCCCACCTGGCTCGGAAGTGCGAACGATGTCGTCGGGATCGTCCACCTGCCGGTTTATTCGCTGCTGCTGGCCGCGCGGGTGTTCACCGACCGGGAGCAACGATGACTGGCCCGGCGTTGGCGCGGCCGGCGCCGGTTGCCGCCCGATCCCGTCTCAGGTCATGGCCGCTGCTGGCCATAGGTGGGGTCTGTGGACTTGCCTGGTCCGCTTCCCTTCGCGGCTTCATGGCGCAGGTCGCCGGTGCGGAGTCCGGCGTGTCCTGGTCGGGAACCTTCGGCTGGATTCTGCTTCCGGGTGTTGCGACCGGCATGCTGCTCGGCTGGGCGGAGTACCTGCGCCGTACCGGGGGACGTCGTGGCTGGCGCTGGCTGGCGCTATCCCCGCTGGTATTCGCCAGCGTGCTGGTGCCCGGACTACTAAATCCAGCGACCATGTTCCAGGGCGGAGTCGGCGGCGGAGCGATCGGAGTACCCATCTACGGGATTCTCGGTGGTTACGCGCTGTCGAGGCGCGGTCCGCTCTGGGCCCGGATCGGTTGCGGGCTGCTGTTCGCGACCATGATCCCGATCTGGGTGTTGACCGTTCCGGGCTTCGGTGGCCCCGATCTGGCTGTCAACACGCCGCGCGGCGCCTGGGTAGCGCTGTACTACTGGTCGCTGATGGTCATGTTCGCATTAGCGTGCGCCATACCGCACCGCGCAATCGAAGAGACCGAAAGGGCGCTGTCATGACTCTGCTGATCGAGACGAATGCTGACCGCTGGACAGGCATGATCCGAGGCACCGGCGTGGTGGGGCTGGTCAGCGTCGTCCTGCTATTTGCTCCGATCATCGCGATCTCGTCCCTGGGGGAGCCGCCATTCCTGGCCAGCGCGGAGCAAGCTAGGGCGTGCTTCGTCAACGGCAGTGCGGGCTGGGCTCAGGCGGCGACGTCGCTGACACCCTGTCGGCGATCGGACTGATCTGGTTCGTGGCCGGACTGTGCCTGCTGCTTGGCCGAGCCGAGGGGAGTCCACCGTGGCGGTCCGTGGTCGCCCTTGTTTCTGGGTCCTGCTACCCGCGTACCTGCTGCTGGATGTGAGCTGGGACGCGGCCTCGTTCGGCAGCGCTGATCTGGATTTGGCGGTGGCGAGCTACGCCTTCGATGCCGGCAACCTTGGGTTCGCGAATGTCTGGATCGCCATGGCCGGCTTTGCGGTGTTCTGCGGCTGGTTAATTCTGTCGACCCGAGTGGTCGGTCGTTGGCTCGGCTGGTGGGCGATCGCTAGTGGGCTGGGGCTCGTCGTTTCCCGATTCTTCTGGACTTCGGCGATCTGGTTCCTGCCGTACGCCGCCTTCTGGATCTGGATGATCATCATCTGCATCTGGCTTATCCGGCGACCGGCCGCCGTGCTCCATGCCACCGACCGGAACAACACTCCGTGACCTACGTGTGGCCGAAGTCGTCACGCAGGACCTGGATCTGAGCGGTACGGGCGATACCGTTACCTTCCATGTCAAGCTGTCGGTCTCCTTCAAGTACGAGGGGGCATCATGGTCGGTCTGCGGCCGACCTTGCTGCCAACTTTGGAAGCCGGTGAACCGACCTTGCTGGCGGCGCCGGCCTCCAGCGCTCGCTCGACTCCCGCGAAGGTGTCGGCTGTCTAGCTGACCTTCTGCGTGGACGCCGTCGGCGTGCTTTAGCATGTCGGGGATTTCTGGTGTATCGGGGGCACTGGCCAATGAAAACGGTTTTGTCGTGGTAAGTACCGACAAGCCGGTATTCAGCGACGACTCAGGCCGCCGCGCTTTAGTCCTGAAGTGGGGTATCTGGGCGATCTGCTTAATCGCCATCCTGCTCGGCAGCGCGCTGGTGCTCACCCTGAGCACCCATGTCCCGCTCCCCGGCGTGGATCGGTTGCTGCCGCCGTCGCGCGGACAGATCGAGGGCGGGGGAGTGTCGCCGACGGAAGAATCGACGAGCCCGCCGCCGCAGCCGTCAGTCACATTGCGGCCGTCGATCACGTTCCGGCCGACCGCCGCCGCGCCGAGCCCGACAGACAAACGGGCCGCCCCAACAGCCGGGGCGGCGTCGGCTGCCCGAACCAGAAGGGACACCCCGACAGCTCGGGCCACCTCGGGCGCTCAAGAAACGACGAGGGTCCGCAACCCCAAGGCGGCGAATCCGACTCCACGAGGATCGCGGCCAACATCGAAGCCTGGCAATGGTCCAGGATGAGTCCAGCGTATGAGAGTCGTACCACCGCAACGCCGTAAGCCGCGGACGCACTGGGTGCTGCTGTCGGTCACGATGGTGCTGTTGCTGTTCGCGCTGGTGGTTTCGGGCGTCGTCAACGGGAACGTTGGTGAGGGTGCGCGGACACCCACCTCCCAGCCGAAGGTCGGCAGGATTCCGCCTGCGTTCCTGAGTGGTGGGCCGATCGTCGACAGCTCCCAACCTGAGCAAGGCGGCTTACGCGTTCCGGACAGGCACGTGGTGCTCACGTTCGACGACGGGCCGACAGAATGGACCGAGGACATCCTCGACATTTTGCATGCCCGGCGGGTACGGGCCACATTCTTTGTGGTTGGCGCCCGTGCTGCTGCCCGCCCCGATCTTGTGCAGCGCACGTACGCCGAAGGCCACGAGGTCGGGGTCCACACTTTCACTCACAGCAATATGGCCAACGTGGACCCCCGTCGGGCGCGGCTTGAACTGGACCCGTCGCAGCTCGCCATTGCCGCTGCGACGGGACACACCACGAGCCTGCTGCGGTTGCCTTACTCCAGCAACGTCGCAGACGTCAGCTTCTCGGAGTGGCAGGCGATGCAGCGGGCCGACAACTATCAAGTCGTCTATTCGGACCTGGACACTCAGGACTGGAAACGGCAGGGCGTTGACGCCATCGTGCGGGCGGGATTGCCGCACGATGGCAAGGGCGCGGTCGTCATGTTGCATGACGGCGGCGGCGACCGCTCGCAAACGGTGAAGGCTGTCGACCTTCTCATTACCGAACTCCAGCGTCGCGGCTACACCTTTGACACCGTCACGTCAGCAGTCGGGCTGACATCACCCTGGCACGCCGCGACAGCCGAGCAACGGCTCGGGGGCCAGCTGGTGAGCGGGATCGTCCGCGGGTCTGGACTGCTCGTCGACGTGCTCGAAGTAGCGTTCGTCGTCTTCGTGGTACTTGCTCTGCTGCGTGCGCTGCTGCTCGTTTTGCTCGCGCACCGACACCATCGGGCGCCTTTGGTTGCTGCAACGCGCAGCCCCAGATACTGGCCGGCCGTATCAGTGGTCGTACCGGCCTACAACGAGGAACTAGGCATTGCCGCGACAGTGCGGTCCCTGGTGGCAAATGGATATCCAGATCTCGACATCGTGGTCGTGGATGACGGCTCGACCGACCGGACCGCCGAGGTCGTGGCCAGACTTGGCCTTCCCCAGATACGACTCATCCGGCAGGCAAACGCCGGCAAGCCGGCGGCATTGAACGCCGGCATCCGACTGGCCCGGCACGACATCGTGGTTCTGGTTGACGCTGACACCGTCTTCGAGCCCGGCGCGGTGGGGGCGCTGGTCGCCCCATTCGCAACGGCCAGGAGGTCCATGATCGGAGCGGTCTCCGGCAACACGAAGGTCGGTAACCGACGGGGCCTGCTAGGTCACTGGCAGCACATCGAATACGTTGTTGGCTTTAATCTCGACCGCCGTATGTACGACATCTTGCAGTGCATGCCGACCGTGCCAGGGGCGATCGGGGCCTTCAGGCGCGAAGCTCTCGAAGCTGTTGACGGCGTCAGTGCGGAGACACTTGCCGAGGACACAGATTTGACGATGGCGATCTGTCGGGCGGGCTGGGGGGTGATCTACGTTCCGGAAGCCTGCGCCTGGACGGAGGCGCCGGGGACGATCAGACAGCTGTGGCGGCAGCGGTACCGCTGGTGCTACGGCACGATGCAGGCGATCTGGAAGCACCGAGGTGCAGTGCGCGAATCGGGTGCTGCGGGCAAGCTCGGGCGGCGCGGTTTGCCGTACTTGCTGGCCTTTCATGTGCTGCTTCCGCTGCTTGCACCACTTATCGACGTCGCCACTCTGTACGCGGTGGTGGTGACGAGGTCGCCGACACTGCTCTACGTGTGGCTGGGGTTCATGATCCTGCAGCTGCTCGCGGCAGGATACGCGTTCCGGCTGGACGGCGAGCCGTTGCGGCCGCTGTGGAGCCTCCCGCTGCAACAAATCGTCTATCGCCAGCTGATGTACCTGGTCGTCGTCCAGTCGGCGGCCACGGCCCTATACGGGTTGCGGCTCCCCTGGCAAGGCGTCCGGCGAACCGGGCAGATGGACGCCGTTCCAGCGGCGCGGGCCTCTGACGGCACGGCTCCGACCGACCCGTGATCACGGGTCCCAGACTGCCCCAAGGTCGGTCGCTCTCGGTCACGGCAGAGGTGGTCATACCCGACGGCGGTGCGGGAAGGTGTGATCATCGCGCAGGGCGGCCGATTCGGCGGGTGGTCGGTCTATGCCAAGAACGGGAAGGCCAAGTTTGTCTACAAGGTGCTCCGCATTCAGGAGTTCGCCCTCGAGGCCCGCATGCGGATCCCGGAAGGTACACACCAAGTCCGCCTGGAGTTCGCGTAGCACGGCGGCGGACCAGCCAAGGGGCAACGTCACCTTGTATACGACGGCAGAGAGGTCGGTGCGTCGTGTCGGAGCGACCCAACCGATGATCTTCTCGGCCGACGAAACCACCGACATCAGTTATGAGTCCGGTACTCCGGTCACCTCGGACTACAGCGCGCGCGACAGCCGGTTCACGGGCAAGATCAGCTGGGTGCAGCTTGATCTGGGCAAGGATGATCACGACCATTTCATCGACCCCGAGGAACGGCTCCGGATCGCGTTGTCGCGGCAGTAGTGAAATCGCCGCCTTCCAGCGCCGCCCGGTGCTGGTCTGTGAGCTCGCGCATGGATTCCAGCTGACGGAGCATGAGCTCCAGATCAGAAGTTCGCAGTTGCGCCAGCAACTGCTGGCCCTCCATAGCCAACGGCCCGTAGAGCTCCCAGGTCCGGGCCTGCCCCTGCTCGGTCATCTGAACCAGCACCTGCCGCCGATCGGTAGCGTTTCGAACCCGCTCGACAAGCCCCTTCGCGACCAGCCGGTCTATCAGCGCCGTCGTTGCCGCCGGCCGTAGACCAGTTGCCTTGCTTAGCTGCCCCGCCGTCTTGGGCCCGTCGGCGAGCCAGTCGAGACACCGCACGTCTGACGGGCCCAGCCCCAGATGCCGTCCCACGGTGTCGTCGAAGGCCTGGGTGCTGCGCTGATAGCGCTGCACGGCAAGTCCCAATGCCTCGACTAAATCTTGACGGGTCCGTGCCATGGTGCTAACCTTTCGAAAATCAAAAGATTTGATATTCGTAAGGAAGAATAGCAGGATGAAGGCGCTTGTTGTGGGAGGCGGTATCGCCGGGCCAGCGGCGGCGCTGGCGTTGGCCAAGGCTGGGATCGAACCGTTGGTCCTCGAACGCCGGCCGGTTGCCGACCCCGAGGTGGGGTCGTGGTTCACTGTGGCGTCCAATGGGCTCGACGCGCTCGAGGCGATCGACGCCCTCGCAGCGGTGCGGGACCAAGGCGTTCCGTCGCGTTCGAACGTCATGTACGGCGCAACCGGGCATCGGCTTGGCAAGGTGAGTCTGGGGCGTCCGCTCGACAACGGTCTGGTTGCGCTGACCATGAAGCGCTCCTGGACGGCGGCCCGGCTCGAACGGGAGGCCGAGCGCCGCGGCATCGTCGTACGACGTGGGGCGGAGGTCTCTCAGGTAACGGATGGCGGCGATCATGTCGAGGCCACGCTGAGCGACGGCACGGTTCTCAGGGCGGATCTGCTCGTCGGGGCCGACGGCGTGCATTCTCGGGTACGCCAGGCCATCGATTCGCAGGCGCCGGCAGCCCGCTATGTGGGCCTGACCAACTTCGGCGGTCTCACACGGAACACCCCGATTGCCGGCGAGCTGGAGCCCGAGGCGTGGCACTTCATCTTCGGGAGCCAGGCTTTCTTCGGCGCACATCCCACGCCTGCTGGTGATGTGGTCTGGTTCGTGAACGTGCCCGAGCCGGAGATCACTCGCGAGCGGCGGCTTAACACGACGGAGGAGGAGTGGGGTCGCCGGCTACTCTCCCTGGTCCGGGACGACACCGGTCCGGCGGCTGACCTGGTCCGTACTGGCCGGCTCGAACTGGCCGGCGACAACACTTATGACCTAGGCCACGTGCCGACATGGTTCCGTGGCCGGATGCTGATCATCGGAGACGCCGCGCATGCGCCGTCGCCGAGCTCTGGTCAAGGTGCCTCAATGGCCCTGGAGGACGCAGTGGTGCTCGGGCAGGCCCTGCGTGATCATGTGGAGGGTGATCATGCAGACGTGCCCGCAGCCTTCGCCGCGTACGAGAAGTCGCGCCGGGAGCGAGTCGAGAAGATCGTGGCGGCGGGTGCGCGGAGCAGCAGTTCGAAGATCCCCGGCCCGGTGGGGCGGCGGTTCCAGGAGCTGATGCTGCGGTTCGTGTTCCGCTACATGATCACCGACCGCAGCATTGCCTGGATCAACGACCACAGGATCCGGTGGGAAGACCCCGTGGGTGACCACGTACCCGCCGAGGTCACGGCTTAGCGGCGAGGGCGAGCCTGAGTCTGCCATCGGCTGGCAGGGATGCGGCGCGCCGCGCGTAGATTTCGGCTCATGAAGGCGGTCGTCTTGACCCGGACTGGAGGTCCGGAGGTGCTGGAGGTCCAGGAATGGCCCGACCCGGCAGTGGGAGCGGGTGAGGTCCGGATCGCGGTGCGGGCGGCAGGGCTCAACTTCGCCGACACCATGGCGCGGGTGGGTTTCTACCCCGGTGCACCGAAGAAGCCATGCGTCTTGGGCTATGAGGTCGCCGGGGAAGTCGAGACCATCGGCGCCGATGTCAACGGGTTTGTCATCGGGCAGCGGGTGATGGCCGGGACCCGATTCGGGGGTCAGGCCGAGCTGGCCACCGCTCAGGCCAGGGATGTCATGCCGATGCCAGACCACCTCAGCTTCGAGGAAGGTGCGGCGTTTTGCGTGAGCTATGGCACGGGGTACGCCGCGCTGATGATCATGGGCGGCCTCCGCGCGCAGAGCAGGGTATTGATCCACTCAGCCGCCGGCGGCGTTGGGACCGCCGCGACTCAGATCGCTCGTAACGCCGGCGCGGAGATCTTCGGCACGGCATCGGCGGCCAAGCATTCAGCCATCCAGGCTCAGGGGGTGCATCATCCCATCGACTACCGCACCCAAGACTTCAAAGCCGAGGTTCGTCGGCTCACCGACGGTGAAGGTGTCGACATCGTGATGGACGCCTTGGGTCCGACCTCGTTCCGCAAGGACTACCGGATCCTTCGGCCGGGGGGCCGGCTGATCATGTACAACCTGTCGGACGCTCTCAACGAAAAGGGCCTCAACATGCGCGCCGCCGCGAGCAGCCTGCTCCGCTTGCCGACCTCGACCATGCCCTGGTGGAACCCGGGCCGGATGTTGAATCAGAATCGTGGTGTCTTCGGCCTCAACCTGTTGAGCTGGTGGCGGCGGGAAGGTGGCATGGACAGGATCACAGCACCGCTACTCGAGGATCTGGGGTTGGGTCGTCTGGCACCCGTTGTCGCGAAGGTTTTTCCTTTCGAACGCGCCGGCGACGCTCACCGATTTCTCGCCGAGCGTCGCAACATCGGCAAAGTGGTCCTCACACCACGGTGAGCCCGTGAGTAACGCTCCGGTCGGCGGGCGGGTCATGATGCCGAGGCCTTGAGGGGTGCGCCGAACACCGGACTAGCGTCGATAGCACGTCGACGTCGACCCAGTTGAACAAAGGAGCAGAGTGATCATGCGTACACAGCGAGCGGGTGTCAGGTCGATAGGCGCCCAGGCAACCGGCGCCAGCTCCACCGGCGCGGCATCGGTCGCGTTCACTGCCGTCATCGCCGCCGCGGCCGGAGCCTTGGCAATGGGCGCCGTGGCGATCGTGCCTTGGCGGTGGGGCGGTTGAGGATCGGCGATGCGGCTGTACGCCAGCTGAGCATCGATGAATTGGAGGTTGATCAGCTCCGAGTGCGCCGGCTACAGGTGCTCGAGCGGGAGGACGGGAGCTGAGCGATGTCCGACGCTTCGCGGATCATTTTGTCTAAGCAGGGGGTGTTGCCCTTGCCGTCAGGGCGCTGACCGGGGGCACCGACCGACACCCCAGTGCTCAGCAATCTGTCCCTCAGGGGCGCTGCGCCGGTTCGGACTTACCGAATACGCTCTTTGCCTCTTTCCGGGCATGCTTGTCCATCTTCAATGCTTCGGCGCTCATCTCGGCCAAGCCCTTGGATCTCAGCTTGACGACGTTGACCAGTTCTTCCTTCTCCTGCTCACCACCGGAGTAATTCGGCTCCGTCGCGATATGACCTACTCCTGGGCCGAAGTACTTGAACTCCGTGCCGTCCTCGACGATCCGTAGAGACTTGAAGCACTTGAACGGGACGCATTTCCGGTCATCCACCTTGTCAACCTTGGAGCGAATCGTCTCCCGCGAATTGTGCATCTGTACGTACTTCATGCCCTCTTTCGGGTCAGTCAGCATCCAGACACCAGCCTTCGCGCCCTTCTTGCCGGCAAGCCAGGCGTCGACCGCGTTGACGAACTGGCCACCCTCATAATGCTCGGTGTACGACCCGAGGTACCAGATATTGCCGGACTTGTCTTGGGCGAGGTAGTCGATAGAGGCCTCGCCAACTTGACCTGCGTCAATGTCCTGATCCAAAACCAGGACGGTCTGGACGCCGTTCACCTCCTTTGTGACGTCGGTGACTGTGGTGCGTAGCTGGTGCTTGAGCTTTCTGCTTCCCCGGGTGATCGAACCGTCTCTCAGCGTCTGAGTACCCGGTACCAGCGGATACCACCTGTTCGGATCACCGATGGGATCCCCAAAGTTCTTCGGGTCGAACTTCTTGTAGTTCGCGTTGACCTTCTCTACCGGCTTGCTGCTCGGCTTAGCAGATGCGGTGGGCGACGGTGTCGGCGTGGTTGCGGCAACCTGCGTCGGTGTTGGGCTCTCCGGCGACGATGGTGGCGTCTGTGTCGACGGTCCGGCGCTACAAGCTGCCGCCGCGGATGCAACGACAAAAGCACTGGCGACGGCTAGGACCTTACGGCGGAAGCGGACAGGCGCGACCATCTCGCTGACCATAACACCGAGTTCTGGGGTAGATCCGTGAATGTGTCTCGAGTTGTTACTCATCGCGCAACAGCTCCCCTGGAGGTAGGCGACGAATGAGGGTTGTAGCTGCCAAAGATGCAGCCAGGGATACAACAAGGACGAGTGAAGCCAGTACGGCGATGTCAGCTCGTGGGATCACGACTTCTGGCTGCAGTACAAACAGCGGCTGCAGCACGGTCACCAGGAAATAAGCCATTACGGCGCCGACAAGCGCGCCGACCACCGCTCCGACGACCACGACTCCAACGGATTCAGTGATCAGAAGCGACCGGATCTTGCCGATGCGCATGCCCTGGGCGCGCAGGGTGACGTACTCCCGCCGCCGCTGCAGCAAAAGTCCGAAGACGAAGATCGTGATTGCCGTCGCTGCCATGGCTAGCGCGTAAGCAGAGTCGAGGGCGAGTAGGCCGCGGATATTCAGCGCCGCAAGGCTCGACTGGTCCTTGTCGAGCGCGGTCGCTCGGGTGTCGATTTGCAGAGCGTCCACCGAACCGGGACCTTCTTGCAGTTCAGCGACAACTCGATCCAAGGTGGCGTCGCTCGGATCGGCGGTCTGGGCCAGGAAGAAGGTGGTGTTGGTCGACGGGATGAGTTGCATCTGGCGTTTGATGTTGGCCAGCACCTGCACGCCTTCAGGGAATCCGGGAAGGCGTTGGAAGAGTCCAATGACCTTCATCTCGGACAGCCTCTGGTCCTGGGTTGCCCGGGCGAACAGCACCTGCACCTCGTCGCCCGGTTCCACATCGAGAAGATCGGCGAATTCAATATCCAGGAACACACCGCCGGGCTGGCGCTGCAGGGCCTCCATTGCGCTCGCTGCGGTAGTCCCGACGAAATCAGTATCGATCAATGGAGCAGCCCGTCCGAACGCGGCCGGATCGATTGCTGCCATGTTGCCTGCGTCTTCGTTGACCTCACTCTCCACGAGCGTGTTCAGCAGGCCGTACACGACTGGCGTCGCGGTTTGGATGCCCGGGACCTTGAGCTTCTCGGCGTACTGAGGCGGATGCTCGAGGGCGCTGATCGGGGAGGGCGTGACGCGTACGTCCGAGCCCACCACGAACCTCGCGTCACGCGCTTTCGCCTGGTCGTACGACGCGCTGAAGGACGCAACGCTCGTGCCGAGGGCGACGATCAACCCCACCATGATCGCCGCCGAGGCTGCGGCCCAAGAGCGGCGGCGAATGCTGCGGGTCAGCAGGCCTCGAAGTGGCCTGCCGAACCGATGTCCGCGGGGCAGCGGCAGGTGTGCGAACACTCGCTCCACAACCCTGCCCAGCACCAGGACACCGCCAAGCCAGATCCCGATGGGAACGATCACCAGATGCAGCTGTAGGGACACTGCACGGCCGTAGTACACCGAGGCGCGGACACCTTCAAAGCCGCCGTGACGGCGCTGATACCACTCGACAGCTACAACCATCGCCAAGATCAAAAAGTCGATTCCGAGAAGGCGCCAGAGAGGCTTTTGGGACGCCAGCTGCGCTCGCTCATCGCTGATCTGGCGGCTGATACCGCGTCGCCCCGCGGCATACAGCGCGACGCCCGTGGCGAGAAATCCGGCGCCTGCACCAAGCAGAGCGGATACCAGCAGGCTTACCGGAGAGGCGCTGGCCAGAGCATCGGCGGACAGCACCACCGCAGTCGAGATCAGACCCAAGGCGACACCAAGGACTGATCCGACAGCCGCGAGCGCGAGGGTTCTTAGTGCATGCATGCGAAGCAGGTGACGCCGGTTGGCGCCGCGGATCCGCAAGATCGCCTGCTCGCGCCGCAGCGCACTGGCCAACACGCCGCCCGCGTACCCAGTGAGGATGGCGGCCAGCAAAGCACCGGGAAGTCCGAGGAAGACGAACATCCGCTTGGCCGTCCGGGCGTCATCGCTAGCAACCTGGAGGGCGTTGGAGACGTTGTCGATCAAGACGTCCTGTCCAGGCGCGACGGCATTGACGGCGTCAGCGACCGCCTTGGTCTGGGACAGGGCTGTTGCGGGATCGGCGTCGAGCGGCTCACGCTCCGTGAAAACGTCGACCTCAAGGATCGGTTGACTCCGAAGCACCGTGCCCGGGGCAGTCGTCACGTTCTGAAAAGCCGGGATGATCGTTTTTCCGAACACCTCGGGCCCGACGATCAACGAGTTCCGGACATAGACGAATTGCTCGAGCTGCTTTCCCTCACGGCTGTAGAAGAGGGACTTCGCCCGCGATACGTCGGTGATGCCGCTGATGCGTACTCTGAGGGGCTGGCTCGTGCCCGGCACCCGGATCTGCACCACACCGCCGGGCCCGATTGACAGCGCCCGTGCTGCCTCAGCGCTGAGCAGCCCCGCGCCGGGTTCGAAGGAGCCCTCGACGATCCGGATCGACGGGTCCTGCTCCAGATATCGCTTGTCCAGGCCGAAGACCCGCAGCACCTCTGGGGAGCCCTTCGGACCCGCAGAGAGTGAGCCGGGGTCGAGATCGACGAACGAGAGCGGCTCCGCTCTGGCCACGCCCGGGATCTGGCCGATCTGGCGGGTCAGCTCGTCAAGGCTCAACGGTTCGGACGTGTTGGCCTTGACCGGCACGCCAATCTCACGGCTAGAGAAGCTCGCGCTGGGGCCCAGCGAGGGAACAGATTCAACGGCCGCGTCCGCTGTCACGTCGTACGCCAGCGTGACGGCGGACTTCGGCGGCACGGTGCCGAGATTGAGGCCGAAATTGCCCTCACCCTGTGCCAGCGGAAATTCACCGCCGGGATCGGGCATCCGAGAGCCGTCGATGGTCATCGTGTTGGGGACGTAGCTCAACGGAGGGGGAGGTTCGTCTCTGATGACGACCTCATTGGCGGGGTGTGAGCTGTTGTTCGTCAGGACGAGCGTGACGTGTCCGCGTTGACCCGGCAGGAGCTGCGACGGAGTGATCTCCTCGGTAAGGCGCACTTTGTTGCCGAGCGGATCTGCCAGGACGCGTTGCATATCGATCGGGATGGGAGCAATCGCGCGCGCGGTCATCGTCGCGGAGGAGCCGTCGATGAAGAACAAGACTGCTGAGAACAAACCGATCCCGAGCGTCATCCCGGCCAGCGCCGTCAGGGTGCGTCTCGGGTTGCGGCGTAGATCGCGCCAGACGTAGCTGCCGATCATGAGACTCGTCCGTCTTGGAGATGGATCTGCCGATCCAGTCGGCGGGCGGCATCCCGGTCGTGAGTCACCATGATCAATGTCGCGCCGATCTCACGCTGCATCTCGAGCAGCAGATCGATCACGCCGACGGCGTTGGCCGTGTCAAGGGCGCCGGTTGGCTCGTCAGCGAGAATGATCTCCGGCCGATGGACGATCGCTCGGGCGACGGCGGCTCGCTGTCGTTGCCCGCCTGACAGATGGTCGGGAAGTCGGTAAGCCAGACCCGCCAGCCCCAGGCTGGCGAGCGCTGCCAGTGATTTCCCGGTTCCCGAAGACTCGCCGTCCAACGCGAGCTGCAGACCCACGTTCTCCAGCAGAGTAAGGAAAGGGAGCAGATTATCGGCCTGGTAGACGAAGCCGATGCGGCTGCGTCGAAAATCGGATCGATCATTCTCGGAGAGTTCTGAGATCTGCGCATCGCCGATTCGCACGCTCCCTGAGGTCGGCCAAGCGAGGCCCCCGATCACTCCGAGCAGTGTCGATTTCCCACCACCGCTGGGTCCGGTAATAGCGACGCTCGAACCGGTGCCAACAGCGAAGGAGACACCATCGAGCGCCCGTACCGGACCACTCGATGTTTGATGCTCGACGACAACCGAATCCACCGTGATGGAAGCGTCGATGTTCATGCCGGAACGACCTTGCGGTCGGCGAGGCGCAGCGAGTGATGAGCCTGCCGAGCCAGCTCCTCATCGTGCGTCACGTACAAGACGGTGAGGTTGCGATCTCGGGAGGCTGTGAAGATCATCTCCATGACGTCGGCGGCAGTCGCCGAGTCGAGCTGGCCCACCACCTCGTCGCCCAGCAGCAGGTCCGGTTCGTTGGCGAGTGCCACCGCCACCGCCACTCGTTGCGACTCTCCACCGGACAGCTGCCGCGGTAGATGATCCATCCGGTGTCCGAGCCCGAGTTCGGACAGGAGTTCTCGGGCCCGCGCGGTTGAGCGGCGGCCCGAGGCGAAGCCAATGGCCACCTCCACGTTCTCGACCGCGGTCAGGAACGGGATCAGGTTGTCGGACTGGAGAACAAAGCCGATCCGTTCGGCGCGCAGGCCAGCGCGGGCGTCGTCATCGAGCTGGTCCGTCTGCTGTCCGCCGATATAGACATGTCCGGCATCGGGACGCATGAGTCCAGCGATCAGCGAGAGCAGAGTCGACTTTCCGGTTCCAGATCGTCCGACGAGACTCGTGGTCTCACCCTGGGGCAAATCCAGGTCGAGCCCGTCCAGCACCTCAAGCTTCGAGGAGCCGCTGCCATACGACTTCGACACGGCCTCGAGCCGGACGAACGGCTGCCCGGAAGTGGGACTCACGCTGTCTCCCTCCGAGAAGCGATCAACTCGTCAATTACGACAATTGCGAGGGAATTGCTATTTATCCGGTGTCAAAATTCTGCAGGTCTTAGCGCCGTGCCGTCCAGCGTGAAAGGGCGATATTGCAGCCCGTCTCTCATGTTTCTCTCATCTTTTCCTGTGGCGTCATTGAACGAGAGCGCGAAATCGCCAGGCACTATGATCACGACACGGTCGCCCGGGTTGCCGCTTGAGGAGGCCAGTCAGATGGAGCTCGAAGGGACGGGGGCCAAGCGTGCCTTCTGAATCACGAGTCCAGCGACTCTCTCTCGAGGCTGACGAGTGGTGGTGGGGTGGTGCCGTCGCAGATGGTCACTTGATGCCTTTCGGGCGAGTTCCGCACCGACGCAACCTGGCCACCTCGGCGGGCTTCCCGGGCGATGACACTGGCGGCGCCAATCAGTCAGCACCGCTACTGGTATCCAGCGCCGGCCGATACATCTGGCTGCAGTCGGTGGACGGCGTGGATGGGTTCAAATTCGACGCCGGCGACCTTTGGGCCTATCGCGTTGACGACGTGACCATGGCGGGCGACGGCGCGGTCGGACAGTGCGAGGCTCGAGTGATGGACACCCCAGCCGTCGTCAGCAATGCGCGCTGAGCTCGTCGAAGGCGCGCCAACCACCTAGGAGGACTCTCATGGCACCGCAACCCACTAAGGAGGACAAGTTCAGCTTCGGTTTGTGGACGATCGGCTGGCAGGCACGTGACATGTTCGGGGAGCCGACCCGCCCAGTGCTCGCCGCCGTCGATGCAGTCAACAAGCTCGCTGAGCTTGGCGCGTACGGCCTGACCTTTCACGACGACGACCTGATCCCGCCAGGTAGCAGCAGTGCTGAGCGCCAGAAGATCATCAGGGAGTTCACGGCGGTGCTGGAGGAAACCGGAATCGTGGTGCCGATGATAACCACCAACCTGTTCTACGACCCGGTGTTCAAAGACGGCGATTTTACCAGCAATGACCGACCGTGCGGCGGTACGCGGTCCGTAAGGTGATGCAGAACATGGACCTGGCTGCTGAGCTGGGCGCGCAGATCTATGTCTTTTGGGGTGGCCGGGAAGGCTCGGAGGTCGACTTCGCGAAGGATGTGCGGGCGGCGCTGGATCGGTATCGCGAGGCGCTGGATGTACTCGCCCAATAC
>JBKPTR010000174.1:0-5976 GCA_046735615.1 Actinomycetota bacterium
GGAGCGTTCAATTCACCGGTGAGTGCGCGCTGGGTGTCGGCGTCGAGCAGCGGCTTCTGCGGCCCAGCTTGCGGGAGGGTGAAGACCTCGAGATTGCCGTCTCGAACCGCGTCGACCAGCGCCGCAGAGTAGGCGGAGCGCATCCTCAGCACGAGTAGCAGGAGCCCCCCGGCCAGCGCCAAGCCGATGGCGCTGATCTGGGCGGCCGACAGCTCTGACCCGGCGATAAGCAGCGCGCCTGCCGCGGTCGTCCCCACCTGGGTGGGTACCGCGGACATGAAAGCCATGACCTCGCCGCGTCGCCGACCGGGGACGACGTTGAATAGAGCGCTCCAAGCGGTCGAGCCAATGGCGTTGACCGCGATCCACTGTGAGCCCCGCACCGGGACGGCGGTCGCCAGCCCGAACGATGCCAGCCAGATGGCGAAGCCGACCAGATAGACCACAGGCAGGATTAGGAGTGTCAACACCACTCCGAGCCCGGCGAACAGGCGGTTGACTCCCAGCAGCGACACAAGAAACGTGGCTGCGGTCGCCAATGCAGAGAAGAGTCCCAGAAAGTTCGCCATCTCCACCTCGGTGGCGAAGGACCGGGTCACGATCTCGGCGAATGGGAACACCATCAGGAAGAAGAGGGCCGATATCAACACGGCAGCCCAGGTCATGAGACGGAGGAGTGGCGTTCGGCGAGTCAGGTCGAGGCCGGCTCGGAGGTCGGATATGGCCGACCGTTCTGGCTCTTGAGTATGGTCGCGGAAGAAGCGGTGCCCCACGGTCAACGCGGTGAAGCCGCCGGCCACTAGCAGCGAGGCTTGGACGACCAGGAGATTCTCGGTTCCGAGAAGGTAGGCGAGTGGTCCGGTGAGCACATTGCCGACCACTCCTCCGACTATCCCGGCCGATGCAAATAACGGGTACAGACGCTTGGCTTGCCGCGTGGTGCAGGCCTCGGCGGCCGCGTTCCACATCACGGTGAAGCTCACGAGGATGACCACCTGCCCACCTAGCCACACCACCGGGTAGATGCCAGGGAGATCCACCGAGATCAGCAGCCTTTCGATGGTCAGCAGCCCGGCGAACCCGAACAGAACCCATGACAGCCAGCGACGGGCCCCCACCCGGGCGAGACCTCCGGTGTAGAGGAGACTCGCGACCATCACGACGGGCCCCGACAGCAGGATCATCAGTGGAAGCGACTCCACCCCGAACCGGAGGAAGAACAGGGTGTCGGCCGCGTTCGCTCCCAGCCCCTGGCTCGCCTGGGTGAAGGCGAAGAGGACCACCAGCCAGACGGCCAGGGGTTCCTCCCCCGGGCGACCGCCCAGGAACGCGAACACCCGCGCCTCGGGCAAGGCTTCAGCCACGGCGACAAGTTTTGCAGTTGGCGGTGGGGCATCAGCTGGAAGGCCGGCACCGGCCCCAAACCACTCTCCGCTGTTACCGTCCGCGGGCTGGGCGCGCAAGTGCGGGACAGCGACGGAAGGCTCGACGATGGCACCGCCGTCTCGTCGTGCTCGACGACACCACCGCGGGCGATCGGTGAGCCGAGACCGGACCCAGAAGTCCTGAACCTCGTGGACTGGCTGCGAGCAGGGATCCGAGAGAATGGCTGGCGGTCGGCCAGCGCAGGCGCTAGTCGACTGGTGAGTCGAGGCTGGCCGATCCGCTGCGTTGGTGGGAGCCTGGCCGGTGAGGGACTGGTTCCTGCCTGAGGGCGAGCGCGCCCTTGGACGGCGGGAAACCTCGTGCTCCCGCACGTGCACGGCGCCGACTACTTCGCACGTCACCTCGAGGTTGTGGAGGCCGCGCGGACTGGCGACCGGATCTTCTTCACCGACTGGCGCGGCGATTCCGACGAGCGGCTGACGGATGCTGGGCCGACGATCGGCGAGCTGCTCTGCGAGGCAGCACGACGAGGCTTCCTTGTCGCGCGGCCTGCTCTGGCGCTCGCACAGCGACAAGATGAGACTCAACGCCCAGGCGACCGCCATCTCGGGACGATGATCAAATGAGAGCGGCGGCGCGGCGCGCTTCGACGAGCACGTACGCCGTGGCGGCTCCCATCATCAAAAGCTGGTCGTCGTACGACGGCGGGGTCAGCCCCAGGATCTGGCGTTCGTCGGCGGTATCGACCTGTGCCACGGTCGTCGGGACGACGCGGCACTAGGGAGACCCGCAGACCCCGCCGCTCGACAAGCGTTATGGGGCCGCGTCCTCCTTGGCACGACGCGATGGTCCAGATTCGCGGGCCGGGTGGTCCACGTGCTCAACGTGTTCGCCGAGCGCCGGGACGACCCCACCCTGCTCGACCACCGCAACCCGTACGCGCACCGATCCACAGGGCTGCCTGCATGCCCGACATCCCCAACCACTGCCGACGCGCTGGGACCCGGTCCAGCTTGCCTGTTACGTCGACGGGCAACTTATGGGAGAAGGATCTGTCGAGAACCTGCTGGGGGAATTCATTATGGTCTGGCGACTGCCCTGAATATCCTCGCCAGCAAGGGTCAACCGGTGCGGGCGGGCATGGTCTTCGCCACAGGCGCCATCACCGGTATATCCGATCGGACCGGGGCAGCGGTGCCGCGTCGACGTACGGGTGGACCGTCAGTGGAACTCCGGACAGCCGACAGCCGCACGTCGGTGCGCAGCTAGGAAACGTGCATCGGTACCTGCGCAGGTCGCTCGAAGATAAGGCGGGGCAGCTGTTTCACAGCCAGATGGGCGTGGGTCCGGGCGCACTGCGCCGCGGATGGATCGGTCACGTCCAGCCAGACAGCCATGTGCCGGCAGTCCCTGTCAGTAAGACCCGTAGCCACCTGTTAGTCCCTGTCAGTAAGACACGTAGCCACCTGTTGGGCTGCGGGTAGATTCACAAAATCCAGGCCCTGATGACCGAGTCTTCCCTACTGTGGAGACATACCTTCGGACATCTGGTGGTGTGCGATCCTGAGGCGAGGCAGTCACCGATGAGCTCGGTCTGTCGCCCGGCAGGCCGCGGCCGAGGAGCGTCGGTCGGCTTCTCGTCCGCGACTCATCGTGGCCTGCGACCCGGCAGCCAGCGATCTCCAATCCCAAAAAAAGCAGGACACGACGAAAAGTAAGGTCAGGATCGCTGCACAGTACAGCGCCACCTCGCTGGGCCGGGTTTGTCCGAGATCAAGAAAGAAGTACGGATACCAGCCGGTGATCATGCCCACAACCAGGGTGTAGAGCAGCCATAGAACTGGCCAGATCAAGCCCAACAAGACAACCCGGACGCTGATCCGGCGCCGCGGCCCGAACAGCAGCCAGCCCAGTACCACCAGCACTGGGACGATGATGTGAACGAGGGTGTCGGAGGCCCAGAGCAATCCGTGGAAGTCGTCGAGCGGATGCAACAAGAACCAGTGCACCACGGCGGTAATCGTGATGCCGGTCAGCGCATTCAGCCGGGCCACCCGCCAGCTGGAACCGTCTCGATCGGCTCTAAAGGCGAGGCTGAGCGAGGTCGCCACCACGAGCAGGTTGGCTTGGGTGGTGAAGTAGCTGAAGAACCGCCATATCCGGACGAGGTGGGATGGCTCGGCGGTACCCGGATCGTCCCAGGCCCCGAGCCAGTCCTCGATGAACTGCAAGCCCACGGAGAAAGCCGCGATCGCAAACGTAGCGGCGAAGCAGAACCGGACGACTCCCTCCTTGCTCACCGAAGGAAGCTACACCAAGACGCCCTCGAGATCGCATAGAAAGCAGTGGCCCTGTGACGGCTCCGGACCCACGCCGGCATCATGGCCGATGGCCACCGCCAAGCGTCTAGCAGCGGCCTCCATGGATTGAACAGTTCCCTGCTGAATGGGTGCGCGGGATCGATGATGCCAAGAAGCCCGAACCCATGCGACCCGCCTCGTAGCGATACTCGATGCTGTGCGCGCAAAACGCCCCGCTGACGAACAGATGCAACGGACGTTCCGCTAGTCGTTCCAGTTACGGGACGGACATCTGGTGATTACCTAGGATGTGATCATGAGCAAGGTTGTTCTCGAATCAGCATGTCTCTGGATGGACTGATCGCCGAGCCTGACAACCATGCTGGACCGATCTATGAATTTTCTTGCCTCGCGAGGCCCGCACGTTGAGCGGATCGCACGGTCCGCTGCGCGAGGCGAGTCGAGTCGAGTTCGGAGCCTAGAGCCACCGCGGGACGCATCTCCGATACTCGTCGTAGATTGAGCCGAAGCGTTGCGTCAGATAACGCTCTTCGCGGTCGATCACCAGTCGACGCACAGCCAGCAGAGCGGCGGGCAGGAGGATCAGCGGCCACCAGGTGCCGAGGACAAGCGAGGCGCCAGCAACTGCCATGGCGAGGCCGGTATACATCGGGTTGCGCGTGAATCGGTAGACCCGCGTCGTGACTAGAGCTGCCACGTGATGATGCGGCACGATGGTCGTTTTGTGTGTGGCGACCCCGATCACTCCACCCAAATTCATCGCAATCCCAGAGGCCAACGCCACCGCTCCTGCGGGCGCGGTAACGGTGTGGAACGGAATGTCCAGAGGCAGGAACCGCTGCAGGATCAGACCGCCCGCTAGGGCAGCACCGTAGTACAGCGGTGGCGGAATCGGCACCACGTTAGCCCCGGTGACCTTGAGTGTGCTGGTCATCGGGTGACCCGATTTCGAATCGGTACCCGCCAGCAGGACAAGACCACCGGCGAGTCGGGCCGCTGGAGATAGGTGTGCACGATGCCCTCCTTGCGCCGATATTGGTCCGAAGCGGTTTCGGACAGATATTGATAGAGTAGGTCTTGTGGAGGACCCCGTCAAGGCCGTCAAGCGCCGCTACAACTCAACTCAACGGGCCGCGCAGGCGGCTGCCACACGCCAGGCGGTTCTGGATGCAGCCCGACAGATATTCATGCGACGCGGATACATCGGGGCCACGGTGGCTGAGATTGCTGCGACTGCCGGCGTTGCGGTCGACACGCTCTACGCCACGGTGGGCTCGAAGCCAGTCTTACTGCGGGAACTGGTCGAAACAGCCATCTCGGGCACTGACACGGCGATGCCGGCCGAAGATCGGGACTATGTGCAGGCCATCCGTGCGGCAACTTCCGCAGAGGAGAAGCTCGAAATCTATGCCGCCGCCGTCGTCGCCATCCAGCAGCGGCTGGCGCCGGTGTTCGTAGCACTGCGCGACGCGGCTGTGACCGACAGTGCGTGCGCGCGGTTATGGGACGAAATCAGCGAACGGCGGGCCGCCAACATGCGCCAGTTTGCGGTTGAGCTGCGTCACACCGGACAGCTACGGGACGACCTCTCCGACGATGAGGTCGCCGATGTGATTTGGAGCATGAACGCGGCTGAATACTGGCTGCTGCTGGTGGGGCAGCGCGGGTGGACGCCCCAGCGGTTCGGCGATTGGCTCATATATGCCTGGAAGCGGCTGCTTTTCTAACCCGCAGCGCCTGCACGTCGTTTGCACCGGTAAGCATCCAGCCCGAACAAGGGTTGACGCCCTTCCGCATCAGATCTATCGCGCGAGACCTGACGGCTCCGCACCAAACCGAAGCTTGACCTAATACCTGCCCTGCTTCACAAAAGCCGACACAGAACCGACACCCGGTCTGCGACCTGCCTGCAAACCTGACCGCGGAACGTCCGGACTAGCCGCCAGTAGGCAGTGAACTGCCCGTTGGACGACGAGCGTGCGCTTGAGCTCACTGACCCAGCGCTGGGCAAGGTAGGGGGCTCCGACGGACACGGCGGCAAACGCGCGTATGCCGGTCGATGCTCCTATGGTCTGGCAAGTGGGTGCGCGGAATGGTTCTCGGCGACCAACACGGGTAGGGCGTTGAAATCTCACGGGCGACGTAGCGCTTCAAGCAGCGGATGATCTCGGGTTTTGACAGGCCTTCGTGAGTGCGGCGCTCGGCGTAGGCGCGGCTGCGTGGGTCGTATCGGAGTCGGCCAAGAACGACAACGTAGAGGGCATTGTTG
>JBKPTR010000175.1:0-8125 GCA_046735615.1 Actinomycetota bacterium
CGCAACGAGATCACTCCAGGCAACTTCATCTTCCGTACCCGCGAGTTCGAGCAGATGGAAATGGAGTTCTTCGTCAAGCCCGGCACCGACGAAGAGTGGCATCAGTACTGGATCGATGAGCGCACTCGCTGGTACACCGACTTGGGCCTGGCGCCTGACAACCTGCGGCACTTCGAGCACCCCAAGGAGAAGCTGTCCCACTACTCGAAGCGAACAGTTGATATCGAGTATCGGTTTGGTTTCCCCGCCGGGGAGTGGGGAGAGTTGGAGGGCATTGCCAACCGGACCGACTTCGATCTTTCAACCCACACAAAGCATTCAGGCGTCGATCTGTCCTACTTCGATCCGACGACAGATGAGCGGTATGTGCCGTACGTCATAGAGCCGGCAGCAGGTCCGAATCGCGCGATGATGGCGTTCCTTGTCGACTCTTACGACGAGGACGAGGCTCCCAACACCAAGGGCGGGGTCGACAAGCGTACGGTGCTGCGGCTCGATCCTCGGCTCGCGCCGGTCAAGGTTGCGGTGCTGCCACTGTCGCGTAACGAGGCCCTGTCACCCAAGGCCCGTGATCTGGCAAGGCGGCTCCGGCAGTTCTGGAACGTCGACTTCGACGACGCCCAAGCCATCGGCCGGCGCTATCGCCGACAGGATGAAATCGGGACGCCGTTCTGCGTCACGGTTGACTTCGACACCCTCAACGATCAGGCCGTCACGGTCCGCGAACGCGACTCGATGACCCAAGACCGGATATCAGAGGACAAAGTGATCGAGTATCTCGCCCAGCGGCTGGTCGGTTGCTAACCCCCACCCTCTCCCACGCCGACATGCGCCCGGAACTTGTCCGCATGCCTGATCCTGCCCACATGCGCCCTGAGGCTGCCCACATGTGCCCTGAGCCTGTCGAAGGGCCGGCGGCTGGGCTTCGACAGGCTCAGCCCGCACCACTCATCATCGGGAATGTCGCCGTCGATACGCCTGTTGTGCTGGCCCCCATGGCAGGCATTACCAATGCAGCGTTCCGGCAGCTCTGCCGTGAGCAGGGAGCTGGGCTGTATGTCTGCGAGATGATCACGTCGCGTGGACTTGTGGAGCGGGATCGCAAGACGCTGCGGATGCTCCAGTTCGACCCGGGGGAGAAGGTCCGGTCCGTTCAGCTGTATGGAGTGGACCCCGCGATCATGGCGCGTGCGACTGAGATCTTGTGCAATGAGTACGGCGTCGATCATGTCGACCTGAACTTTGGCTGCCCAGTCCCCAAAGTCACCCGCAAAGGTGGCGGCGCGGCGCTGCCGTACAAACGCGAGCGGCTCCGGATGATCTTGACGGCCACTGTCCGGGCGGCTGCCCGGTACGGCGTACCTGTGACGATCAAGACCCGAATCGGGATCGACCATGATCACCAGACCTTCCTGGATGCCGGCAGGATCGCTGAGGAGTCCGGCTGCGCGGCCATGGCACTGCACGGCAGAACCGCACAGCAGGCGTACGCCGGCCAGGCCGACTGGGACGCGATCAGGGCCCTGAAAGTGCACGTTTCCATTCCGGTGCTGGGCAATGGCGACATCTGGGAGGCGTCCGACGCGCTGCGCATGATCCGCCAGACCGGAGTCGACGGCGTGGTCGTCGGACGCGGCTGCCTCGGCCGGCCCTGGCTCTTCCGCGATCTGGCGGACGCCTTCGCGGGCCGCCAGACCCGAACGCTTCCGAACCTTGGTGAGGTGATGGCGATGCTGCGCCGCCATGCCGAGCTACTCGTCGCACTCTCAGATGAGCTGCGCGGCCTGAGCGACCTGCGCAAACACATGGCGTGGTACTTCAAGGGCTTTCCTGTCGGCGGTGAGCTGCGTCACCGGCTGTCAATGGTTTCATCGCTCGCCGAGCTCGACGGTTTGCTATCTCAGCTGGATCCCGGCGCCCGATTCCCCACATCGGAGCTGGGATCGCCCCGGGGACGGCAGGGTGGGCCACGTGCCACGGTTGCACTGCCCGACGGCTGGTTGGCTGACACATCCGGTCGTGATCTTGATCTGGCAGCCGCGGAGCTGGGCATCTCAGGTGGCTGACGAAGTCACCCCGCGCGCCAAGGCCTGGGCGGACACCATGGCCGGTCACCCCGACGGTGACCTAGTACGCGCCCACTCGGGTTCGCGGGCCAAGCTCGGACCGGGGCTCATCGTGCGTCGCGAGCTTCGCGAACAACGCGAGCGTGCGACGCTCCGACCAGGCGCTGCCTTTGCTGAAGGAGCGGGGAAGAGAACGATCGCAGAGGAACCCGACGACGAGCGCACCTGTTTTGAACGCGACCGTGATCGAATCGTGCACTCCACCGCGTTCCGACGCCTGGCCGGCAAGACCCAGGTTGTCGTCTATCCGACCGACCATCAGCGCACCCGGCTGACGCATGCCCTTGAAGTAGCCCAGGTCGCCACATCGATCGCCCGCGGCGTCGGGGTCAACGTGACCTTGGCGGAGGCGATAGCCCTCGGGCATGACTGTGGCCACGGGCCGGGCGGACACGCTAGCGAGGACGCCTTCGACACCTTTGTCCCCGAGGGATACGACCACGGGCCTTGGGGCGCAGATGTCGTCCTGCAAAGCCTCAATCTCTGTGCAGAGACATTGGACGGAATCCGCAACCATTCCTGGTCACGGCCGGCGCCGCTCACTGTCGAGGGCCACATTGTGAGCTGGGCCGATCGGATCGCCTACTGCGCGCACGACCTCGAGGACGCCATACATGCGGGGATCATCGCGCCGGATGATCTTCCCGCCGAGATCATCGAGGTATGCGGGCGAACCCGCCGTGAGCAGCTCAACACCTTTGTCCGGGCAGTCGTACGGGCGGTTGAGAAGCACGGCGAAGTCGGGATGCCCCCCGATGAGGCAGTGGCTCTTGCAGCGCTGCGGGCGTTCAACTATGAGCGCATCTACGTGCGTCCCGCCTCACTGGCCCAATCTCGCGCGGTGATCGAAGTGCTGCGCGCGCTGGTCGAGTACTACGGCGAGCATCCAGAGCTGATGCCGGACGCGTCCGATATCGAGCTTCAATCCGAGGCAGCGGTACGGGCGGCCGTGACGTACGTGGCTGGGATGACCGACAGATACGCATTCGACATGGCCGTACGCCACCTTCACTGGTCACCCGAGCGGCTGCCGCGCGGCATCGACCGTGACACCTAATTCGTCGCTAGATAACGAAAAGTGCAGGCTCGCCCAAACCGCCGTTAGTGCGGTCCGGATTGTGTTGTAATCGCCCGGTGGGTGAGCGGGTGCGCGGCATCAGCGTGGGGTCGCTTGCCTGGCGTATTGCGGCAACGCTGCTGGGCATTGGGCTCTTGCTCAATGGTTCATTGCGCATGAGCGATGACGTTTGGCCGTTCGGGCCGATGTCCCAGTACGCGTTCTCTCCGGCCGGGGACGCCACGATCGTGATCACCCGCGTTGAGGGTCTGCTCGCTGACGGACGCCGCATCAACCTGCCGCTGCGCGTCGAGACAGCCGGGATCAGCCGCGCCGAGATCGAGGCGCGCATTCCGGAGATCACCGCTGACCCGTCTCTGTTGCGATCCGTGTCGGACGGATGGATGTCCCGGCATACTGCGGAGCCGGCGCTGCGGCGGGTTTGGCTGGTCCAAGATCAGACTCGGCTTGTCGACGGTCGCGTCGGCCCGACCCGTCTGGTCGAACTCGCATCCTGGGAGTTGCCGTCATGAGGACCCTCCGGTCAGTGGTCCACTGGTTCATGCCGGTGGTTCCGGAGTCACGGGTCGCGGTGCTGCGGACGGTGCTCTATCTGTTCGTGATCATCGACATTCATCTCTTCGTGCGCGATCCCATCCCGCTGAGCAGGCACCCAGAGCTTTACCAGCCGCTTATGCTGGAACGCCTTTTGCACCTGCCGCCGCCCAGCGTGCCGCTCACCATCACGCTCTACTTGATCCTCATGGTCGGCTGTCTGGTGGCCGCGGCGAATGTGCTGCCGCGCCTGGCCGGCGGCGTGGTGGCAGCAGCCTTCACCTGGTGGACGGCCATCGGCATGAGCTACGGGAAGGTCGACCATGATCATCTCCCACTCGTCGTCGCGTTGTGGGTGCTGCCGACGGTTGGCGTCATCGCGGACCGTTGGCGCAGCATGGAACGCTCAGCGCAAGCCGGATGGGCGCTGAGGTGCATCCAGATCTCGGTCGTCTTCACCTACTTCTTGTCCGCGCTGACCAAGATCCGCAGTGGCGGCTGGAGCGTCACCAGCTGGCCCGAGAGTTCGATCTTGCTCTGGGCGATCGTTCGGCGGCCTCACGGGCTCGGCCAGTTCCTGGTGCCCTATCCCGAGATGCTCCACGTTATGCAGTGGTGCTCCTTCATAGCTGAACTAACTGCTGTGGTGGTCTTGTGGCTGCGGGGCCGAGCCCTGTTGGCAGCGGCCGTGTTTTGGATGGGGTTCCATATCTTCACGCTGGCGATGCTGTATATCCACTTCGCGCCAACGGCGATATGCTGGCTCGCTTTTGCGCCGTTAGAGCGCCTTGGTCCCTGGTTGCGCCGGGTCAAAGCCAGGCGGAGGCAGCGCACAGGCCGGAGATCCGCCGGGCATCCGGTGCCGGTTCTTCGCGATCAAGCGATAGACAGCGGCGGCTAGTGCGCGTATAACTAGCAGGTTCATCACACGTCCTGCAATCCCGTACGCGCCGCCCCGGAATTTCAGCCACTCGGCAAACGCCGCTGCCCCGCCGTAGATGGTTCCGTCTGTGCTGACCCACAGCGCCTCTCGTTGCGTCCGCTCCGCGGTCGTGCCCAGCGCGGCCAGATCTGTGAACTGCCACGGGACCAACCTGGGATTCGGCCCCTTCGGACGGCGCAGCCGCCGAGCCAACCACTCTGCGCTGGAGGTGCAGAATGCGCAGTCTCCGTCGTAGATGATCCAGGGCACGTCGCGAACCACTGTCTCGATTACTCCCATCGCACCGAAACTATGTGCACCTAGGTTGCTGACGGTCTGCGCTGGTTGCAACATATGCAGACCGTCAGAAACGCGTGCAGACCATCGGACCCTACACAACACCTTGAGCTGACTCACCGGCCGTCGTTTTGTAGCAATCACCATTTTCTGGCGAGCGTGTCGCAGCGTCTTGGCTTGAACATAGACTCCCGTCCGTGGCAGGGCGGATTAATGAGGAAGACATCGCCGCCGTACGCGATCGGGCCCGGATCGAGGAAATAGTCGGCTCGTACGTCACGCTCCGCAGCTCCGGCGGGACCATGAAGGGTCTCTGCCCATTCCATGATGAGAAGACCCCGAGCTTCCAGGTGACACCCTCCCGCGGCTACTGGTACTGCTTCGGTGCCTGCGCCGAGGGCGGTGACGTGATCGACTTCATGCGCAAGATCGACAACCTCACCTTTGTCGAGGCAGTCGAGCGGCTGGCTGACCGCGTTGGCATTCGGCTGCGCTACACCGACGACACCGGCGCGCGGCCGGAGCCCGGTGCACGAGTCCGCATGGCTGAGGCACTCCGGCTGGCGGCTGAGTTCTTCGCCGAACAGTTGGCCACCCCCGACGCCGTGGCGGCGCGGCAGTTCTTGAACCAGCGAGGCTTTGATCGCGGAGCGGCAGAGCGGTTCGACGTGGGTTTTTCTCCCCGGGACGGCCGTGCTCTGCTGCAGCATCTGCGGGGTCGTGGCTTTCGAGACGTGGAGCTGGTATCGGCCGGACTGGCACGAGAGTCTGGTTGGGACTTCTTCCAGGGTCGCCTGATGTGGCCGATTCGCGACTCTGGACGGCAGGTGCTGGGCTTCGGTGCACGTCGGCTATTCGAGGACGATCGAATAGCGGCGAAGTACATCAACACGCCGGAAACGCTTCTGTACAAGAAGTCTCACGTTCTCTACGGGCTGGAATTCGCCCGCACTCCCATCAGCAAGAAGAGCCAGGCGGTCGTGGTCGAGGGCTACACCGACGTAATGGCGGCCCACCTGTCGGCTGTCGACACGGCAGTTGCCTCATGCGGTACCGCCTTCGGTGATGATCATGCACGGTTGCTGCGCCGATTGATGGGCAACCATGACGCCTTTCATGGTGAGGTGATCTTCACCTTCGATGGCGATGAGGCGGGTCAGGCGGCGGCCTTGAAGGTGTTCGCGGGTGATCAAAATTTCGTCACTCAAACCTATGTGGCGATCGAGCCGACCGGCCTCGATCCCTGTGACCTCAGACTCCAGCGTGGAGAGGCGGCCGTACGCGAGCTTGTCGCTCGACGCGTGCCGCTGTACCGCTTCGTCATGAACAACGTGCTCAAGCAACATGATCTTGATCGCGCCGACGGTCGACTTGCCGCGTTGCGGTCGGCCGCCCCGCTCGTTGCCAGCATCAGAGACAACGCGCTGGTGTCCGGCTACGCCCGCGAGCTGGCCGGCTTGCTCGGCATGGACATCGAAGAGGTACGCGCCGAGGTGATGCGTGCCGCGGCCAGGTCCGGGCGCCGGCCCGCGATGAGAAGGCAGGTGCCCGCTGATTCCCAGGCTGCAGCCGAGCCGGAGGCCACCCCGGCGCTGCCGCTGCTGCCCAACCCTGGTGATCGACTGCTCGCTACCGAGCGTCAGACGGCCAAGCTGCTGATCCAGCACCCAAACCTTTTTCCGGACGCCTGGGACGGCCTAACCACCGCTGACTTCACGCACCCCGCGTACGCAGCGGTGTTCGCGGCCGTAGAAAAAGCAGGGGCCGAGCTGGGCGGTGTCGGAGTAAGCGCCAACACCGAGTGGGTGCACCGAGTGTCGGAGGCCTGCGACGCCGCTGAGATCAGATCATTGGTTGCATCGCTTGCCGTCGAGCCGCTCCCGGTGCACGGGGAGGTGACGGAACGCTTCTTGATCGCACACTCGGCCGGACTCCAGCTGCTGACCGTGATGCGCTCCATCTCAGCGCTCAAGTCGCGGCTGCAGCGTACGAACCCGGTGGAGGCTCAGCACAAGTACAACCAGATGTTCTCCGAGCTTGTGGTCTTGGAGGCGCGTCGTCAGGCTCTGCACACCAGGAGCATCGGCGCCGAAGATTGAACATGCGGGCCGGAAGGCTCAGGGCACATCATGCGGGCACGGGGCACAACCAAGTTATCCACAGATTTCGGGCTACTAGGTGTTGCGAGCGGCGGCCGTTGCCTCACAGTGTGGGCGTGATCGAGGCACACGACGATGTCCCCAACGAACCCCAACTGAGCCCCGCCGAACTTGTCCAGCTCCAGCGCATCATAGAGGCCGGCTTGCTGGCGAGAGATGCGCGACTGTCGGGGGCGGGCTTTGCCGATGCGACCGAGCAGGAGCTGAGGCTGCTCGAAGATCACGGAGCGTTGGCCCGGCAGCGGTTCATCCAAGCCAACCTGGGTCTTGTCGGGATGGTCAGTCGGCAGTTTGCGACGCGTTGCCAGCTTCCAGATGCCGAGCTGTTTCAGGAGGGATGCCTCGGTCTGATCACAGCCGTTGAGCGATTCGACCATGCACGTGGTTACCGGTTCTCCACCTATGCCCTGTACTGGATCCGTGCGTTCGTCGGCGCAGCAGCCGCCAAGCATCTCGGAGCGATGAACCTGCCAACGAGCCGGGCCGAGCAGCTACGTGCCGCGCACGGGCTGGAGGCGGAGCTCACTCAAAGCCTGGGTCGCGCTCCGACGCTTCGAGAGATGGCAGACGCACTTGGCCGCAGCGAGGACTGGACAGTTAGCCTGCTCTCCCACCAGCGCCCGCGGTCGCTGGAGCTTGTCGATGGCATCGCCCTGGAGCGCCTGCATGCCCACGACGAGCTGGATGCCGTCCTCGCCGAGCCGCTGCCGGTACGGGAACTGCTCTTCCACTTAGACGCCCTTGACCGTCACGTTTTGGAGCTCCGACTCGGCTTTGTCGATGGCGAGCCCAAATCGTTCGCTGACACCGCGCGAGTACTTCGGATCTCAGTAACCCGGGTGCGACGCATCGAGGCGCGGGCCCTCGAGAAGCTGCGCGCATTCTGTCCGCAGCAGGCGTCGGCTCTGCTCTGAGCCGGTCGGCAATCTGGGTCGAGCACAATTGCCGCGTGGGGAGTAACACGGTACGCAGTTCGGCCTGGTGGTCGCGGAGCCGCGGATTGCCGAGG
>JBKPTR010000176.1:0-5871 GCA_046735615.1 Actinomycetota bacterium
CTGAGCCGACCGGAGCAGGGCGTCTTCAACACCCGAGCCCCGAGTAGGCCCAATCCGATCGGCCTGCATCGAGTACGCGTCCTCGACATGGACGGGCGACGCCTGCACGTCACCGGACTCGAGGCAATCGACGGAACGCCGATCGTCGACCTGAAACCCGTCCTCGGCAGTATCGAGGAGCGCTAGCCGAGCGCTCGAGTGCGTCCTGCCGCCGAGGCCGCGGGAGAGGTGCTCACGCTCATTGGGATGGGTGATTGCAGGATGGCTGGCATTACGAAGCTATCGCCGAGGACGATCTGTGCTGAGTGCGACGCGCGTCGGTGGAGCTTTGCCACCACCCGCGTCTCAGGGCATGTCGATGAGTACTTTTCCGACTGCGCCGTCTTGGACGGCTTGGTGTGCATCTGCTGTGTTGGCGAGCGGGAACCGGTGCAGCGGTAAGCCCGCGTCTTCTCCGACAGGCAGCGCTCCGTCGCCTAGCGCGAGTGTGATGTCTTCCACGGCCGCCGCCAGGGCTGCGTCGCCAATGGTGTAGAGCAGCACAAATTGGTACCGGACATTCTTGATCATGTTCTGTCTGACGTGGAGCGTGAACTCCCTGCCGCCGTCGTTAGCGTAAATCGCTATAGATGCACGCGGCTTGATCACGTCAATGTTGAGCTGCGAGTTGGCCCCGATCGCGACCTCGACCACAAGGTCGACGCCGTCGGGCGCGACCTTCCCAATGGCGTTTGCTGCATCCCCGTCGCGGTAGTTGATGACATGGTGGGCGCCAGCCGATCTCGCCAACGCAGCTTTAGCCGCGCTGGAGATAGTGGTGATGACAGTGGCACCAGCCCAGCGCGCGAGCTGTACGGCGGCGTGACCGACCGCACCCGCACCTCCGGCGACCAGCACTACCTTGCCGGCCAAAGCACCGGGATGCAGCCGCGCAGGGCCGTCCTCCGACACTGTCAGGGCGCGGTGAGCGGTCATCGCCGGTACTCCGAGACTGGCGCCGACGTCGAAGCTCGTGCCTTCAGGAAGGCGTACGACCCGGACTGCGGGCAGGTTGGTGTACTCCTGAGCGGTGCCGGTGGGCCGCTGGTGACCAGCCAGATACACCCAGACGCGATCTCCCACAGCAAGGTCCGCGACACCCTCCCCGACTGCGTCGACGACACCTGCGCCATCTTGGTTCGGAGTTACCTCAGGGAACGGCGGCGCCGCACCATCGCCGGAGCCAAGGCGCGACTTCCAGTCAGTTGGGTTGACCCCGGAGACGACGATGCGGACGCGGACTTCTCCAGGCGCCGGCTCGATGACATCGCGATCGACGAGCTGGAGGACCGATAGGTCACCGGTGCGCGAGTAGACGACAGACTTCATGCCCGCGACATTACGTGATCTTGTGGACGGAGCTGTGGTGCAGCCCGTCATGGAGGAGGCAGGCTTGAGTGGAGCTCAGTCTGCAACCTAGGGAGGAATCGTGTCCGTCTCAATCTGTCGTACATGCGCCGTGGAGCAGCCCGACCTCGATGAGCCACCTTCTGTCTGTGCGATTTGCAGCGATGAGCGGCAATACGTGCGACCCACCGGTCAGCAATGGACCACCTTGGAGGAGCTCGCCGCTGCTGGGCACAGCGGAACAGTTGCCGAAGTGGAGCTGGGTTTGCATGGCATCACGATCAAGCCGTCTGTCGGCATCGGCCAGCGTGGACTGCTGGTCCAGACAACGTCGGGCAATCTGTTGTGGGACCCCAACGGATACCTCGACGATGACTTGGTTGGTGCGGTTCAGCAGTTGGGCGGGGTGGCTGCGGTCGCGGCCAGCCATCCACACATGTTCGGGGTACAGGTCGAATGGTCCCACCGGTTCGGCGGCGCTCCGGTCTATGTGCAGGCGGCCGATCGGGAGTGGCTCCTGCGGGACGACCCGGCAGTCACAATCTGGGAGGAGAAGACAGAGGTGCTGCCAGGGGTAGTGCTCCATCGAATCGGCGGCCACTTCCCCGGCAGCGCTGTCGTTCACTTCGTGGGAGCTGACGGCCGCGGGGTGGTTCTCAGCGGTGACACCGTGGCCTGCACACCGGACGAGCACTGCGTCTCGTTCATGCGCAGCTATCCGAACAAAATCCCGTTGTCGGCGGCCGTTGTGGCGAAGGTGGCCGACCGGGTGTTGCAACTCGACTTCGACCGGCTCTACGACAATTTCGGAGGCCAGGTCATCGGCGATGCCGCCGGCTGGACACGCCGATCCGCCGACCGCTACATCGCATGGGTCCGAGGGGACTTCGACCACCTCACGGGGTGATGACCGGGTCGATCTTCCGCTCCAGTTGTCACGGGTCTCATGAGGTGCCGAGGTCGGGCGGAGGAAACGCGTCCCGCTGCTGTGGTGCGTTGCAACAAGTCCACAATGATCTCAAGCTGGTCGTCGGTGTAGTTGTCGCAGAGCTCGTCCATTGCGGCGTTCATCCCAGCGAAGAGCCCGGTACGTTCAACCCGTGGAGTGGACGTACAGAGTCAGAGTTCGCGCTAAAGCTCCACCACGCATCTGACGTCACTACGCAGGCGGCTTTGAAGTTGAGTGAACGGGTACAGGTTCTGCATGCCCGCCTTCGGCTTCCACGCCTCACATGAGCAGGTTCACCCCAGAGAGCTGCTGGCCGCGGTGCAGCGCGCCGAGGAGGCCGGCTTCGATGCAGCCATGTCCTCCGACCACTTCTCGCCGTGGAGTGAGCGGCAGGGCCACTCCGGGTTTGCCTGGTCGTGGCTCGGTGCCGCACTACAGGCCACCACACTGCCATTCGGAGTCGTTAACGCGCCAGGCCAGCGCTACCACCCTGCCGTGATTGCGCAGGCCATCGGCACCCTCGGCGCCATGTATCCAGGCCGGTTTTGGGCGGCACTTGGCACCGGTGAAGCAAGCAACGAGCACATCACGGGTACCGGCTGGCCGTCCAAGCAGGTACGCAACGACCGGCTGCGGGAATGTGTCGAGGTCATTCGGGCATTGCTACGCGGCGAGGAGGTGACGCACGACGGGCTGGTCCGCGTCGACCGGGCGCGGGTGTGGACCCGGCCGCCCGACCCCCCGCCGCTGCTTGGCGCCGCCGTTAGCGTGGCGACGGCCCGCTGGTGCGCCGCCTGGGCTGACGGGCTGATCACGGTCAATGCCGACCGGGAGCAGCTGCGCAGGATGATCGATGCCTATCGGACGGCCGGCGGCCGAGGATCTTTGCACCTGCAGGTCCATTTGAGCTGGGCACCCGACGAGGCGCAGGCCGAGGCCATCGCCCACGAACAGTGGCGCAGCAACGTGTTCCCGCCGCCGGCCTGCTGGGACATCGACAACGTCGCGACCTTCGATGCGGTCTCCCAAGACGTCCCGATCGAGCGGGTGCGCGAGGTCGTGAACATCTCCTCCGACCTCGGCTGGCACACCGCCCAACTCGCGGCGTACGCGGAGCTGGGCTTCCATGAGATCGCGCTGCACCATGTCGGACAGAAGCAAGATGACTGGATCGAGACTTTCGGCGCCAAGGTTCTACCGCAGCTGCGGTAGGCGTCAGGACCAGAACTGGTCGCTCTCGGCGGGCTTGGCGTCGGCCATCCGCCATTCAGTGACTCGATCATCGTCCACCCGGAGCAGGAATTCCGCCCTGATCTCAACCATGAGAAGCACGAGATGCTCGTCAACGGCCGCGGGAGACTGCGTGAGCGTGACGCGATACTGGGCGCCGGGCAGGTCCATCGCAGCGATCCGGCTGAGGTACTCGCCACGGCCGGCGACGCGGTCGGCCTCGCCGTCAGCGTTCGTGACCCAGGCGACGAGGTCCGGAGCGAGGAGCTCATGCATACGGCCTAAGTCACCCGCGTTGAAGGCCTCGAGCAGATGGGTTGCGACGTCTACGGCGTGCATCGCCCCACAATCTAGCCCGACACATCGGGACAAGCCGAAGGCTTAGCGCCAACTCTCGAAGTTGCGACTGCCCGGAGTACACCGTTCACGAATCCCGGCGACTCATCGGTCGACAATTCGGACACGAGCTGGACCGCTTCGGAGATCGCAACTGCGTCAGGTACCTCGCCGTAATCGATCTCGTAAACCGCGATCCGCAGGGCGTTGCGATCAACCCGAGGGATCCGCGGCAGGGTCCAGCCGGAGGCCAGGCTGGCGCTGATCCGCTCGTCGATGTCGCTGGCATGAGTCGCCACGCCGCGGACGAGTTCGGCCGTGTACTCGCGTACCGGCGGGTCTCCCGCTGCCGTACGCTCCTCCAGGGTCGTGATCGGGTCAACATCACGCAGCTCAGACTCGAACAAGATGTCCAGCGCCCGCTTGCGCGCCTTGCTGCGAGAGGAGCTGCGAGTCATGATCAACTACCGACGCGGCTGAGGTACTCACCCGTCCGAGTGTCGACCTTGACCTTCTCCCCGGTGGTCAGGAAAAGCGGAACTTGGATCTGCAGGCCAGTCTCAACGGTGGCGGGCTTGGTGCCGCCAGTGCTGCGATCACCTTGCAGGCCCGGCTCGGTGTAGGTGACCACCAGCTCCACGGAAGCGGGCAACTCAATGTAGAGCGGGTTGCCTTCGTGAATGGCCACCGTCGCCACTTGCCCCTCGAGCAGGTAGTTCCTTGCGTCCCCGATCGTCTCGTCGGCAATCGTCATCTGGTCGTAGGTGCTGTTGTCCATGAACACGAAGCCGGCACCGTCGTGGTAGAGGTACTGCATATCCCGCCGGTCGACGTTCGCCGTGTCCACTTTGGTGTCGGCGTTGAAGGTCTTGTCGACCACCTTGCCGGACAGCACGTGCTTCAGCTTGGTGCGTACCACGGTGTTGCCTTTGCCGGGCTTGTGGTGCTGAAACCACACGACGGACCAGAGCTGTCCGTCGAGATCCAAGACCATGCCGTTCTTCAGATCATTCGTCGAGGCCACCGTGCCCACTCCCTTTTCTAGCTGCTCACGCATTGCGCGCTGGAGTCCGACGTCGTCGTCACTCTTCGCGAACCAAAAGCATGTTCACTTATCGCTCCTCCGATCGTCGGGCGCGCAATTTGCCGACGCTGGAGCTTCCCTACAGGCCGCCGGCTGATCGGCAGCGGCCCAGTCTAGACCCTAGTGACAGATGATCAGACCATGCTGAAACCGGGGCTGAGAGTCGCCCGCCCGGTGAGCCCAAGCATCAGCTCAACGCCACTCCCACGCAGCACCGCAGCGGTGGCGGCTACCCTCGCAACCTCACTCAGCAGCTGGTCGCTGAACTCCGGCGGTTCCACGTCTGGTACCGCTGCCGCAATGTCCAGACTGTGCACCACAAGTTCGAAAGTGCGGGTGGAGAGGTAATTCTCGAGTCGCATACCCCCTGCTGCGGTGTGAATCAGCGGATTGCCAGCAGTTTCGAGTTGTGCAAGTACGCGCTGGGCGAGCGCATCGACAAACTCGGCGGGATTCTTGCCAAGCGCTTGACCGGCCTGACGTCCCCGGTCCGCTACGGCCGCGTTGTCGAGATCAGCAATGGCAACGTAGTACGCCGCAGGGGTGGGCACTTCCTCGGTGTCGACGGGCTGTCCGAGATACGCCTCGACCGTCACCAGTGATCGCGAAGTATGCCCGACCAGAGAACGCAGATCCCACTCCCCTAGTCCCGGGCCGTCCCAACGGTCGTGAGGAAGACGCCGCACCAGATCGACGAAGGTCCGCGCCGCTTCGGCGAACGTTTCGCGGACGTTGAGCTCGCCCCAGGCTTCGATCATGTCGACCCCTTTTGTGCGCTGCGCCTACCGTGCAACGGCAGCGTACGCGGCGCGGAGCAAATCCTCCTCCGGCGCAGTGAGGATCTCCGCACTGGCAAGCCCGTTCAAGATCACGAATCGCAGTGTCG
>JBKPTR010000177.1:0-8344 GCA_046735615.1 Actinomycetota bacterium
GTTCCTCCTGGACTCCTCACCCGCGGACCTCTCTCAGCCGCTTCCAGTTTGGACATGTGAGGCGCCAATCCCAGCTGACGACAACTGTCCTTCAGCAACCCTTCAGCAATCAATGCCCGGATCGCGCGCCGCCGTGCTGAGAAGGAGCGAGGGGGCATGCTTTTCGTCCCGAGCGACGACGAAGTAGGCGGCTACAAAGCGCGATCCGCGCGGAGCGAGCGCAGCGAGCGGAGCAATCAAACGCGCCACAGGCTCGGCCACTTGATGCCGAGCTCGTCCAGCATGGTACGCAGCAGTGGCAGGCTCAGGCCGACGACATTGTGGTGATCACCTTCGATTCCAGTGACGAACGGGCCACCGAGGCCATCAATGGTGAACCCGCCGGCCACGTGGAGGGGCTCATCGCTGGCCACGTAGGCGTCTATCTCCTCATCGGTGAGTTCGGCGAAGTGCACCATGGTCGACGCGACTGCGGTTCGAGACGTGATTGCTTTGGCTTGGTGAAGCATCACATGGTGACCAGTGTGCAGCAGCCCGAAGCGCCCACGCATCTGTTGCCAGCGTCGCACAGCCTCGGCCGGTGTTCTCGGCTTGCCAAAGCCCATGCCGTCGAGCTCGAGCATCGAGTCGCACCCGATCACCACTGTAGTTCCCGCTCCATGATCGATCCGTGCGCTGACGGCTTCCGCCTTGAGTTGGGCGAGCCTTGCGGTCAGCTCCCGCACACCATTGACTGGCTCTGAGACTTCGTCGACTCCGGACACGATGACCTCAGGATCAAGGCCTGCAGTGCGTAGGGTCCGAAGTCGGGCATCTGATGCCGAGGCGAGCACGATCTTGATCTGGGATGCCACCGGCGCTCAGATCCGAGCGAGTGCAGTGCGGAGCGGGTCAAGTCCCAGCGGCCCCAGATTCAACGCGTCGGAATGGAACTTGCTCAGGTCGAAACCGGCGCCCTGACGCCTGCGCGCCTCCTCCCGGGCTTCTAACCAGATCCGCTCACCGATCTTGTACGCCGGCGCCTGTCCCGGCCAGCCGAGATACCGATTGAGTTCGAAGCGCAGTGTCGGCTCGTCGGTCGAACAGTTGTCCATCATGAACTCAAACCCGGCGGCTGGTGTCCAGCGCTCGCCAGGTCGGAAGTGCCACGCATTGATCTTGGGGATCTGCAACTGCAGATGCATGCCGATGTCGATGATCACCCGAATGGTTCGGAACGCTTGGGCATCAAGCATGCCCATGCGGTCGCCCAGCTCCAGGTATCCGAGGTCGTCCATCAACCGCTCGGCGTAGAGCGCCCACCCTTCCCCGTGGCCGGAGCAGAAGAAGAGCTTCCGCTGCCATCGATTGAGCAGCTCAGACCGGTACGCATTCTGTGCAATCTGCAGATGATGACCCGGTACGCCCTCGTGGTAGACGGTGGTGACTTCCTTCCAAGTCGAGAAGGTGTCGATCCCCTCCGGCACGGCCCACCACATCTGCCCTGGCCGCGAGAAGTCCTCGGCCGGGTCGGTGTAGTAGATGGAGCCGTCGTGGGTCGGAGCGATGCAGCACTCGATCTTCTTGATCGGGTCGGGGATGTCGAAGTGCTTGCCCGCAAGGTTGCTGACCGCCTCGTCAGCCAGATCTTGCATCCAAGAGCGGAACGCTTCGGCACCCTCGATCCGCCGTGCCGGGTCGGCGTCGAGTGCCGCGTACGCCGCCTTGATGTCTGGCACACCCACGAGGTCTTGCGCAATGGCACGCTGTACCTCCTGGATCCGATGCAACTCCTCGAATCCCCACTGATAAGCCTCCTCGAGGTCGATAACCGCACCGAGGAAATACCGTGAGTCGAGGGCGTACCGCTCCTCGCCGACGGCGTCGAGGCTTGGGGCGAGAGGTGCCAGCGAGGTACCCAGCCAATCAGCGAAATCGGAGTACGCCCGACGTGCTTCGTCGGCCGCCACGCTGAGGCTGGATCGCAGCGTCTCATCGTCGGGCGCTCGGCCAATCAGGGTCGCAAAAAAGTCGTCCTCTCCGATCTCGCCTGTCCAGGACCGGATCTGCTCGATGGTCGCATTGATCTGGCGGACTGCGGAGATGTTTCCCTCTCGAGCCTCGGCGCTCAAGGTCTCGCGGACCTGACCGAGCGGGCGATGGACCGACCGAAGCCGGGCGTCGATGTTGCGCCAGGCATCCTCAGAGTCAGTCGGCATCAAGTCGAAAATGGCTCGGATTTCCTGTGCCTGGCCGCCAATCACACTCACCCTGGAGGCTGTGATGTGGGCGTCGTACAGCTCGACATCCATGCCAAGCCGCTCCAGCATTGCCTCCTTTGCAGTGTTCTCCCGCTCATCGCGCGGCGCGGCCGCATGCAGCGCGGCGATCGTGCGACGGATATGGGCGATTCGGTCCGCTAGGCCACTAGGGGAGTAGTCGCTCCAGGAGTCGTCGTGATCGGGAATTCCCAGATAGGTCGCGGTCTCGGGATAGCGCGCGACACACTCATCGACGTAACGATCCGCGATGGCGTCGACTTCGCGGATGCTCGGCTTGGAGTGCTGGTCCTCTGGATCCGGCTCAGCCCCTGGGCTCACGGACATGCGCCACAGCGTAGAGGGGTGCTGATTTGTGATGTCGGGGACCTCGCCTGATCAACGACGGCCGGATCCGAGAAGGCCCCCGAGAATGTCGAGTATGGACCCGCCAGACGATTGGCTCGCACCAGCAGTACCACCGCCGAGCATTGAGCTCAGCAGATCATTGAGTGGGTTGCTCGATCCGGTGGCACCGCCACCCAAGATCGAGCCGAGCGGGTCATCCTGGCCGGAGCCTTGGCGCTGACCCATGAGGCGCTTAGAGAGGTAGGCAAGGACGATCGGTGCCAGGATCGGGAGCAGGCGCTGGATAAGGCCGCCAGCTTGGCCGCCGAGATTGCCGCCGAGGGTCTGCGCCACTTGATCTTGATTCGGCCCGAAGATGTTGCCGACGATCTTCCCGCCGTCATTGGCGTCAACCTGGTCAAGATTGACTCCGCCGTCAATCAAATCGCTGGGATGATCGCCAAGCGCTCCGGCCAACGACCTGGCGCCGGCAGGATCTTCGGCGTTGGCCTGCATTCCGCCGAGCAGCGCAGGGATTGCTTGACGTGCAGCCTGTTCGGCGGTGGCCTCGTCAACTCCGAGCTGCGCGGCGAGCTGATCCATCGGAATGTCGGCCAGGATGTCCTCTACTGCACTCACGGTTGAGCCTTTCTGCCAGCTGCCAGGAGCAGCGCCTGTTCGGTACGTACGGAACTTCTGGCGACGCTATTACCGATTACTTGGCAGCGACACTATTGCGGTCGTCCGGACATTCGCCAGGCAGTGGGGCCCGGCTGGATCGGACTGCGCACCGATCGCCAGTACGCCGACCAGCCTGTCTGAGCTCGCGTCGGCTGCTCCCGGCGCGGTCGAGCGAACCGCGTCGTGAGAACAGTTATCACAGCCTCGAGCTCGTCCTCCGTCGGTGAGCCTTTGACCACGGAGAAGTGCAGCTTCTCATCATCGGTTCTGCTCATAGTGGGATGTTGCCGTGCTTCTTCGGAGGCAAGGTCTGGCGTTTGGTGCGCAGCAGCCGCAGTACCCGGGTGATCTCTCCGCGAGTCTCATGCGGGTTGATCACTGCATCGACATAGCCACGTTCAGCAGCATGGTATGGGTTAGCCAGTTCGTCCTCATATTCGGTGACCAGCCGGGTGCGCAGCGTCTCAGGATCATCGCTTGCCGCAAGTTCCTTGCGATACAAGATGTTCACCGCTCCTTGTGCTCCCATAACTGCGATCTGTGCCGTCGGCCACGCCAAGTTCAGATCTGCGCCGAGATGCTTGGATCCCATCACGTCGTACGCCCCACCGTAGGCCTTACGAATGATCACGGTAACCAACGGCACCGTTGCCTCCGCATAAGCGTAGATCAACTTTGCTCCGCGCCGAATGATGCCGTTCCATTCCTGATCCGTACCCGGCAGGAAACCCGGCACGTCAACGAAAGTGATCACTGGAATGTTGAACGCATCGCAGGTCCGGACAAAACGTGCTGCTTTCTCTGAAGCATCTATATCCAGGCATCCCGCGAAGTGGAGCGGCTGATTGGCCACCACTCCCACGCTGCGTCCATCGATGCGGCCAAAACCGACCACCACGTTGGGTGCGAAGAGCGCGTGAACCTCGAGGAAGTCGGCGTCGTCAAGAACTCGCGAGATGACCTCATGCATATCGTATGGCTGGTTAGGAGAGTCGGGGATCAGCGAATCAAGATCACGATCCCCGTCATTTGGTACGAGCTCATTCTCCACGTCGAAGATCGGCGGGTCCTCGAGGTTGTTCTGCGGCAAGAAGCCGATCAGCGTTCGTACGAATGAGATCGCGTCTTCCTCGTTTGCGGCGAGGTAGTGGGCGTTTCCGGACCTGGTGTTGTGCGTGCGCCCCCCGCCCAGATCTTCCATCGACACATCTTCGCCGGTCACGGTCTTGATCACATCAGGACCGGTGATGAACATCTGCGAGGTCTGATCCACCATGATCACGAAGTCAGTCAGCGCCGGAGAATAGACATGACCCCCGGCAGCGGCGCCCATGATCAACGAGATTTGCGGTATCACACCGGAGGCGTGCGTGTTACGGCGGAAGATCTCTCCGTAGAGGCCGAGCGAGACGACACCCTCTTGGATCCGGGCGCCCCCGCCCTCGTTGAGGCCGATGATCGGACAACCCGTCTTCAACGCGAAGTCAATGATCTTGACGATCTTCTCGCCGTACACCTGGCCGAGGCTGCCCCCGAAAACGGTCACGTCCTGGCTGAACACGCAAACCGGCCGTCCGTCAATCGTGCCGAAGCCGGTGACGACACCATCGCCGTAGGGTCGGCGCTTCTCCATGCCGAATGAGGTTGAGCGATGCCGGGCAAACTCGTCCAACTCGGTGAAAGAGTCTGGATCCAGCAACATCGTGACCCGCTCTCGGGCGGTCTTCTTACCCTTGGCGTGCTGCTTCTCGACTGCTGACGCCGGTCCGGCATGAACCGCCTCCTCCATCCGGCGGTCCAGGTCGGCCAGCTTTCCGGCGGTGGTGTGAATGTCCGGAGCTGGAATCGTGCGATCCATGACTGGTGACTCTAACCAGTTACGAAGCTCCACGCGGCATTGCGCTTCGAGCATCGGAGTCGCGCCGCTGACGATCGGAGGAACGATGAGCGAAGCGCGGTACGAGACTCGCGGCAGGCCCCTGACCATTCGCGCTTCGCGAAGAGCGACGACGACGTCAGCTTCCAGCGCGACGTGTGGGAGAAGCGCCAAAAAGCTAATGTCCCGGTATGCCGACCGATGACGTGATCGACCTCGCCGAACTCAAGCAAGAGCTCATTCGGCCGGGTGGTCTGTGGCAGAAGGTCGACTTGGTGGCAGAGACCGGCTCAACGAACGCCGATCTGGCCTTGAGGGCTCGCCACGGTGAAGTGCCGGGCACAGTGCTGATCACGGACTATCAGTCAGCCGGTCGGGGCAGGCAGGGCCGGACCTGGACCGCTCCACCGGGATCCGGCATCGCCATGTCTATACTCGTGCGACCGAACGATATCGATCCGAGCCGCTGGACCTGGTTGTCATTGTTGGCAGGTCTCGCGGTCGCCGACGGTGTGCGCCGCGCGGCCAACCTGCCAGCGGTGCTCAAGTGGCCCAACGACGTCCTGGTTAACGGCCGCAAGTTCTGCGGCATTCTCTCCGAGCGAGTCGACACCTCCGAGGGTCCGGCGTGCGTGGTGGGTATTGGGATCAATGTCGGCCTCGCGGAGGAAGAACTCCCGGTGCCGACTGCTACGTCACTTGCGATCGCCGCCCGAGAGCTCGGAGATGCGCAACCACCGCGTACCGCGGTTATCGCCACTGTGCTGGCCGCATTTGAACTGCTGTATGGCCGATGGGAGGCGCAGGCCGGCAGTGACGCCTCGCTGACCGCCTCCTACATCGAGCGTTGCGACACGATCGGTCGTCAGGTTCGGGTGCAGCTAAGCGCGGAGCGGAGCGTGGAAGGCATCGCCGACCGCATCGATGAGGACGGCCGGCTCGTCGTGCGAACCAACTCAGGATCGGCCGTCTACGGTGCCGGCGACGTCATTCATCTCCAGTCCTAGTCCCGCTTGAATTGTCCTAGTGCACAGTTTTGGATTGGCACTCTGACAAGCTGTTCGCACGTCCGACTCCTTCGTCGCTTGCGTTGCCAGGTGGATGCGTTCATCGATGCCAGGTGCGCAAGCTCCTGCAGTCGTCGGAGCGAACAGCTCGTCATAGTGCATAGTGCGCTTGTGTCAGCATTGAAGACGTGGCTCTTCCTCAGAAGCTGCTTGGTGCCGACGAGCACGTGGTCATCCATACCAGGACACACATCAAGGCGATGATTCTGCCCGCGCTGGCTTTCGTCCTGATCGCTGCCGCGGTCGGCGTCGGAGCGGCCTTGATCCCACGCGAGGCTCGGCCCATCGGACAACTCGCAATCGCCGTACTCGGTGTCGTGCTAGCCATCTGGTTGGTGCTGCTGCCGTTCCTGCGTTGGCGCACCACCACGTACACGATCACCAACCGGCGGCTGATCACCCGCAGCGGCATCCTCAACAAGGTCGGTAAGGACCTCCCGCTGAACAGGATCAATGAGGTCTCCTACGAGCGCAGCCTGATGGATCGGATACTCGGTTGTGGCTCCCTCATCGTCCAGACCGCCGCCGAGGACGGCATGGTCGTGCTGCGGGATGTGCCTGATGTTGAGCACGTAAGTCGGGAGATCACTCAGCTGCTGTTCGGTCCAGAGGGTACTCAGAACCCGCCAGTTCCTCGCTCATGACCGTCGAGATCGGGCGACCCTCGGCGCATGTTGTCGAGGTGATCATGAACCGCCCGGAGGCCATGAACGCCTTGTCCACCGACCAACTGCGGCGGCTGAGCAGCGCCGCGACCGAGCTCGCCGCCGATGATCAGGTCAGTGTCGTGATCATCTCGAGTGCGCTCGATCGGGCTTTCTGCGTAGGGGCTGATCTCAAAGAACGTCGCAACTTTGACAATGACGATCTTCGCCGGCAACGGCAGGTGGTCAGGGAGACCTTTACGGCGCTGCTCGAGCTGCCCGTACCGATGATTGCCGCCGTGGACGGATTCGCACTGGGCGGCGGCTGCGAGGTTGCGCTGTGCTGCGACTTGATCATCGCATCGACCAGCGCTGTCTTCGGGCTCCCGGAAGTAGGTCTGGGCCTGGTTCCGGGCGGCGGCGGTACCCAACTGTTGCCTCGCCGGATGGGACTGAACAGCGCGGCCGATCTGGTATTCACCGGGCGCAGTGTCGCTGCCGACGAAGCGCTGCGCATTGGGCTTGCCGACCGGCTCGTTCCGGAAGGCGCAGCCCGCGACAGCGCCAATGAGCTCGCGAAGGAGATCGCCGCCAAGTCCCCGATCAGCTTGCGCGCGGCCAAGCGCGCGCTTCGCCAGGGCGTCGACGTCGATCTGGCCAATGGCCTGGAGATCGAGAGCCGAGCGTGGGAGGAGGCGGCATTCTCAGCCGATCGTGTGGAGGGCATTGAGGCTTTCAACCAGCGGCGAGCTCCGCGCTGGCCAAGCTGGCGGGAGAACGGTCGATGACCGAACATCCTCACCAGTTCCCGCAGCCGGTCGAGCTGCCGGTCGACGAGCGTGAGAGTGCCCTGCCTCTGTCTGCCCAGCTCACCCGATTCATCATTACCGGCGGTTTCTCGGCAATCGTTGACTTCGGGCTACTGGTGATCTTGATGGCGCTGGGCCTTGGCCATACACCGGCCAAGGCGATCTCCTTCATCGCCGGCACCACAACCGCGTATCTGATCAACCGGCGCTGGACCTTCCGGGCCTCGCCCTCGACACGCAGATTCATCGCAGTCGTGGTCTTGTACGCGGTGACATTCGCTTTGCAGGTCGGCCTGTTCAGCGTGCTCTTCACCGTGTTCACTTCACAGGGTCTGAGCAGGCTCACCGTTCAGATCATTGCCTTCGTCATCGCCCAAGGGGTCGCCACCACCGTCAACTTCATCGTGCAGCGTTCGGTGATCTTCAGGCTGCAGTGAGCGGTACGCTTCCGCGAGTGACCAGTGGGCGGACCTTCACTGTGGGCATCATCGGCGGTGGGCAGCTTGCCCGGATGATGCACGCCGCATCCATCGGCCTGGGAATCAACGTCCGGCTGCTCGCCGAGGCTTCCGACACCTCAGCGGCAACTGTGGTGCATGACGTCACGGTCGGCGACTACACAGATCCGGCGACCGTGCGGAGCTTTGCCGCCAGGTGCGATGTGGTGACCTTCGACCACGAG
>JBKPTR010000178.1:0-14863 GCA_046735615.1 Actinomycetota bacterium
TGAGCAGGCTCTTGCCGCCGACCACGCGCAACAGCTGTTTGGGCATGTCTTGCCGGGACAGCGGCCAGAGCCGCTTGCCTGACCCACCAGCCATGATCAGCACGTAACGCATGCGGAAAGGGTAGCGGCGTCCGGCGTGGAGCGCTGGCGCGTTCGTGCTCTTACGCTGGCGCCATGACTGCACTCCTCGCCGAGCGACTGCGGCGGCGCGTCCGGACCAACGGATCCGCGCCGCTGCTCACCTTTTACGATCTCGACTCGGGTGCGCGCACCGAACTTTCGGCGACGAGCTTCAGCAACTGGGTGGACAAGACCTCCAACTTGCTGCAGGACGATGTCGGTGCCGACGCGAGCGACGTGATCAGCATGCCGCTCGCTATGGAGGCTCCCGGCCACTGGCTCACTGCGGTGTGGCAGCTCGCTTGCTGGCAGGTTGGCCTGGTTGTTGACCTCGACAATCCGACTCTGCCAGCTGCAGTGGTGACAGGGCGCAGCTGGCAGGGCTATTCAGGACATGACATCTTCGCCTGCGCGCTGCACCCGTTGGGCTTTGGATTCAGTGAGCCGCTGCCGAACGGCGTTCGCGACTACGCGATCGAGGTGCGCAGTCATGCGGATAAGTACGTCGGCTACCCACCGGAGCCCGATGCGATCGCCTGGGTGGACAGCGAGCGAACCCTGACTCAAGCAGACCTGGTCAACGTCAATGGTCCTCCGGCGCGCCGGCTGGTCCGAGCCGGCGATCCGTGGGCCACATGCCGTGACGGTGTAGTGACCGCGCTGGTCACCAACGGATCAACAGTCGTCGTGGTGGGTGGGGACGCCGACCAGTTCGCCCGAATCGCCGACAGCGAGCGCGTCAGCTGATCATCGTCATGGCGCCGACCTGAGTTGGGCGCTACGCCGCACTGGCGAAAATCGGCGGCAGCACGAAAAGCATGCCGAGCGACCACGTGATGTGGGTGAGGATGGGCGCGAGTATGCCGCCAGACGCCCGGCGCTGCAGGGCCACGACTGCGCCGAGGACAACAGCAGCGAAGACGAGCACAGGATTGCCACCTGCAATGGTTGCCAACGCATAGAGGACCGTGGAAATCAACACCGGGTGCCATACGCCAATGGCGGCGTAGAGAGCGCCACGAAAAAAGCACTCCTCAGCGATGCCGTTGACGAGTGTGATCATGAAAATGATCCAGAGATTTCCGAGTCGGGCGTAACCAAGCACATCTTCAGCGAGCCTGGCGAGCGTGGGAATCGTACGAACAATGAGGGCGCCGAGCACGAACAGCGCGGCCAACAACAACCCCACTGCGATGGGTGTGATGATCGGACGCCGCAGTGTGCCACCGAGCAGGATGTGTCCCAGGTGCAGCGGGCCGGACAGCAGACTGCCGAGCATCCATGTTGCCGCCAGACCGAAGGTCAGCGGGTAGAAGGCTGGATCTCCCTGCCGTACCGAGAATGAAAGGCCCAAAAGGGTGGCGCCGACGGCCAGCGTGATTGCAACGACGATGCGGCGTCGCAGGAACGCCGCGTCGGGCTGCCGATGATCTCGGTCAACCTTGTCGATCAATACCGGACGGACGATGCCGATCGCTCGCCCGATCATCCGCCTTGGTGGGCTGATGTTCACGACTTCGCTCGGGAGGCGGCTCGCTGCCGGAATGCCTCTCGAACCGCGTCGTCATAGCCCATAGGCATTCCCGGAACAATCTCGGCTATGGAGTTGTCGGTGACCACCACCTCGTTGCTCATCGAGTCCACGAGATTGCGGGCGGTTGCCGTGTCGACATCCGTGACCAGTGACAACCAATAGGAAGACAACCGGGGAGTCAGCAGCGGCACGCCAAGCATGGGCAATGGGCGGTGATGGTGCAGGCGGGCGACCCGCCGCATCATCTCGGCGTAAGTCAGCACGTCGAGTCCGCCGATCTCGAAGATCCGTCCTTTGGCCGTCTCCGGCTCAAGCACCTCGACCAGGTAGCGAATAACGTCAGACAGGGCAATCGGCTGTGTGCGAGTAGTCGCCCATTTAGGAACAACCATCGCGGGGAGGTGAGCGACGAGCTGCCGGGTGATCTCCCACGAAATGCTGCCGTGTCCAATGATGATTGCCGCCCGCAGCACCGTGACCGGTACGCCGTCGGCCGCCAGGAGGTGTTCGACCTCGCGCCTTGACCTCAGATGCGCCGACAGGTCCGCACCATCCTGGCCAAGACCACCGAGATAGATCAATCGCTCAAGACCTGCCTCGGCGGCTGCGGTTCCGAATGACCGAGCAGCCTCCGCGTCTTTCTCTACAAAGTCCTGCCGCGCCAGCGAGTGCACCAGGTAATAGGCGGCGTCGACCTCAGCGAGTACCGACCGGAGACTGTCGGGTTCGTAGACGTCGCCGAAAATCGGCTTCCCAGCGCCGGCGTATGTATCAGGATGTCGAGTCATCGCGAAGACCGAGTGGCCCCCCTTTTCCAGCGCCTCGGCCAGGTGCGAGCCTACAAAGCCGGAGGCACCTGTAACGAGCACCTGCTTTGCCATTCAGCCTCCCTACCGGCTTCGCCGCGGTCACTCAATGGGTATTCGCCCCGATCATCTTGGCGGTTGCATGCCAGAAGCATCAAGGAGCTCGATTTCATCAAGGTCTTTAGGAGCAAATTTGCTCACACGTTCGAAAGTGTCAGTGCCGGCTGGGAGCATGAACTTCATGACGGGGGACGACCAAGCCGATAGTTCTACGCTCTGCGACGCTGTGAAGGACGCTCGACGTGAGGCGGCGGCTGCGCTGGCTCGGCTGGCGGAGGTGGCGGTGCGCTACGCCGATAGCCGCATCGCCGAAGACACTGCGGCCGCCTTTGGTTCGGGTTCCGGAAGGTGGAAGCGGGCCAAGCCGGGCGAGTTTGTGGCCGATGAGCGCGCTGATGCTGCGCGAGCAGCCTATTCCGTACGCTGCCTGGTGGCCCGGTCCCGGCGGCTCGCCGCTGACTTGCCCACTGTGTGGGAGGCGTTTCGGTGCGGCGACCTGGATGTTGAGCAAGTCCGGGTGATCGATCGCGTGGCGCGTCGGGTTACCGAATCCGACACTTTGGCTGCCATCGATGGCCAGGCGGTCCAGGCGGCGCAGACCAGGTCGGCGAAACAGTTGACCGTGTGGCTGCTCTGGCTGATTGTGCAACTCGAGCCCCGAGCCTTTGAGGAGCGGCATCGCCGGGCATTGGCCGAGCGTCGCGTCACGGTCATCCAAGGCGCCGACGGCATCGGCTATGTCACCGGGGAGGTGTCTGCTGCCGACGCTGCAGCTATCGACCGAGTCCTCGCCGCGACGGCGCGCAGCCTCGGCGCCGAAGATGTCCGAACTGAGCAGCAACGCCGCTCCGACCTGTTCGCCGATCTGCTGCTGGGTCGGCTGGCCTTCGACCAACCGGACGAAGAAAACGACGATAAGCAGCCGATGAGTCTGATTGGCTTGAAGTGGAGAACATTGACCCTGAGACCGGCGAGTTGCTTGGCACCCAACTGCAACGCATCGACGGGAATGGTGAGTCGATCGGCGAACCCGTCGATGCAGCGACCCAGGTGCTTCCAAGTCGAACACCAAGGCGTGTGAGGCGTCCCCGAAAACTGCGGATAGGAGTAGTTGTGCCACTCGCCAGCCTGCTTGGCGCCGGTAACGCGCCTGGTGAGCTGGCCGAACGGTCGCGCTTCGTACCAGGCGAAATCTTGCGGGAACAGATAGCCGAAGCCCTCGATCCGAACAGCCGCGATGAGGTGCTGTTCACTCGGCTGCTCACCGACAATGGCGGTCGGCTGCTCGACACAACCGAACTCGGCCGCTACCCCTCAGCACGGCTCGCCCAAGCAATCAAGATCCGCGCCGGCACCTGCCAATTCCCAACCTGCACCGTGCCCGCCGACCGCTGCGACCTTGATCATCACGAGCCGGTTCCGCGGGGCGCGACCTCCGGATCGAACCTCGATCCATTCTGCCGACGGCATCACCGGGGCAAAACCTCCGCCTGGCGTGCCGCCCTCCGAGATCAGGACGGCGTTGACTGGACGCTGCCCACCGCCGAACGCTACCGATGCGCCGACGAACCACTACCAACACGACGCGCGTTCAGCTGTTGACTACCTCGTCCCACCCTAGGCGTTCTGCGGGAAGCCGAGGTTCAGACCACCGTGGCTCGGATCCAGCCAGCGTGAGGTGATCACCTTGCCGCGGGTGAAGAAGTGCAGGCCATCGACGCCGTGGGCGTGGGTGTCGCCGAACAGCGAGTTCTTCCAGCCACCGAAGGAGTAGTATGCCATCGGCACGGGAACCGGCACGTTGATGCCGATCATGCCGACCTTGACCTCGTACTGGAACTGCCGGGCAGCGCCCCCGTCGTTGGTGAAGATCGCCGTCCCGTTTCCGTATGGATTGTCGTTGATCAACTTCACGCCTTCTTCGTAGCTGTTTACTCGGACCACCGACAGCACCGGTCCGAAGATCTCATCGGTGTAGATGCTCATGTCGGTCGTCACATGATCGAACAGCGTCGGGCCGACGAAGAACCCGTCGCCATCGGCATCCACATTCGGCTGACGCCCGTCAACGACCAGCTCCGCGCCGGCTGCTTCGCCGGCGTCGATATAGCCGGATACTCGCTCTTGGGCCTGTGCGGTCACCAGCGGCCCCATGTCGCAGCCTCTCGTGCCGTCACCCGTCCGCAGTCCGACAGTCCGCTCTTTGATCTTCGACACGAGCTCGTCACCGATATCGCCCACTGCCAACACCGCCGAGATTGCCATGCACCGTTCGCCTGCGGAACCGTAGCCGGCGTTTACGGCCTGGTCGGCGGCAAGATCGAGATCGGCGTCCGGCAGCACCAGCATGTGATTCTTCGCACCGCCCAGAGCCTGCACGCGTTTGCCGTGGGTCGTCCCGGTCTCATAGACATACCGGGCGATCGGAGTTGATCCCACAAAGGAGATCGACTGCACATCCGGATGCGTCAGTAAGCCATCCACCGCGACCTTGTCGCCGTTCAGCACGTTGAACACGCCGTCGGGAAGCCCAGCCTCCTTCCACAGCTCGGCTACCCACAGTGCCGCTGTCGGCACCTTTTCGCTCGGCTTCAGCACCACGGTGTTGCCAGCAGCGATGGCGATCGGGAAGAACCACATCGGCACCATGGCTGGGAAGTTGAACGGGGAAATAATGCCGGCGACTCCCAGCGGCTGCCGGGTGGAGTGCACGTCGACCTTGGTGGAGGCGTTCTCGGTGAATTCGCCTTTGATCAGATGCGGGATACCGCATGCGAACTCGACGACCTCTTGACCTCGGCTGACCTCGCCAAACGCGTCGGAGAGCACCTTGCCGTGCTCGGAGGTAATGATCGCCGCCAGCTCCTTTTTCTCTGCGTTCAGCAGCTCACGGAAACGGAACAGGATCTGAGTGCGTCTGGTCAGCGACAGGTCCCGCCACCGCGGAAACGCCGCCGAGGCCGCGGCGACGACCTCGTTGACGTCGTCCTCTGATGCCAGCGCCAGCTGTGCCGTCACCTCCCCGGTGGCCGGGTTGGTGACGTCGGAGAAGCGCCCGCTGCTGCCCTCGAAGATCTCGCCGGACTTCCAGTGGTAAAGAGTCGTTGCCATGGTGTGTTTCCTATCTGATGGTGCCGCTGGGGTGCTGTTGGATAATCATGATCAGTTCGTGATCTTGCTCGACCGGACCTGCTGCACCGCATCAGTGCCGAAGTGCTTGCCGACCAGCCCGAGCGCCTTGTCACGCTGGCGTTCTGACACACCACGCGCGTCTTCCTCCCACCCAAAAACGCAGCTGCTCATCACTCCGTCAAACTCAACGGCGGCGAGCGCAGCGAAGACTGCGTCGTAGTCGACTTCGCCCATGCCCATTTCCATGTGCTGGTGCACCCGGGCAGGATTGCCGGGCGGGTTGGAGATGTAGCGCAGTCCGCTCGATGTCAGATGGTTCCACGCGTCAGCCAGGTGGACATAGCGGACCTTGTCACCGGCTGCCTCGATGATGGTTGCTGGATCGTGGCCCTGGTGGAATGCGTGTGGAGTGCAATACAGGAAGCCGATCCACTCCTTGTTCAGGCCCCGGATCATGTTCACCGCCTCCAGCCCGTCTTCGATGAAGTCGTCCGGGTGCGGCTCGAGGATCAGCTGCAGACCTTCCCTCTCGAAGATCGGCAACAACTCGTCCATGGACTTCAAGAACTGCGCCTCGGCTGTCTCTGGTGCCTCCGGCCTGCCGTTGAACTCAGAGTTGATCACCTCAACACCAAGGTCGACAGCGATCTGGATGACCCGCCTCCAGGCGCGTACGGCAGCCTGTCGCTGGTCCTCATCCGGGCCGGACCAACGCAGCACCGGGAGCACCGATGCTATGCCGACGCCGGCGTCACTGGCGAGCTTCTTAAGTCTCCTGACTCCCGCATCGTCGATTCGCGGGTACTTGAAGAACGGAACGAAGTCTGCCTTGGGCGACAGCTCCATCCAGTCATAGCCAAGACTGGCCACGATGTCGGGCAGCTCATAGACCGAGCTGCTCGAGAAGAACATCTGAGGGTCGAGGGCGAGCCTCACGGCCACGCTCCTTCCAGATCGGGCGCCTGAATACCGGCGTGTGGCTCCTCCGGCTCAATGGCTGCAAGGGCACCCCCAGCGAGATGGACATGGAACTTCACCCCACTTCGGAGCGCCTGAACGCCGGCCTCACAAACCGCAACGGCCGCATACCCATCCCAGGCACTCGGGCCGTCAATGGTTCCGGCCTTCGCCGCATCCACCCAGCGCTGCAGCTCGACGTCGTACGCCAGGCCGAAGCGTTCCACGAAGCTCGGCGTCATCGTGCCGCCCCACCGACCGTCGGTGGACTTGAGCTGCAGATTCTGGTCAAGGCCGATGAAGGCGCTGCCCTCCTCGCCTACGACCTCCGTCCGCACCTCGTACGCCACACCGGTCCTGACAAAGATCTCGTCAGTGACAATCGCACCCGACTCGGTTTCGAAGACCACTAACATAGGGTCGTGAGTGCCGTGCGGCGCACTACCGGTGGCGGCACCCTTGATCACCTCGACACTGGTGAGCTCCTCTCCGAGCAGGTACCGCACTGAGTCGACCTCATGCACCACAGAGTCCCTGATCATGAATTCGGATGTGAAATGATCACCGACCGCCGGATTGCGGTGGACGCAATGGACTATGAGTGGCTTGCCGAGCCCGCCGTCGGAGATCAACTTCCGCAGTGCCGCGTACTCAGGGTCGAAGCGCCGCATGAATCCGACCTGGACGAGTTGCTTGCCGAGAGCCTTTTCCTTTTGCACGATCGCATAGGCGGAGCCGATGTCTGTGGTCAGCGGTTTCTCACACAATACGGGGACACCCCGGTCAAGGCATGCATTGAGCTGTTCCGCGTGGGCGGCACCAGGGCTGGCGATGAGCACCGCATCCACGTCAGGATCGGTAATGGCGGCGATCGGATCCGCCTCGACGCGCGCCCCTACTTTCCCTGCCACGTCGGCCGCCTTATCCGCGAGGGAGTCATTGACGACGGTGACCTGGGCTCCCCGGACGCGCTTGCTCAGCGCGTCCACATGGAAGGCGCCCATCATGCCAACGCCGAGAACGGCAATTCTCAAGTCATCACTCACTGGTTCCTCCCAAACTCGATGATCGCTCCACTGCAGGAACTGAGATAGTCCTTGGTCCGCTTGGCAATTGGCAGGGGGAGCTCCGGCGGACACGGATAGAGGTCGTGTTCGATGATCCCCTCGATGTCACGGCCCAAAGCCGACACCGCGTCCAGCAACGGAGGCATCTCGGGAACACCCAACGGCGGCTCAATCATGGCGCCCATACGCACGGCTTCGGGGAACGAGAGATCCTTATCGAGCACCTGCGCAACGACCTGAGGATTGATCTGCTTGAGATGCAGGTAGCCGATGCGATCGGGATACTTCTTGATCAGCTCGATGCAGTCGCCGCCGTAGTAGGCGATATGGCCCGTGTCGAAGCAGAGGTTCACCCACTCTGGATTGGTCGACTCCAGGAGCCGCTCGATGTCCGGCTGATAGCCGACGTGGCTGTCAGCGTGGGAATGGAACTGCACATGCAGGCCATACTCCTCGAGGATTCGACGCCCAAGCTCGTCCAGGCCGGTGGTCTTCTGTTTCCACTGCTGTGCGGTGAGCTCACGGTTCTCCACAGGCTCCCCGGTCTTGTGATGTCGCCACACCTCGGGGATCACTACGATGTGCTTCCCGCCGACGGCTCGAGTCAGCGCCGCCACGTTGGTCACCTGTGTCCACACGTCATCCCATGAGTCTGGGCGGTGCATGTGCTCGAAGACAGTCCCTGCAAGCACGTCGAGCCCATGCGCGTCGAGCTGATCTTTTAACTCGCCCGCATCCTTCGGTAGATAGCCGTACGGGCCGAGCTCAATCCACTCGTACCCCGCCTCGGCGACCTCGCGCAGGAATACATCGGGAGGGACCTGTTCGGGATCGCTGGGAAACCAGACTCCCCACGAGTCTGGTGCGGTACCGATCGTGATGATGGACACATAACCTCCTTACAGGAAAAGCCTCTGGGTGGCCTTGTGCTCGTCGTAGGTCTTCCGTGCTTGTTGCGTGGAGTCAAGGGTCGATATCTCGCTAACGGGCACGTCCCACCACGACTCTGAGTCCGGAGCGCCGATCAGCGGGTCGGTCTCGACGTAGACCACGACGCTGTGATCGGCAGCCTTCGCGGCCTTGATCGCTTCGGCGAACTCACCGGCTGTAACGGTCTTGATCACCTCGACGCCGAGGCTTGCGGCGTTGGCGGCAAGATCAACAGGCAGCTTGTCACCATCCAGCCGGCCGGTTTCTGGGTTCCGATAGCGATATTTAGTCCCGAAGCGCTGCGAGCCCAGCATCTCAGAAAGTGAGCCGATGGAAGCGTAGCCATGATTCTGCACCAGGACCGTGATGATCTTGATGCCCTCCTGGACTGCCGTGACCAGCTCGGTCGCCATCATCAGATACGAGCCGTCGCCGACCATGACGAAAACATCGCGGTCCGGACAGGCAAGCCGGACCCCGAGCCCGCCGGCGACCTCATAGCCCATGCAGGAGTACCCGTACTCCACGTGGTAGCCCTTCGGATCACGAGTCCGCCATAGCTTGTGCAGGTCACCAGGCATCGAGCCAGCGGCGCAGACAACAACATCGCGCGGATCGGACAGCTCGTTCACCATGCCGATCACCTCGTTCTGGGTCGGTAGGCCGTCAGCGCCCGCATTAGGAGTGGCAGGCACATAGGCCTTCTGGACGGTTTCCTCCCAAGTGGCGTTCAACTCGCCGTACTTTGCGACATAGCTTTCGTCAACTCGATAGCCGTCGAGCAGCGGCAGTAGGGCATCCAGGGTCTCGCGGGCGTCGGCTTGGATGGCGAATCCTACATGCTTGATCGCATCCAGCCCCGCGACATTGATGTTGACAAACCGCACATCCGGGTTCTGGAAGGCGGTCCGGCTCGCGGTAGTGAAATCGGAGTAGCGGGTGCCGATGCCGATCACCACGTCGGCTTCTCGCGCGATCGCGTTGGCCGCTGTAGTGCCTGTCGAGCCGATGGCACCGAGGCACTGTGGGTGGTCGTAAACCAAGGTGCCCTTGCCAGCTTGGCTCTGGCCGACGGGAATGCCCGTCGCCTCGCAGAAGGCCGCCAACGCATCCTGCGCCCGGGAATAGGTGACGCCACCCCCAGCCACGATGAGCGGCTGCTCCGCCGACCTGATGATCGCTGCGGCGGCCTCCAGCGCGGATCGCTCCGGTAGCGGCCGCGCCACGTGCCACACCCGCTTCTCGAACAAGGCGGTTGGCCAGTCGTACGCCTCCGCCTGTACGTCCTGCGGGAAACACAGCGTGACCGCACCGGTCTCGGCCGGGTCGGTCAACACTCGCATTGCCGCGAGCAGCGCGGCTGGCAGCTGCTCGGGCCGCCAGATCCGGTCAAAGTACCTCGACACCGGCCGGAAGGCATCGTTCACCGTGACATCGCCCGAGTCTGGGAGCTCCAGCTCCTGCAACAGCGGCGAGGCGCTGCGGTCGGCAAAGGTATCGGCGGGCAGCAGTAGCACTGGCAGCCGATTGATAGTGGCCAAGGCTGCGCCGGTCAGCAGGTTGGTCGCGCCAGGGCCAACGCTGGTTGAGACCGCGTAGGTCTGTAGCCGGTTCTTCATCCGGGCGTATGCGACGGCAGTGTGGACCATGGCCTGCTCGTTGCGGCCCAGGATGTAGCGCAATGTCTCAGGCTCTTCGAGCTCGGCCTGAAGCAACGCCTGGCCGATACCGGCGACGTTTCCATGCCCGAAAATCCCAAAGCAGCCGGCGAAGAGCCTCTGCTCTTCGCCGTCGGCCTCGGAGTACTGGACTCCGAGGAACTTCACCAGCGCTTGCGCCACGGTGAGCTGAATCGTGTCTGGCATGTCAACCCTCCTGGACGGTTTGCGGAATAAGTCTCGGGTCGACGGACTGCGTTTCCCAGGTATCGCGCACCCATGCGTGGTCAGGATGGTCGGTGATCTTCCAGACTCGCTCGACACCCGGCCCGGCCATCACATTCAAGTAATACATGTCGAAGCCGGGCGCCGCGACGCATGGGCCATGCCAGCCGTACGGCACCAGCACCGTGTCGCGATCATGGACCTCCTCGAGCACCTCAATCTCACGACCTGGCGAGGAGGAAGTCCGCATGAACCCAAAACCTGGTTGGCCGTTAGGCCCGGCGGCAATCTCGAAGTAGTAGATCTCTTCCAGCTCCGACTCGGTCCCAGTCGTCTCGTCATGCTTATGCGCCGGATAAGAGGACCAATTGCCGGCCGGGGTGATCACCTCGCAGGCGATGATCTTGGCTGCCTCCAGCGATCCCGGTGTGCCGAAGTTGCGTACCTGGCGGCTGGACTGGCCGGCACCACGCATCTCGACCGGCACCTGCGATGCCGCCAGATAGCGCAGCGGCAGCGCCGACTGGGCACGTGCGCCACACAGTGCGAACCGGCCGCCGGCTGTTGATCGCAAGGTCACCGCTTGCCCAGGGCCAACGTAGACGAGATCAGTTGGCCCATCGAAGACCGATGGCCGGCCATCGAGCTCGCATCGCGCGTCGTCGACCTCGACGGCTACCGACCCGTTGAGCGGCAGCACGATCACCTCGTCAGAACCGGTCTGGAAGCTGTGGCTGCCGCCCGCCTCAAGGGAGATGATCTTCAGGGACGAGTAACCCCAGCCCGCAGACTCTGGAGTCACGTCCACTTCGTACATGTCGGACCCGGCAACGCCGTACCGCAACAAATAGCGCGACTCCATGGTCGTTATCGAACGAGTGAGACAGCCGTGTCGACTGCCTTCGCGACATCGTCGTCGGCTGGGTAGAGCATGGTGCGACCGACGACAAGACCGCGGACAGAGGGCAGCGCTAGCGCCGCCTGCCACGCGGCGTACGTCTCGTCAGGCGCACTGTCGGGATCGCCGCCAAGCAGCAAGGTCGGGAACGTTGTCGCATCCATCACCCGTTCCATCTCGTGGACCACAGGAAGCTTCATCCAGGTGTATGCGCTGGAGGCTCCCAGCCCTTGCGCGATGTGCACTGACTTGATCACCGCGTCTGGAGACAGGTCGTTGACGATCTTGCCGCCGAAGCGACTGGACATGAACGGCTCCACCATGGCGATCAACTCGGCCCGATTGAGCTCGGTGATCGCCTGACCGCACCGCTCCAGCGTGGCGACGGTGCCGGGGTCCTCAAGATCGATCCGCAGCAGCATCTTCGCACCCTCGAACCCCGCATCGACCGTGCCGCGGACGTCGTAACCGGTGTTGCGATCATCCATCTCGAAGACTGAGCCCTGCAGGCCACCACGGTTCATCGAGGCAAACATCAGCTTCTCTTCCAAGACACCGAGCATGAGCAGGTCCTCGGCGATGTCGGCTGTAGCGAGCAGCCCATCCACGCCTGGTCGGGTCACCGCGATCACCAGCCGATCAAGGAGGTCGGTTCGGCTGGCCATCGCGCTAGCCCTGCCCGCCGCACTCAGGGCGCCACGTGCCGGATGATCACACGCGATGATCATCAGCTTGCCGTCGGGTCCGAACAGCTGCCGCTTGCGGCGAGCCGCCAGTAGCCGCTTGATCCGTTGCGGATCACGGCTGCGGATATCGTTGAGCTCACTGATCGAGCCCGCGAACTCGGTTCCCGACGTGGCGTCGGTTACGGTGCTCATCGGGCGGCACCCGGAGTCGCGAAGTGAACGGCGAGCGAGTCGGCGAGATGCTCATTGGGATCGCCACCGGCAAGCAGCGTCTCGATCTCGGCTTCGGTCGGCATCGCGGTCGAGCACTCAAGTCTGGAGGCCACGATCGCGCCAGCCGCGTTGGCGTGTTGCAGTACCTTCTGCAGCGGCCAACCCGCCAGCAGCCCGTGACACAACGACCCACCAAACGAGTCGCCAGCGCCAAGGCCGTTCAGTGGGCGAATCGGGATGGGTGGAGACTCAACCCGTTCGTTCCTGGTCTTGGCCAGCACCCCTTTCGGGCCCTGCTTCACGATCGCCAGCTCGACGCCAGCGGCGAGGAGCGCATCTGCGGCCTTCTCCGGTTCGGTTTCTTCAACCGCGACCTCACACTCCTCGCGATTACCTACCGCCACCGTGACCTGTGGCAGAGCCCGCTGCACCTGCTCGGTCGCGTGTGCCGGGGTTTCCCAAAACATCGGACGGTAATCCAGGTCAAGCACGGTGAACTGCTTACGAGCCCGTGCTTCGAGGACAGCGAAGTGCGACTCACGGCTCGGCTCCTCGCTGAGCCCGGTGACCGACAGCCACATCAGCCGGGTAGCCCGCACCGCATCAAAGTCAATGTCCGACGGTTTGACCTGCATATCTGGCGCTGTGGGCTTCCGGTAAAACCAGAGGGGGAAATTGTCCGGCGGGAAGATCTCGCAGAACGTCACCGGCGTGGCGTATTCGGTGTTGGTCACGACAAAACGATCATCGACGTTCAGCTCCCGGAGTGCCTTGCGTACATACCGGCCGAACGGGTCATCGCCCACGCCGGTGATGATCGCGGCTCTTCGGCCGAGGCGGGCTGCCGCCACGGCAACGTTGGCCGTAGTCCCACCCAAGTACTTCCCGAATGTCTGTACGTCCTCAAGCCCAACGCCAACCTGCAATGGATAGATGTCGACGCCGCTGCGACCGAAGGTCAACACCTCCAGCGGCTCAACCTGTGCATCCGGACGGTCGTGAGGATCGCTACTCATGGCTCTCCTTTGAGATCAAGATCGCGCCGCATAGTGGCTCTCGAAGCACCGTATTGGCCTCAGTTCGTGGTGTCAATTCTTTGTACAGACAAATGGGCATAATGGCCTAAATTGGCGAGTGCAACGTGCCGTCCATGAATTGGGCTTGGCCCAGACCGAACGACCAGTCGGCATGCCTGTTCGACATCACCGAAATGATCAAATCCTCCGGCCGTACGCCGCATTCCGCCTCTAACCGCTTGGCCAGCTCGGCGTAGGCGGCAACCTTCTGCTCATTCGATCTGCCCTGCTGGAAGATCTGAATGATCACAATGCCGTCCGTGCGATCGAAACCGAGGCCAGTGTCCTGGGCGATGATTTGACCCTTGTCGTGCTCGGTGATGATTTGATATCGATCGCGCGGCGGCGCTGCAAAGACATCGAGCATGACGTCTTGAACGGTGTCGGCCAGTCTGCGGAGTTCCTCCGCCGTCCGACCCCTCTGAAGATCAATACGAACCAGTGGCATAACCTAGCCTAACTTTGTTAAGACATAATGTCAAGGCCAGATACAGACCAGATACAATACTGCGTGACAAGTTGCTGGGTGCGCGACCTGTGCCGTCACGAATTCGGACGGGAGTGTCATTCGTCGGGGTGGTGTCGACGACACTCCCGTCATTGACGTTCCTGCCTGCCCGCGGGTCAGGAGAAAGCAACCGACGAGCGATCAGCGGAAGTTGCCGGCGGCGAACGCCTCCTCCAGTTGCTCCAGGGAACGACCTCTTGTCTCAGGAAGGAACTTCGTCAGGAAGGCGATCGCGATCAGTCCGAGGACGACGAAGACCAGGAAGGCGCCCTGGATCTGGATGGTCTCGACGAGGATCGGGAAGGCAAACGCGATGATCGCGTTGGTCACCCATAGGCACAGCACGCTCACGCCCATCCCGAGGCCGCGGATGTCCAGCGGGAAAATCTCGGAGATGATGACCCACACCGGGATGTTCAGGGCCAGCTGCATGCAGAAGACGAAGAGCACCATGAAGATGAGGACCACGAACGCCTTGGTGATGCCGTCCGGCAGCAGGAACGAGGTGATCACGATCAGCGCGTGGGCCGTTGTAGTGGCGATGAAGCCGCCGATGATGAGCTTGCGCCGCGGCACCCGGTCCATCAACCAGAACAGGCAGATGGTTGAACCGATGACAGCCAGCACGCCGTTGGCGACGTTGGCGATGAGCGCCGCGCTGGCCGAGAAGCCTGCCACGGTCAGCACCTGGGTCCCGTAATACATGATCGAGTTGATGCCAGTGCACTGCTGCGCGATGGCCACACCGATACCGGCGATAAAGAGCCGGCGGACCCAGGGCAACTGGAGGTCCTTCCAGCCCCCCATCTTCGCCTGTTCCTCTTCCTCATGCAGGAACTCGACCTCCTCCATCTCGGCGCGGGCGCGCTCCTCGGACCGGACCTGCATGAGGACCTCAAGAGCCTCGTCGTGGCGGTTCTTCGAGATCAGCCAGCGCGGAGACTCCGGCATCTGCAGCATCCCGACGAACAGGCCGACCGCGGGGATGGCGGC
>JBKPTR010000179.1:0-6462 GCA_046735615.1 Actinomycetota bacterium
TCGGGTCGACCCGGGACCAGAGCAAGGCCTGGCTGGCGACAGTCTCCGCACCCCGGACGTGCCGCGATAGGCCGGTCAGGCCGCCGTCGGCTCTGAGCACGACGTCGGGGTCGAGAACGGCGACGAGCGCATCGAAGTCACCCTCCCGGGCCGCTGCGAGGAACGCCTCGACGACCTCCCACTGGGCGGTTAGGTCGGCGTCTGGAACCGGGTCGGCACCGCGGACGCGGCGGCGCGCGCGGCTGGCGAGCTGGCGGGTCGCCTCGGGTGAGCGCTCCACGATCGGGGCGATCTCCTCGAACGGCACCGCGAACATGTCGTGCAGGACGAAGGCCAATCGTTCGGCCGGGGTCAGCGTCTCGAGCACGACCAGCAATGCAAGACCGACCGAGTCGGCAAGCAGCGCCTCGTGCTCGGGATTGCTGCCGTCGGCGGGGTCGATGATCGGGTCGGGAACGTGCACGTCGAGTGGCTGCTCGCGCCTTGTGCTGCGTGCCCGGAGCATGTTAAGCGCCACCCGTGCGACTACCGTCGTCAGCCAGCCGCTGAGGTTCTCGACCTCGCTCGTATCTGTACGGCTGAGCCGCAGCCAGGCGTCCTGGACTGCGTCGTCAGCCTCGCTGAGCGAGCCGAGCATCCGGTAGGCAACCGCCCGCAAATGCGGCCGGTGATCCTCGAACTGCCGAGCGAGCCATTCCTGCTGATCCATGTCACATTCCTCACGCGCAGCGTGTCATAGAAGTAGACCCGCGTAATCCGCGGAATGTGACCAAAAAAGGATGGAAGGAAGGACACGATGCGGGTTTTCGTCGCCGGAGCGAGCGGCGCACTTGGCAGCCGGCTTGTTCCCCAGTTGATCGATGCTGGCCACGAAGTGATCGGCACCTACCACTCGCCGACAAGCGCAGAGCTGCTGCGGACGCTGGGCGCGAGGCCGGTGATGCTCGATCTGCTCGACGTGCAGGCAGTGCGTAAGGCCGTGCTGGTGAGCGAGCCCGAGGCGATCGTGCACCAGGCGACCGCCTTGGCGAACCTGAAGCTCAGCCGCAAGTTCGACAAGGTGTTCGCCAAGACCAACCAGCTGCGGACGAAGGGCACCGACGCGCTGCTGGCCGCCGGGCGTGAGGCGGGCGTGCGCCGGTTCGTCGCCCAGAGCAACGCCAACCTCAGGTACGCGCGGAACGGCGGGCCGGTCAAGACCGAAGACGACCCGCTCGACACCAAGCCGGTGGCAGGCGCGGTCGAGGCCAAAGCGGCAATGAACCACCTCGACGACGCCGTCATCGCTGCCGGCGGGATCGCGCTCCGCTACGGCATCTTCTACGGGGCCGCGAACGACGGCCTAATCGAGCCTGTGCGCAAGCGGCAGTTCCCGATCATCGGCGACGGCGGCGGCTTCTCCTCCTGGATCCACCTCGACGACGCCGCTGCGGCGACCGTACTCGCGCTCCAGCACGACGGGCCGGCGATCTACAACATCGTCGACGACGAGCCCGCGCCGGTGCGGGAATGGCTGCCCGCGCTTGCCCAGGCCCTGAATGCTATGCCGCCACTGCGCTTTCCGACCTGGCTCGCGCGGCTGGTCGCCGGAGGAGCCGTGGTGATGATGGGAACAGAAGGGCGCGGCGCCTCCAATGCCAAGGCTAAGGGCGAGCTGGGCTGGACGCTGCGCTATCCGACCTGGCGCACGGGCTTCCCGGCCGTCTACTCAGCACTCACCGTGGCCGACGGAGCGACGCCTCACCCGGCCTCACGGACAAGCCCATCGTCGGGCTAGCGCGCGGCACTGTCGTGCATCACCGGCGGCGCCCTAGCGTTTTGCCGGTTCTGTAGGTACCGCACCAAAGATAAGAAGGAGACGGATGATGGACCTTCAGGCCATTGCTGATCGTGTCGAGATCGAAGCGCTGCGCGGCGAGTTCACCGACGCGGGGATGATGCGCGACTACGACCGCGCCGCATCGCTGTTCACCGAGGATGGCGTGGTACGGATCCCCCACATCAACGAGGAGGCCACCAAAGAAGACATCCGCGCCCGAGCCGAGCGGCTACAGGGACTCTTGGACTGCTTCGTGCAAAACACCCACCCGGGCACCATCCAGCTTCAGGGCGACACCGCAGTCGGCCGCGCCTACATCTCAGAACTCGTGCGCTTCCGCGACGGCACATCGCAGCTGAACTACGCCATCTATCACGACCGCTACCAACGCACCCCGGACGGCTGGAAATTCGCGGAGCGGGTGTACGAGGTCAGATACCTCGACACCACTCCGCTCGCAGGCTCGGCGCCCCAGGCATCCGCGGACGCCCGGTAACGCTCGAACCCGCCGACCGGAGGCTGGCCACCGGTCATAGCCAGATATCGGAACCGAGCCAGAAAGGAAACCATGAAAACGGCTTACCGGGTACTTGCCTATGCCATCGCGGCACTGGTAGCGGTCCAGGCGGCCGCCATCGGCTATGCGGTCTTCGCACAACAGAGCTGGATCGACAACGGCGGCACGCTCGACAAAGCAGCGCTCGAGTCCAGCGTGCCCGGCACCGCGGCATTGGTCTTCCATGCCCTGAACGGTGGCATCGTTTTGCTGTTGGCGCTAGCGCTGCTGATCACCGCGTTCTTCGCCAAGATTCCGCGGGGTGTCAGGTGGGCGCTCATGGTCTTGATGTGGACCGTCGTTCAGATCGCCCTTGGCACCTTGTCGCATCTGTTCGCCGTGATCGGTGCGGTGCATGGTGTGGTCGCATTTGCTCTCTTCGGAGTCGCTGTGAGGGCAGCGATGCAGGCGCGCAAGCCGGCCGCCGTTGAGGAGCCGGTGCCAGCGACCGTGGCCTGACGGCGACGCCCTATGGCAAGTCGCTCCACGCGCGCACGTCTCGTGGTCTCGATCGTGGCCACGGTTGCAGTCCTCGCGCCACTCGCCTGGCTGTGGCAGTCCAGCCTGGTGGGCAGCAGCTATTCCGTGATGGGCATGGGCACCCTCGACTATGGAGGGGGTCCTGTCAATGGTCATGGCCATGGCACGACAGATCGGTCGATCACCGACCTTGTGGGGGACAGCACCCGCAAGGTCGACGTACGTGTGGATCTTGTTGCCGACCAGCAGAATCTTGCCATCGGTGGACGGTCGGTGGCTGGTTACACCGTCAACGGCACCTCACCCGGCCCGACGATCACCGCCCGCCAAGGCCAACTGGTCGAGGTGCACCTCCGCAACGCCTCGGTGAAGGCGGGCATCACCTTGCACTGGCATGGATACGACGTATCCGCCGCTATGGATGGGGTGGCGGGTGTTACCCAAGACGAGGTGCCGATCGGCGAGGAGTTCACCTATCGCTTCGTCGCCAATCAGATCGGGACGTATTGGTATCACTCCCACCAAGTCTCCAATCCGCAGGTCATCGGCGGCCTCTTCGGAACCCTCATTGTGCTGCCCAAAACCCGCAACAGCGAGCCTGTTGACGTGATCGCGACCGCGCACACCTACGCCGGCATGAAGACGATCAATGGCACTGCCGGCGATCTGCGAGCGCCGGCCAAGCCCGGGCAGCGGGTGCGGATTCGCGTCATCAACACTGACAACGGCCCGATCGAGACCTGGGCCGACACGCCGTTCCGCGTGCTCGCGACCGATGGCTACGAGGTCAACGTCCCGACCGATGTGACTGACCGCTCGGTGACGGTTACGGCAGGTGGCCGTGTTGATCTTGGCATCACCATGCCAGGTGACGGGAGGGGCGTACGCGTGCAGGTGTCCAAAGGCACCGCCGTCATTCTGGGTGCCGAAGCTCCAGCGGCTCCGCCGCAACCGGCAACCACCCTCGATCTGTTGGGCTACGGAAGTCCGACGGCGCTGAGCTTCGACCCAGCGAACCCAGATCGGCGTTTCGAATACTCGATCGGGCGTCGACCGGGCTTTGTTCGTGGCCGGCCGGGGCTCTGGTGGTCGATAAACGGGCATCTCTATCCGCATGTGCCGATGTATGTGGTCCGCGAGGGTGACATCGTGACCATGCATATCGACAACCACAGCGGCGAGGTGCATCCCATGCACCTGCACGGACACCACGCTGTGGTGCTCGCCCGCAACGGCGTCGCCGCCACGGGCAGCCCGTGGTGGGTCGACTCGCTGAATGTGCTTGACAACGAGACGTACGACATCGCTTTCATGGCCACAAATCCCGGCATCTGGCTCGACCACTGCCACCATCTCAAGCACGCCGCGGATGGCATGGTGGCTCACCTGATGTATGAGGGAGTCACTACGCCCTACCGAATCGGCGATACAGCCGACAACCGACCCGAGTAACGCCGACAGGTCAGATCCGAATTGAGCTCCGACTCAGCTGAGGTCCTGGTTCACGCCGGGCGGTAAGTCCTTACGAGATTGAGTTCCGCACGGACTAGACGACGGCTGGATGGGCAGCAACGACCAAGAAGCGATAGGCCGACACTCACGGTGGAAGATCCGCACCAGATGATCCGCGGCGACCGCCTCCACCGGCTCCCCGGCCAGCACGATCGGCACCCGATACCGAAACCCGCCTAAGGAGATCAGGCCGTGCCGGTCCACCCAGCGCTGCACCCCGGCAGCCGAAGGATCTGTGGCGCAGGCTCTACCACCGGCCGCTCGACTGAAACCGCAGTGGGTTCGACGACGGTCTCCACGCCAGGCCCGGCGGCTCGACGCGGGCAGGGCTGCCGATCTGGCGCCGGCTATGACCGTCGAGCGAACATGGTCCCGGAGATCGATTGCTCAGTTGTTACGACACCGCTGGAGGAGCCGGTGCCGCTACCGGTCCGGACGCGCCGGCATTATCGTCGGCGCCGAGCCGCCCGGCGCCGCGGACCTCGACAGCGCCCTCGCCTCGCGGACGATCATCCCGGCCACCGCCAGCATGGCCAGGCCGTTAACCGAGTGCAGGCCGAAGACGAGCTGGCCAGCGGTGGTGCTTTCGCCGAACGCTCTGGCCACGACCGCGATGAGGACCTGGACGGCGGTCAGACCGGAGATCAGGGCAGCCATGCCGATGAACTGTCCCGGCATCCGGGCCAGCGCGGCGACCACAACCATCACCACGGGCACGAGGAAGATGACGTACCCCAACGCGTGATGCATCCGGAAGGACTCGTCGTTGGGTGCGGTGCTGAACGCACCGGTTGCGGCGAAGAAGAACTGCGCGATGACGATCAGCAGGAGCAGGGTCGCCAGCGCGGCAAACGCCTTGCGCATCGGAGGAACTCCTCGAGGTTGCTGGACTATGGCGGCCCTAGGGGTGAGGCGCCAATACTGTCCTCACCTCGAGCCAGCGGGACATTACTTGGTGTAGTTCTGCCCAATGGGCTTGCCGGGGATCGGCTTGGCGATGAGCGCGACCGGAATGAAGAAGCAGATCTGGCCGTACGAGCGCAACATGATCGACGAGTTAGCACTCAGGCTCGTCCACGGGGAGCTACCGATAGGTAGTTGACAAGCGGGAAGTTGCACCCAGTCTTCCTGACGGTTTCACCCAGTCTTCCTGACGATAGCCATCTCATCTTCGAGCTGCTCTGGGTGTCGATGTGGTCACCGTCTCAGTGACCCGACGGTAAGGCGAGGTTGACGCTGGCAGGCCAGTCGCTCCGTAAGCCGGTCACCATCCCTACGCGTTTGGCCGTAGGCCTGCTGAGACGGCCGGTACCTTACGTTTGGCTCCAGATTCGGCTCGTTCTCCATGCGGTGCGATTGCTGCGAAGCCTGTCCGAGAGCGAGGCGGCCCTGAACCACTGGTTTCCCAGATCGGGGCCGCGCCCAAGGACAGCAGCACTCCCTGTGGCGCCATCGCCTGCTGTCGGGGTTGCCCGCACCGAGGGGGCGGCGGGAGACTTGCGCCGTGATCCCGCAGACCCGCTACGCACGGACTGCTGACGCCGTCCATATCGCGTACCAGGTGCACGGTGACGGCCCGATTGATCTCCGGTTTAGCGGTATCAGCACATCCGGGCTCAAACCGGTCCACTGAATGGCCATGGAACTGGACCTTACCGGAGGCCACCCTGACCAGGACACTGAACTCATGAGCACCGTGACCAACACTCCCCCAGCCTCCATCACCACTCCGCGTACCCGCGAGGGAGCGGTAAGCGAGGTCACGCCGCCGACCATCACGCCGGTCCTCGTTGCCGACCTGCTCGCCGAGGGCGAGCGGATGCCGGTCTACGTGCACGTCATCGACCATCCCGATGCGCGTGTGCTGGTCGACACCGGCATGACGGAGTTACACCCGGCGGTGGCCGACCTCGATCCCCGCCTCCGTCCACTCAGCAAGCAGGACTTCGATCTCGCCGGCATCGACATCGTCGTCAACACACACCTGCACTTCGACCACTGCGGCGGCAACCACCTCTTCGCCGGCACGCCGATCTACGTCCAGCGTCGGGAGCTCGACGACGCGCGCAGCGAGGACGACTACACCATTCGCGAG
>JBKPTR010000180.1:0-8849 GCA_046735615.1 Actinomycetota bacterium
AGCATAATTTTGCGTGAGCGCACATCCGAATACTGGCACGATAGCCACCATGGAGAAGCTCGACCGTCGTATTCTCTCGCTGCTCGCGCGCGACGGCCGGATGTCCTACACAGACATCGGCAAGGAGACAGGACTGTCCACTTCCGCTGCGCAGCAAAGAGTTCGACGCCTTGAACAGCGGGGCGTGATCAAGGGCTATACCGCAATTCTCGACGCTGCTGAGTTAGGTCTGCTGGTGACCGCGTTCGTCTCGATCAAGCCCTTTGATCCGAGCCAGCCGGATGACGCGCCGGAGCGTTTGCAGGGCATCGAGGAGATTGTTTCCTGCTATTCCGTGGCCGGAGAAGCGAATTATCTGCTGAAGGTTCAAGCTCCTACGATGCAACATCTGGAGTCCACGCTGGCGCGTATTCGATCAGAGGCTAAAGTGTCCACTGCCACTACGACGGTCCTTTCGATTCCGTTCGAGGACCGCCCTCAGATCTGATCCAAAGACTTATCCCGGACTGACTCGTGATCCTTGTCGGGGGAGGCGTCTACGCTCCTGACCACCCAGGGGCGACTGCCGTCGTGATCGACGGGGACTTGATCAGCCATGTCGGCAGCGATGAGGCGGCTCGCCGGCTAGTCGCGGGGCAAACCGAAATTGATCTTCGCGGTCGGCTGCTCACACCCGCCTTCGTGGATGCCCATGCACACCTCATCCAGACTGGCCAGGTGATGGCGGGCCTCGGCCTGCACGATGTCAGGAGCCGGGACGATGCTGTGCAGCGGGTCGCAACCTACGCCCGGCATCATCCGGATGCGCAGGTCATCATCGGCCACGGCTGGGACGAACGAGCCTGGCCGGAGCCGATGCCGCCGACCCGAACCGAGCTCGACCGGGCGGCTGGCGGCGTCGCGGTCTACCTGTCGCGTGTCGATGTGCACTCGGCAGTTGTCTCATCGACTCTTCTTGATCAACTTCCCGATGTCTCGAAGGCGATCGGGTATCGCCCGGACGGCCTGCTCACTCGCGAAGCTCACCATCTATGCCGCGGCAGCCTGGACCAGCTCTTCACTGACCAGCAGCGTCGATCGGCCGCCCGCGCGGCGCTCCGGGCGGCAGCGGCGCAGGGTGTGGCTACTGTGCATGAACTGGGAGGCCCGCACTTGGGACCGATCGAGGACCTCACTCGAGTCCGAGAGGCGGCAACCGAGCTTGGCATGGGCGTCGCAAGTTATTGGGGCGAGCTTGCCACTGAGCCGACCATCGAGTGGGCGCAGCGAGTCGGCGTGGCAGGGCTGGCGGGTGATCTCTGTGTCGACGGCGCCATCGGCTCGCGTACCGCATCACTGTGTGAGCCGTACGCCGATGCCGAGACCTGTGGCGCCCGTTACTTATCCGAACAGCAGATCGCCGATCACGTGATCGCGTGTACTCGGGCTGGATTGCAAGCTGGCTTTCACTGCATCGGCGACGACGCGGTGGCGGCTGCGGTGTCCGGCCTGCGCCAGGCCGCGGCGACGCTTGGGATCCGACCTATCCGCGCCGCCCGGCACCGCTTGGAGCACGTGGAGATGATCTCCGAGGCCGATATCGCAACCCTGGCCGAGCTGCGTGTGGTGGCCAGCATGCAGCCAGCTTTCGACGCGGCCTGGGGTAAGCCGGGGGAGCTGTACGAGCAACGTCTCGGCCCCAGCCGCGCTCAAGCCATGAACCGTTTGGGCACTCTCCAGCGCAGCGGCGTTCCGCTCGCGTTCGGCACGGACTCCCCGGTGACCCCGCTCACCGGCTGGGCGACCGTGCGGGCCGCGGTGCAGCATTGGCAACCCGCCGAGCGGTTGAGTGTCGCATCGGCCTTTGACGCCGCAACCAGGGGTGGCCACTGGGCAGCTTTCGCGGACAACGCGGGCACCATACGGGTCGGAGCTGTGGCCAATCTTGCGGTGTGGGACGTCGGAGATGACGGTCTGGAAGGTCCTGCGCCCCTGCCGCGGTTAGATGCCGGTGCCTTGCCGACTTGCGTGGCGACGATCTCGGGGGGCCGGCTGATCTACCAATCGGAGAGGTTTGAGGTTAGGTAGGCTCGGTCCGTGTCTCGGTCCCTCGCGTCAGTGACGCGCTCGGACGCGGTCGAGGCGCCAACCACCCAGCCGAATCCTGTGCCGCTGCCACTCCGCGTCGTGGTCGTGCTGCTTGCGGGCGTAGCGCTGGGACTGAGCTGGCAGCCATATGGCCTGTGGCCGCTGCTCCTGGTTGGCATTCCCGCATTCACGCTCGCCGTCCGTGGCGTGCGGCCGCTTGTCGCCGTCGGGCTTGGCTACCTGTTTGGTCTGATCATGCTGACACTTGCCGTCAGCTGGGTGCATGTTCTGGGAACGTGGATCGCCGCGCTGCTGATCATTTTCCTGGCGCTGTACTTCGGCCTCCTAGGACTGGCCCTGACCCTGGTCAGCCGGCTGCGTTGGTGGCCGCTGGCAGCCGCCTGCTGTTGGGTGCTTATCGAGTACACGTACTCGCGGATACCGTTCGGGGGCTTCGGCTGGACCCGGATCGGGTACGCGGTCGTCGACACACCGCTGGCGGGTTTTTTCCCGGTCATCGGAGTAGCGGGGGTGTCCTTTGTTGTAGCGCTGCTCGGCCAGCTCGTTGCTTGGATCGTCCTCACGCTGTGGACAGCGCGACGGGGGAGGCCGGCGCGACGAAGCCACCTAGTGATCGCCGCCGTAATAGCCGTCAGCCTGGTCCTGCTTGGGTCAGCCTTGCGGCTCTACCAGGTCGAGCCCGCGGTCACCCCAGCCGGCAGCGTACGGGTCGGGATCGTGCAGGGGAACATCCCGGGCCGCGGCATTGAGGCCATGGGTCGTGCTCGATCGGTCACCAACAACCACTTGTCCGAGACGATTCAGTTGATGACCAGAGCACGACTGGGCGAGGTTCCGGAGCCGGATTTCCTGCTCTGGCCGGAGAATTCCACCGACATCGACCCGACTGCCGACCCGCTCACCAAGCTGACGGTGGAGGCCGCCGCGGACGTGGCTGATCGCCCCATCCTTGTCGGCGCAGTGATGCAAGGACCGGGTGTCGAGGAGCGCCAGACTGCAGCACTGTGGTGGGACCCGGATCGCGGCGCCACCGCCCGGTACGACAAGCAGAACCTCGTGCCGTTCGGTGAGTGGATTCCCTTCCGTGCCCAGCTGCTGCCGCTCATCCCGTTGTTGGAGCAGGTTGGCGCCCAGTCAGTGCCCGGGGCGCATCCAGGCGTTCTCGACGTCACGGTGGACGGGCGCCCGATCAAGATTGGCGATGCCATCTGCTTCGAGCTCGCCTATGACAGAACGATGTATCAGGCTCTGATCGGTGGCGCACAGATATCGATGGTGCAGAGCAACAACGCGACTTACGGCGGCACCGGCCAGATCGAGCAGCAGTTCGCCATCACCCGAGCGCGCGCCATGGAGAGCCGCAGAGAGATCGCGGTAGCCACGACGAACAGCATCTCTGGTTTCATCACTCGAGATGGATTGGTCGCCACCCGCACTCAGGAGTTCACAGCACAGAGCATGGTCGTCGAGATGCCTTTGCGGAGCGCCCTGACGCCGGCCATCCGAGTCGCCCCCTGGCTGGAAAGGGGTGTGGCGCTAGCAGCGTTGCTGGCCTGCCTTGCCGCTCTGTTGCGTCCAACCCACCGATCTCGTGGAGCAAAACTGGAGCAGAGCTCCAGTTCCACGGAGACAACCGAGAAAGAGACTCCCGTTGAGCCAACCGACGCCCCCGGAAACGAGCCAGAACGAGATGGAAGGCGAGGCAGCGATCTCCGCCACGCTCGGACCGACTCTGGTGATCATCCCGACCTACAACGAGTTGGAGAACATCGCACGCATCATCAGCCGGACGCGTAAGGCAGTTCCGGACGCTCACATCCTGATCGCCGATGACAATTCGCCCGACGGCACGGGCAAGCTGGCCGACGACATCGCGAGCGCTGATGACCACGTGCATGTCCTGCACCGGCTCGGCAAGGAAGGCCTCGGCGCCGCGTACCTGGCTGGTTTTGAGTGGGGCCTCAACGACGGCTTCGAGGTCTTGGTCGAAATGGACGCCGATGGGTCACATCAGCCGGAGCAGCTCCCCGGGCTGCTGAACGCGCTCACCGATGCTGATCTTGTTCTCGGATCGCGCTGGGTCGAAGGTGGCGAGGTGCTCAACTGGCCGAAGTCCCGTGAAGTGCTGTCGCGCGGCGGGAACCTCTGGACCCGAATCATGCTCGGTATCCCGCTACGCGACGCAACCGGCGGATTCCGTGCCTTTCGCCGTAAGACACTGCTCGGGCTGGGACTGGACAATGTCGCCTCGGCGGGCTACTGCTTCCAAGTCGATCTCGCCTGGCGAGCGTTGAAAGCGGGATTTCGGGTAGTCGAGGTGCCGATCACCTTCATCGAACGAGAGTACGGCGACTCGAAGATGAGCAAGCGAATCGTCCTCGAGGCGCTCGCGTTGACCACCATATGGGGGGTAGCCCACCGCGCAAATCAGTTGCGCGGGCTCGTAAAGAAGCGGAAAGTTCTGACCTCATGAGGCTTCGTCATGGATGGCCATTGGCCTTGTTGGCGGTGCTGCTGGTCGCAATCCCGATCCTCGAGGTCTGGCTACTGGTGCAAGTCGGCCAACAGCTGGGACTACTGCCGACAGTGCTCATCCTCGTCCTGCAGGCAGTCATCGGCGTCCTCCTGATGCGCCACGAGGGCTCCCGCGCCTGGAAGGCGCTGAACGATGCCTTTACCAAGGGCAAGGTGCCAACTGGCGAGCTCGCCGACGCTGCGCTGATCCTTGTCGGCGGTGTTCTGCTGGTGCTGCCCGGCTTTCTGACCGACATCATTGGTTTCCTGTTCCTGCTGCGCTGGACTCGGCCGCTCGCTCGCAAAATGATCGCCTTCTTCGTGGCACGCCGGATCAACCGGCTAGGGATTCCGGTGATGCGGGCGCGATTGGACCGTGAGAACCTCATCGAGGGCGAAACTGTCGAGTCGCCTCCAGCTCCCCGGCACAGGGCGGAAGAGCCGACCATCATCGCTGGAGAGATCGAGGAGCCGTCCCCATCAGGGCGCCCGGAGGAACCTCGCTCCTAGTCGGGTAGGCGGAACCATGCGCGTCCTCGCGAGCGCAGCGAGCAATCAAACATTGCGCGAGCAGCTCCCAATCCCAGCTGCGAGCGTCGGTAATCGCGCGCCCGCCGTGCTGAGGAGAAGGGAGCAGAGGCGTTCTTCCTCTGCGAGCGACGACGAAGTAGGCGGAACCACGCGCGCGATGCGCGAGCAGCTCCCTATGAAAGGGCCGCCATCTCGAGTTGGCGCCGCTGATCGGGGACAGCAGCACCAGACGAGAAGGCGGCCCAGGCTTGTTGAGTTCCTAGACGCTCACGCGGTCTTCTTCGGTCGTGTGTTCCTTGACAATGCTGTGGAGCCCAGCTCGCCGGACCGGAGCTGGTTCAACCGCTCGGTCAGCAAGTCCTCGAGCTCGGCGATGGAGCGCCGTTCACGCAGCATGTCCCAATGCGTACGCGCTGGCTTCTCTTCCTTCAGCTCAGGCCGCTCGCCGTCGGAACGCAGCGACTCAGCGCCGCACCGAGGGCATTCCCACACCGAGGGAATGTCCGCTTCCGCTGCGAACACCAGGCTGAAGTGGTGGTCGCGAGGGCAGTCGTAGCCGACCTCCTGACGAGCCGCGAACTCAACACCTGCCTCGTCTTCAAAGCTTTTGGCCCCGAGACCGGTGCCCTTTAGTGAACGATCAGCCATGAGCACAACCTCCGTCTAAATCCCTGACGTTTCCCACACCCGATTGGTTCAACTCGCGGCCGGGCGAATATGTTCCGCCGTCCCATCTCCCTGTGCGGTGCTGCACGCTATTCGGAGACTTGGACTTGTTGCCTTGGTGGTGACTTGACCCGGGCCAGCAACAATGTGCCTGCCAGCAGCACGATAGCGATCCCCACGATACCGATGCGGTCGGAGAACAAACCTGAGAAGAGGGCGAAAAGTCCCGGTGCCAAAAAGGAGGCGGCCCGGCCAGTGGTGGCGTACAGTCCGAACATCTCGCCCTCGCGTCCAACTGGCGCAAGTCGTGCCATAAACGCCCGGGAGCTGGCCTGGGCCGGACCGACCCACAGGGTCAAGATCAAGCCGAAGATCCAGAACATCGTCGTGCCGTGGGCGAACAGCAGGATCATCGAGGTAGTGATGAGCCCGATCAGCGAGATCATGATCACTCTCTTCGGACCTATCCGGTCCTCGACCGCGCCCATGCCGAGTGCTCCGACTGCGGCAACGACGTTGGCGACAATGCCGAAGACCAGCACTGTGGACTGTGCCATGCCGTAGACACTGACCGCCAGGATGGCTCCGAAGGCGAAGATCGCCGCGAGGCCGTCCCGATACAAAGCTGACGCAATGAGGAAGTAGACCGAGTTCCGGTCGCGCCTGAAGAGGGCTTTGACGTCCTTGAAGAGCAATCGGTAGGACGCAAAGAAGCTCACCCGGCGACGCTGCGGACCCGGCGGCGACTCAGGGACAGCAAGCAGCACCGGAATCGCGAAAACTGCGAACCAGATGGCCGAAAAGACGGCAACGGCGCGGATGTTCAGACCACCGGATGCGCTGACCCCAAACCAGCCGACATCCGGGGCGATGAATCCGACATAAGAGATCAGCAGCAGGAAGATGCCGCCGAAGTAGCCCATTGCCCAGCCGAACCCGGACACTCGTCCGATCGTGTCCGGGGTGGAGACCTGCGGCAGCATCGCGTTGTAGGACACGACCGCGAACTCTTGAAAGACGGCGCCGGCCGCCAGCAGCACCAGGGCGATCCAGAGGTAGCTCGGATCGTTCCGCACGGTGAACATGCCCAACATGACGGCAATAACAAGCGCGCTCCAGATGGCAAGGCTGCGCTTGCGGTGGCCGCCCGCGTCGGCCCGCTGTCCGGTGATCGGGGCGATCAGCGCGACCAAGAGGCCGGCTGCTGCGGTTGAAATGCCCAGCCAGGTGTTGGCGCTGAGGCCGCCTGGTTGAGCGTCTCCCACCACTCCGCGCACCACGTACGGACCGAAGACGAACGATGTGATGACGGCGCTGTATGCCGAGGATCCCCAATCCCACAGACCCCATGCGAGGACCGTTCGGCGCTTGATCCGCGTTCCCACTTGCGCGAGGGACGGCCGAATCTCCGCCGCCTGCTCCACGCTGTCGCTGTTCGCCATAACCTCCTCGATCTACCGCTCAGCCCACAGGCCGCGCTGGATCAGCACGTCTTTCAGCGTGTCGACCCGGTCAGTGAAAATACCGTCGACGCCTGCATCGATGAGCCTTTCCATAGTTTCGGAGTCGTCGACAGTCCAGATCTGTACCTTCTTGCCGGCTCGATGAGCAGCCTCAACAAGCGCCGGAGTTAGCACGTTCAGCTGGTGGCGGAGGATGGAGAGGGAGATCGGAATCTGCAGCACCGGCGCGGGCGTATTCAGCGCCCAGGTAACCCAGGGCACGAACCGATTCGCTGCAACTCCCAACGTGCTTGCGGCGGAGGGGACGCGCCAGCCGAGTAGTCGACGGAGCTCGTAGAGGCGGCGGATCCCGAACGAGGCCACGCAGATGCGGTCGTACGCCTCGTACTCCTCGATTGTGGCTGCCAGGAGCCTCACCGCTCTCGGTGACTTCACGTCGACGTTGAAGCGTGCGTCGGGAAACTCGACCAGCAACTCAGACAACCGCGGAATGGGGTCAAGCCCATGGATCCTGGCCTCGGCGATCTCGGCATAGGTCATGTCACCGACCGCGCCGGTGCGGTCGGTGACCCGGTCGAGCACTCGATCGTGAAAGGCCAGTAGCACGCCGTCGCGGGTGGCGTGCACGTCGGTCTCGAGGTAGCAATAGCCGAGGGCGACCGCCTCCTTGAAAGCATGAAGGCTGTTTTCGCGATAACGGTTGGGCTCATAGGTTGCTCCGCCACGATGCGCGAAGGCCATGAAGGGCACGTCGAAGAACGCATAGTCAGCGGCCCTCATGCGCTCATTGTGCCCGGCAGTCTTGCTGTGCCAGGGTCAGAGCCCGGGCAACCGCTGGAGAAGCATGTCGACAGATTGAGGCAGCCAGGCGGGGGGACCAAGTGTCAACAAGTAGAGATATCCAAAGACTCCACAGCAGCCGAAGAACGCCACCCAGAACAAGGTCTTTTTACCGCTCGACCAGGTGCGGTAGCGATGCAGCTGGGCCTTGAACCTCTGCATCAGCTGATGGGCCCACTCGAACTCGCTGGACCACACGGCCAAACCGAGCAAGATCAATGGGATGCCGCCCGGCCCGGGGATAGGGCCACTGACAAAGCCGAGGGCGACGAGGATGAGCCCGAGGAGGCCTACGGCGGCGCGGTAGACAGCGAGCTTCCGCTTGTCCCCCCTGATCTTGCGACGCCAGCGCCAGCGGTCCTCCTCAGGTTCGATGAGGATGTGGTGGTGATGGTGCTCGTGATCGTGGTGGCGGTGGCCGCCGACCTGTCGAGCGTCGTTCGCCTGCGGCAAGGTCACGGTAGGAAATTCAGCGTCGCCAGAGCGGTTGCCTTCGACGCCGGGTGACATGGCCACCACTCTAAGATGGAGCGCCAAAGTGCGCTGCGCGTGCCCCAGATCGATGTCCACCCAGCGGAACCGCGAGTGCGTAGGCGAGGGACGGCGGAGTAGGTGGACGCGCGAACATCGCCCGCGAGCGAAGCGAGCAATCAAACACGCGCGAGGCAATCAACCCCCGGATCGCGCGCCGCCGTGCTGAGCCAGGCTGGCGCGCCGCTGTCCTGGACGAGCGAGCGAGCAGACACG
>JBKPTR010000181.1:0-5293 GCA_046735615.1 Actinomycetota bacterium
CTCTCCCAGTTCTTGATCTTGACAAGAGCGTCGTAGAACTTCCCTGTCGCATGGTACGGATCCATGAGCTGCTGCCTCGTGCCCCAACCCTGCGACGGGCGTTGTTGGAAAAGGCCGACCGAGTCGCGATCGCCGTAATCGAGGTTACGGATACCTGTCTCTTGATAGGCCGTGGCAAGAGCGATCGAGGCAGCACGGGCTGGCAGACCCCGGCGTACCGACATCCCCGCAATGATCGAGGCGAAGTGGGCCTGTTCGAGATCAACCACAGCGGATCTGTTGTTCGCAGTTGCCACGCATCGCTGTTGCCCGGGCACCGGCTCAGTCAGGTTTCGGGCACGCAGCCACCAGAAGGCTCCGACGCCGGCCGCAATCACGAGGGCTAACGCGACGGCGAGGCACCCCAGAGTTCGGATTGTTTCGGATCGCAAATGGGCTCAGTTCGCGTGTAGCTCGGCGTTCAACTCAACTCCGCCACGTGGTCGAGGACGCATCTCTACCGCGCCGGTTACCGAATTTCGGATGAAAAGCAGCCCATCTTCGCCGGACAGAGTTCGTGCCTTGACCACCTCGCCGCCCGGCAGCGTGACCTTGGTGCCTGCCGTGATGTACAGGCCGGCCTCGACAATGCAATCGTCGCCGAGTGCGATGCCGATACCAGCGTTGGCGCCGAGAAGGCAACGCTCGCCGATCGAGATGACCTCCGTGCCACCGCCGGACAAGGTCCCCATGATCGACGCACCACCGCCGACATCGGAATCACACCCAACCACCACGCCCGCGGAGATTCGGCCCTCCACCATCGATGCGCCGAGCGTACCGGCGTTGAAATTCACGAAGCCCTCCTGCATCACGGTCGTTCCCTCGGCGAGGTGAGCGCCCAACCGGACTCGGTCGGCATCGGCGATGCGGACCCCTGTCGGAACCACGTAGTCGACCATGCGGGGAAACTTGTCCACCCCAAAGATGGTGAGATGCCCGCCGCGAGCGCGCAGCCGGGTGCGAACCCTCTCGAAGCCCTCGATGGCACATGGCCCGGCGGAGGTCCACACCACGTTGGGGAGCGACCCGAAGATGCCGTCCAAGTTGAGGCCGCGCGGCCTCACCAACCGATGGCTGAGGAGGTGCAGCCGCAAATAGGCGTCGGAGGTGCCCGCCGGTGGCACATCCAGATCGATTTCGACCAGGACAATCTCGGTGCGGACCTCGCGAGCCTCGTCGTCGATGACGGCCGAAATGATCGCTGCCGGGGCCGCAGTGTCGTCAGCTATGCCAAGCCGAGGTGACGGGAAGTAGGTGTCCAGCACCTGACCCGAGGCATGGATCGATGCGAGACCCCAGCCCCAGGCAGCCCGTAAGGGAGCAGTAGCGGCGTCAGTCATGGGCCCGAGCCTACCGACGCTGTAAGGTGCGGCTCGTGCCTGCGCCTCTGGACCTGGATGGCGATGTCGTCGAACTGCTGCGAGCATTGATCGACATCGAGTCGGTGAGTGGCCACGAGGCGGAAATCGCCGACCGAGTGGAGCAGGCACTGCGCAGATATGGCCACCTCAAGGTGCTGCGGGACGGAAACGTCGTCCTCGCGGGAACCGAACTCGATCGATCCGAGCGCGTGGTGATTGCCGGCCACCTGGACACCGTGCCGATCGCGGGCAACCTGCCATCGTGGACAACGCAGGACAGTGCGGGCCGGAAGATCATCTGGGGTCGCGGGGCGTGCGATATGAAGGGTGGCATTGCAGTCCAGTTGTCGGTTGCCGCTGCAGTTACGAGGCCGCAGCGCGATATCACGTGGGTGTTCTACGACAACGAGGAAGTGGAGGAGTATCGCAACGGTCTGAGCCGGATTGCTCGGGAGCATCCCAGCCATCTGAAGGGCGACTTCGCCGTGCTCTGCGAGCCGACGAGCGCGCGCATCGAAGGCGGCTGCCAGGGGTCATTGCAGCTGCAGGTGGAGCTGCGAGGGCTGGCCGCGCACTCTGCGCGCGCCTGGATGGGGCACAACGCCATTCACGATGCTGGGAGTGTGCTGCAGCGGTTGGCCTCGTACCAACCACGGCAGATCGAAGTCGACGGACTCATCTACCGGGAAGGGCTGAACGCGGTCACGATCAGCGGCGGAATTGCCGGAAATGTCATCCCTGATAGATGTGTGGTCGAGATCAACTACCGATTCGCACCCGACAAATCCCCGGGCGAGGCTGAGGCGTACGTGCGAGAGGTCCTTGACGGCTATCCGATTCACGTCACCGATGTCGCCGCCGGCGCTCGACCTGGCCTCGACCAGCCGGCCGCGGCGGAGTTTCTCCGTGCTGTCGGGGGTCAGGCGAGCGCGAAGCTGGGTTGGACTGATGTGGCGCGCTTCAGTGCGATGGGTATCCCAGCGGTCAACTTCGGTCCGGGCGATCCCAGCAAGGCCCACGCCGACGACGAGTTCTGCCCGGCAGATGACGTCGTTGCCTGCCGTGATGCCCTCGTCCGCTGGCTGAGCTAACTCTCCGAGCGTCGGTATCGGCGCGCTGCTGATCGGAGGAGTGACGAGCGAACATGCTTCTCGTTCGCGAAGAGCGACGACGGCAGCAGCTTCTCCCCGCGCCGATGCGCGAGGAGACCAGCCAAGACAGTCTCCGAGTGTCAACACCGACGCGCGAGGAGACATGCCAAGGGCTGCGCCAGTGAGAGGGTGGCCTCGTGGAGGAACCCGGACACTGGCGTTGGCAAGGCCCCGTGGTACGCGGGGAGCGAGCTGCAATGCCCTCAACCAACGATCAGCAGCTACTGGAAAGTCGCGGTGCACCGACTGGGTGCACACCGATCCATGGCGAGTGCTGCGGATCATGTCGGAATTCATTGACGGCTTCGGGACACTGGCTGAGCTCGGTCCGGCAGTCAGCATCTTCGGATCTGCCCGTACGCCTCGTGATCACCCGATGTACGCCACGGCAGAGCACCTCGCCGCTAAGCTTGCTCGCGCCGGACTGGCTGTCATCACCGGCGGCGGTCCGGGGATCATGGAGGCCGCGAATAAGGGCGCGGCGGAGGTGGGCGGGGTTTCGGTCGGCCTCGGAAGTGCCGTTCCAGTCCGGCCTCAATCGCTACGTCAACCTGGGCATCAACTTCCGCTACTTCTTCGCGCGCAAGACGATGTTCGTCAAGTACGCCGGGGGTTTCGTCGTGCTGCCGGGTGGTTTCGGCACCCTGGACGAGCTGTTCGAGGCGCTGACGCTAGTCCAAACACAGAAGGTGACCTCATTCCCTGTGGTTCTGTTCGACAGCAGCTACTGGAGCGGGCTTGTCGACTGGTTGCGGAGCGTAGTAGTCGAGCGGGGCAGCATCTCGGCCAGTGACATCGAGATGTTGACGATCACCGACGATGTTTGATGAGGCGGTGACCTTGATACAAGCGAGCCAGCCGGCGCTCACCCCACCGCGCCGTCCCGAATAGCACAGCTGCGAGCGACGGAGTAACACAGCTGCGAGCGTGTAATCGCGGGCCCACCATGCGATCTATGCGACAGGCTCGCAACTTGTCGTCCGCCGCGGGAGCGTCGCGCCAGCGCATTTGTCAAGCGTGACAGCATTCACCCATGGAGTGGTTCATCGCCGTCGTCGCCGTCGCGGCATTGGGCGTGGCGGCGATGGCGGCTGCGGGAGGAATGGGACAGATGAGCAGGGATCCCGTTTATGACACGTACCGGCAAGATCTGCCCAGCGGTGGGGCCCTAACTGCGGAGGAGCTGAAGAACGTTCGGTTCGGGGTCACACTGCGCGGATACGCGATGGCCCAGGTGGACGATCTGCTCGATCGGCTAGCGGTCGAGATCGCCGAGCGGGACGCCCTGATTGCCGAGCTGGCTGAGGGTGCCACGGTGCGGCAGCGACTCCTGGAGTCGACCGCATCGGCGCGCGCGGCCGAGCAGTCAACTCCACCCGACACGGTGGGCTCAGCGGACACCCCAGCATCTCCAGAGCTACCTCCGTCCGCAGTCGAAGATCGTCAGTCTGGTCAGCGCCAGAACTGAGGTGAGTATTCGACTGGAGGTCTCGGCCGAAGTCGGCGCACCCGTGACTGCGGTTTGGGATGTGCTCATCGACTGGGCCGGTCAGTCTCGCTGGATTCCGCTGACGACAGTCCGCGTCACTACTGACCGCCAGGTCGGTCTTGGCGTACGAGCCGAGGCGCTGTCCGGCGTCTGGCTTGGCCGAATCCCCTTTGGGCTGTTGGATCGCTTCATCGTTACCGGTTGGTCTCCTGCCGTCAGCGATACTGCAGAGCTGGAGATCTTGCATCTTGGTCCCTACTTCACCGGTGAGGGCGTCTTTCTGCTGACAGGTCACGACGGGAAGACCACAGTGGCATGCACCGAGATGGTCTCCGTTTCTGGCGGCCGGCTGGTTGAGTGGCTCGCCCGGCTCGCACTTCCGGCCATGCGCGCTGGATTTGCGAGCAGCCTACGGACGCTAGCCACGATCGCTGAAGCACGATGATCACTGGAGTTCTGCCCGGTCCTGACGGCCTCCTGCGCTGCCCGTGGGCGCTTTCGGCTCCTGAGTACCTTACGTACCACGACAACGAGTGGGGCCAGCCAGTCAGCACTGTGCAGGGGTTGTACGAACGGATAACGCTGGAGGCCTTCCAGTCCGGACTATCGTGGATCACGATCCTCCGCAAGCGAGAGAACTTTCAGCGAGCCTTTGCCGATTTTCAGCCCGAGCAGGTGGCCACCTTTACTGAGGACGACATCGAGCGATTGATGAGCGATGCAGGCATCGTCCGAAATCGCGCCAAGATCACGGCCGCGATCAACAACGCCCGGCTGGTTGCTGATCTTGGCACAAGGTTCGCCGAGCTGGTTCTCAGCTATCGGGTGATTGGACGGCCCCGTCCGGCGGCGGGGGAGTGGCGTGCGACCTCGCCGGAGTCAGCCGGAATGGCCCGAGAGCTCAAAAAGCTTGGCTTCCGTTTTGTCGGCCCGACCACGGCGTACGCGACGATGCAAGCGATCGGTCTGGTTGATGATCATGTGCTCGGCTGCTTTGCGCCACCGCCGGTCTGGCCAGACTAGTTCCACCGCCACGGCACCGGTCGGCCCGCAATCGTCTACCTGCCGGTGATTCGAGCCGTCCCAGCCGATTGACCCGAGTCTGCCTCCGACTAGGTGGTACGGAATAATTGAGCCGGCAAGTTGCCAGATCACTACAGGATGAGGATGCGCGATGGCTGCAATGAAACCGCGGACGGGTGACGGCCCTATGGAAGTCACCAAGGAGGGACGTGGGATCGTCATGCGGG
>JBKPTR010000182.1:0-13745 GCA_046735615.1 Actinomycetota bacterium
CGATCGCGGTGGCCTCACCACTGCACAGGCGCGCCGCGTGGTCGCCGACATCGACGGTGCGGCCGAGGTTGTCGCCCTCACCATCGCCGAGTTCATACCTCGTCAGGTGATGCACTTGCAGCAGATCCTCACCGGATTTCCACTGCTCGGTCCGAGCAGCTTGAGCAGACTCCGCACGACAGCCGACCCTTGATGCCACTGGGCTGTCGCACCCGGGAACGGCGGCTTCTCGCCAATTTGCGCGCGCCCGCTGGAGGGTCGGCTTGTGGAACGCCTGCTCAGGACTCCAAGCAGGACAGAATCGGATTGGATACACGGCTCGTCCAGTTGATTTGCAGATCAATCTGCTGGTTCTGGGTAGCGGTCGTGACGTGGGGTGGCCAACAGACCGAAGTGCTCGATGATGCGATCCGCCGACGTAGCGGGGTCGCTCTGTTCAGTGTCGATGTCCAGATCCGCCGGCATCCCGGCTGCTGCTGGCGGGCTTCGGTACCGACGGGTTTGGCCGAGGCGATCGGGTCCGGAGTTGACGAACCCACTTTGGGCCGGCCCTAGACCCGTGTTTCTCCGGTTAGGCGCCGTGGCCAGCGGCGTAACGTTGCAGGTGGCCGCGATGATGGCTTGAGGGGGCATATGCGCGCGCGTGTCTCACGTGTCGGGTTCTACCTTCTCTGCACGTTGATGTCTCCGGTGATCCTGGTCGGCTACCTCGTGTGGGTGGGCAAGTTGTTCGCCGCAGGACGCTCCGGGGTGTCCGTGACGGCGCAGGGTCCGCTATCTGCCCGGTTCTCTGAACACAACTTCGGGACACGGCAGGACGATCCGGCGGATCGGCTGATGCGGGGCCTGCCCGGTGTCCCGCGCCTGGGGCTGCGCCTGACGACTGGTCCGGTGCTGCTGGCGCACCGAGTCACCGGGTACGTGCCGCGCGCTTTCCGATACCCCTTTGAGGGCGATGTGCGCCCTCAGTACGAGGCCTCGGCGCGCATCTGGTTTTTCGACGCCGCGGTCGACCGGTACCTACCCGACGTTGCGCAGTTTGTCATCCTCGGTGCGGGTTTCGACACCCGCGCCTACCGGCTGCCGAGCGATACCCGGGTGCGGGTGTTCGAGGTTGATTCTCCACGAACGCAGATGGTCAAGCGCGAGACGCTCCAGAAGGTTGGCATAGATTCCAGCGCGGTGACATTCGTTGCGGCGGACTTCGAGAAGGACGACTGGTTGGCCTGCCTGTCCGCGACGGGATTTGCCCCTGGCGAGCGAACGCTGTTCCTATGGGAAGGCGTGACCATGTACCTCACCCGGGAGGCCGTGGAAGATTCCCTGCGGAAAATCGCTTCGACGGCGCAGGGGAGCGTGGTCGCGTTTGACTACTTCACCACCGAAGCCCTTGAGTCATCGGCCCTCTATTGGCGTTACGGGAGGGCTGCCACAAGGTCCACGGGAGAAACGCTGAAGTTTGGGGTCGACAGCACTCCGCCCTCCCGCGAACGACTGGCCGAACTGCTTCGATCCTGTGGGCTATCGCTTGGCGATCAGCGTACCCTCGGCGACGACACGCCGACTCGGCGTGCCTGGGGCGGGTTCGCGACCGCGACAGTGGAAAAGTCGTGACGAAGAAGGCGGCGCACGGGCGCTACGGCAAGATCTCACCTCCAGCCTGGGAGAGCCGCTTTCAACACACCGACGAGCATGCCGGCTCGAACTCAGCCACGATCTGACCCGTTGGGGATCCTGACCTGAACGACCCACCGATCCTGCTGCTCGAACTGGCTGCACAGCTAACCGTTCCGCAGGGCCGACGGCTTACGAACACAGTTTGTGGGCCTGCTGGGAAACCCGCGTGCGTCGCCCGGACACCTTCGCTGAGTGACCTACTGCCCGCGGCTTGTTGATCCAGCGGTCTGTCACCGATCGAGGATGCTCACTGCTTGACGACGGACAGCAATGTTGCGGTCGGGCCGGCTCGATCGTGAATGTTCACGTGGTGGGCGATGTGGCCGATGAGTTGCACGATCAAGGATGTGGCGACAGCGCGACAATGGGAAATGCCCCGCGGGATGGTGGGCTTGAGGTTGATCCTCGGTGTCTACTCGCCGCTGTCGATCGCGGCGATGCCCGCCAGTATCGCTGTTTGGTTTGAGATGGGCCATGGACCCCTCGGACAGGTAGCGGCGCTCGCCTGAGCTTGTCGATCTCTTCTGTCGTGTCACCAGCGGCGATGGTGGTGTTGGCCCACTCGGCCGTCCTCAGGGTGCGGGAGAAGACGACCTTGCGCGCGGCGTTCATGACGGGGGAGAACGGGGTCGGCCGTCGTTGGGCCGCCACCTAGCCGGAGCCACCCCCTGATTCCATTCCTCCGCGGGTCACCGAGGGCGTCAAGAGGTCAGCTCACCGAAGGATGAAACTGCGCCGCCTATGCGGGAGCTTCTGGCCCGCGGCTTGTCGCTCTTCACCTAAATAGAACCCGTGTTCTAATTATCTAATGAAACTACCTGCGTTTGTCGAGCGTGATAGACAGGCTGAGCCCTCGAAGAGATTGACGCCTTCGGGGGGTCGGGTCAAGTGATATCGATGCCCGGGATGTGAAAGCCCAGGAGGCGGCAGAGGGCCGCGCCGAGTATGAACGGCCACAGGAATACCGCCAGTATCGATAAGAGAATGCCTGAGAGGCTGGAGAGGTGGATGTTGTTGGTGAGCAGCGCCACGATAATGCCAACAACTATGTACCCCGAGGGCCAATACCAGTGCCTGCGGAACCACATACGATCAATCGCCTTTCGGACGAGGACTAGGGACGGTCGCATTAATGGTGGCTTGAGCGACCGATCTATATGTATGTATTGCTGAAAGTTTTGGCTGCGGGGTGGAGCGAGTACTTCACGGCATCGATGGGGAGGTCCCACATTCCGGCATACTCTTTGACCTGTCCACCGAACGAAGGAGCGCTTGAACCGGGTGTAGCCGGCTCTTTTGGGGTCCGGGTCGTCCGTGGGCGCGATGTCCCATCGCCACGTCGGCTCGGGTGTGTGGGGGATCTGGGACGGCGGCGTGATGAGCTGGCGTGCCACCGCTCTCGCTGAGGACGACGCCAGGCAGCAGGCGGCCGACCTCAACGTCACCTTCAACCAGTACGGGCAACGCGACCAAGCCGGAAGTCAGCCGGCCGATCGAGGTGGAGTCAGCCACCTGGTCTGCTGCAGGCGATCTCGACTACCTGGTGAAAGAGCGCCAGGAGTGGTGGGGCCTGGTACGGCGTCCAGACCGACATCACGGGTGGATCAGAGCTGTTGATCTTCGTGCGGCCAAATAGGGCGGATAGCCGTGAGTTGTTGTTATTCGTCGTTTCCGTTTGTGAGACATACCGGCGCGGCAGCAAGGACCGTGGACGAACTACTCGGACGCCGTGCGGGTGCATATCGGGCCGAGTCTCGGCTCTGTTCGGTTGCGATCTCTGACGCCGGCCCGGGCGTCGTTTTTTGGCTGAGCGCACCGAGGCTGGTCTGGCGGCGAATTCGGTGCGGACGGTCAGGCACCGTTCGGGATCGAAGCAACACAGGCCGATCCCTGCGGTCAGCGTTCGCTCGTGCGGGCTTTACAGGACTCAGCAGTCACGCATTCAGAAAGAGCGTGGCCACTTTGATGAGTGAGGCTGGACTGTCATCGAGAGATGCCGCAGACCAGCTTGGACACAGCCGGCCGAGCATGACGACGGACGTCTATTTCGGCCGTAAGAAACGCGCCCGCGGCGCAGCCGCAGTCTTGGAAGATCTGTTCGACAGCTGAACGGTGCCTGCCTTCGGGCTGGCTGGCATAGACGGGCGCTCCGTCGGCAGCCAACGCCCTCCTGTCTACGTTCTCCGAGCACCCCATCAGCCGAAGATTTACCTTGATCAACATCACCTTGGCCCGAGACAGCCGTCGGATCTTCACGCCGTCCTTACAGGCCGGTCTCTGCAACGACCCGGCCGGAGTCCACAGCTTGGACCAGGGCTTGGTAGTCACGCTCGTTCTGGTCGGCGTAGGCACTGGAGAAGTCGGCGATGGCCCGGTCGAAGACATCGCTGTTTCCCAGGTAGGACGCGATGGCGATCCGGTCGCCCGAGCGGGCGTGGGCGCGGGCGAGGGTCGCCGCGCAGATCCGCGCGTACAGCGTCATCACCGAGGCGGCCATGGTGTCGACGTCCGCCGAGCCCTTCCAGTCGCGCAGCTGCCGCATGTAGAAATCGCGGACCTGCCCGTCGAGGCCGGTCAACCGGTGCCAACCGAGGAAGATGTCGCTGGCGGCCTGCATCAGGCGCTGCCCGGCGACGACGCGCTGTCCGCTGTTGGCGTACTGGCTCTTGCCGACGAACCGTTCCAGCACCGATTCTTGGGCTTCTTTGGCCTGCAGGAACAGCGGGTCCTGGTCGTCTCGTCCGAGCAGGAGCAGAATCCAGGCGCGCGTGCCAACACTGCCAACGCCGACGACCTTCCGGGCCATGTGGCCGTAGTTGAAGTTCTCGAGCAGGTGCCGCCGGTCGGTCTCCAGAGTGCGCCGGTAGCCCCTGATGATGCCGCGGACCTCCCCCTCGATCTCGTCGCGTTCTCTCCCCGGCGGCAACAAGTCCTCGATCGGGACGATCAGTGGGGGATCGGCGATGATTCTGCGTTCGCCGTCGACCTCGTGGGTGAGCTTGGCGAAGGCCTGCATGCTGTCCTTGGTTCGGGCCTTGGCTAAGTTCGCCCTCGCCTTCGCCTGCTGCTTCTTGGTGGCAGCGGACTGCAGCTGTTCGAAAAGCGCCTCAACCTCGATGTGGGCGTACCAGATATCCAGGTTGCGCATCCCCGCGGCCTGCTTCATCCGCGTCCGGTAATTCTCGGCCATGGCAAGCACGATCGCGCGCCGCTCTGCCGGATTGAACCCGCGGTCGCGGCCAGCGATCTCGAAACTCGCGGCCAGCCGCTTCACGTCCCACTCCCACGGGCCGGGCAAAGTCTCGTCGAAGTCGTTGATGTCGAACATCGCTTGCCGCTCGGGGGAGGCAAACACCCCGAAGTTCGACAGGTGGGCGTCACCGCAGATCTGGGCGTGCAGGCCGGAGCGCGGGGTGGCCGCCAGGTCAGCGGCCATGATCAGCGCGGCGCCCCGATAGAACGTGAACGGCGACACCAGCATCCGGCCGTAACGAATGGGAACCAGTTCGGGGACCCGGCTTACCGCCTGCTCCTCGAGCAACCCAACAGGGTCGGGTCGGTTGACGGCAGGCTCCCAGCGGCCATGGCTGGACCGGGGAACCTCGTTACGCGCCGCCTTCCCCCGGGCGACACGCTCCGCGGGAGTCAGGTGCGCGACCTTACGTGCGACACCAGCACCCCGAGTGGCAGCTCCGTCTCCGCGCTGCGGGAGCGGGTCCTCCGGCGAGGTCTCACCGTTCACCACTCGCTCAGTGTCACGGAACCTCTTTTTCATGATCGCGCTCCTCAGTCGTCCTTGGATCTCAGGTTGGCATGCCCGTGCGCAGATGGCCAGCGCCAAAGCGCCGCCGCGCAGCCAGGACATACGAGGCGTCGCCCGGCTGGCGGAGCGCCGGGCTCCTGATCAGTAGAGGCGGATTCAGCAACCGTCGGCGTCAACGATGATCCTGGCCCCGAGCCCGACGACCACGATGCCAACAACCATCTGGCCGGTAACCAGAGCACGGGCCAATTCGGTCGTGCGTTATGTCGCCGAACCCGACGGTGGCGAACACGGTGACGGTGAAGTACAACGCGTCCGTACGCGTTAGGGGCTCGCTGAAACTGCGCACAGAGATCCCGTCCATGACGAAGTACGTGGCGGCGAACAACAGCAGAAACTGCGGAACGCTTGTCGCAAGAGCTCCGACCGCCCGCAGCGCCGGATACGTTGCCTTGATGATCGAACGGACCTGAAAGGTGATGAGTACGACAAGCGCCAGGAGCCCGATTGCTAGCATCCCGACGACGAAGCCGATCGAGGTGTTGTCGAGGGGCAGCAGGTAGTAGATCGCAACCAGCGCGACGGTCGAGCCCAAAGCCCGAAGAAGGGTCGCGACAACCCTGCGGAACCGGCGCCTGCGCTCATGTGCAGCGTCCCGACCGAGGCCCGCGCTATCAGTCACGGGGAAAGCTAACTGTGCTCCTGACATGGGATTCGTTGCTTACTCAACTGGAGTTTGCAGTCTTTTCGGAATGCGTGGGTTCCGGACTTTGTCGGCTACGGGATCGCCGGCTGGTCTTCGACACACTGGATGGCTGGCATATGAGAATCGATGCTGTTGTTGATCGGTCGCTCTTAGCTGCCGCAATCTCCTCGACGAAGGCGATCGGCGCGACGCCGGAGCGATGAAGTCCCCTCGTCTGGCGAAGTGGGCAGTGCCGGCAGCGCGAGATCTGCAGCCACTCCCAGCGATGACGATGATCCACGCGCCCAACTCAAAATCGTCCTGCGCCAGATCGACGAGAACGCGCGTAAGGCTGCCGAACTCCAGGCGAAGCTTCAAAAGGTCGTGGCGCTGCTTGAGTGAGAGCGGGCCGCCATGCCTGGTAGCTCAGCGCGGGCGGCCAGCGTTCAGGGGTGGGTGGCATCGGTCTTGGTCACCACGTGAGCTCGACCTCGAGCTCCCGCTCGTCCTCGCCGATCTCGATCTCGAGCTTGAAGTCGACCTCGTCGGGCACATGCACCTTGAAGCGCAGGCCGCCGCGTTCGAACTCGACCTCGTTGTGCCGAGCGAGCGCGTCCGCGAGGGCGTGCAGGCGGGCGGCGGCGTCCTCACGGCTCAGCCGCTCCTTCTCGGTGATTTCCATCAGGTCCATGCTGACCTCCTTGGTGTTGATCTTTTCTACGGTTTCGGGTGCCGGCCGAAGGCGATTCGCATCAGCTCGAGCACGGCCTCGCCGACTCCCTCGGGAGCCATCGCCGAGGGCGAGGCGCCTGGGTGCTGGCGGGCCACGCGCACCTGTAGGACTTTGGGCCTGATGCGGAATTCCAGCGGCGCATCTAGGACGAGAGCTTCGCCGTCAATACCGGCGGCGATCGGCTTCTCCGAACCGACTTCGAATGTGGGTGAGGACCACGAGCGCCATGGGCGCTGCAACGCACGGCCGTCCTCGTCCTGCCATGAGATCGCGCCAATAACGGTGATCCCTAGCAGGCCGTCGTCAATCCGGGGGCGGGTGCCTGAGCCGAGCGCGCGGCCGAGCCGGTAGGCGTTGTTGGACACGAGCACGGCAGCCCCGCCGCGGTGTTCGTGGCCGCCCGGTCCATGCCAGCGCAGATCGAGCTCGTCGCCGGTTGGGCCGAGGACGTCGGGCACAGTGTCGAGCACGGTGCGGATCTTCGCGTCGCGGTAGCCCTGCTGCTGCACCGCCTCGGCGTAGAGCCCGAGCGAGACGTTGTTGACGAACACCCGCCCGTTGACCTCGCCAAGGTCGACCCACCGCTCACCGCCATCGACGAACGCATCAAGGGCGCCGACGACATCGTCGCGGTCGACGCCGAGATCGAGCGCGAAGTGGTTGCGCGTCCCGGCCGGGATACAGGCGTACGGCAGTCCGAGCTCGGCGGCGATCGCGGCCACGATGGCCTGCGAGCCGTCCCCGCCGGCCATGGCCAGCCCGTCCGCGCCGCGCGCGACGGCGGCGCGGACCAGCGCCTCGAGGTCGTCACCGGGCTGGAGCTCGACCGCCTCGATCCCGCGCTGGCCGGCCTCCTGGGCCAACGCGAAGCGCATCGCCTTGCCGCCACCGGACTTCGGGTTGTAGAAGAGCATCGGGTGTCGCGGCGCCGACGCGCTCGGCAGATCCACGTGCACGGCGAAAGCGGCACGGGCCGCAGCCAGCGACACCAGCAGTCCAACCACGACCAGCAAATCGACCAGCGGCACCCCCTGTGTAACCAGCAGGATCAGCGCGCCCGCGAGCCCGAGGCCGGCAACGATCAACCCGACGACCCGCGCCAGCCCGCGCCGCAGCACGCCGTACCAGGCAGCCGCGCCGGTAATCAGCACACAGCCCAGCAGCAAGAGCCCCCGCGGGAACTCACCGACCGCGACCGCGACCGCAAGCGCGATCGTGGCTGCTGCCACCAACAGCGCGCCGATTGCCAACAGTCGCCGACTCATTTGACCGGGTAGCCGAGAACAGCGATGCCACTCACACGACTCCGGCTCGCCGCCGGCTCTGCCCCGGTACGGTGTCGCTGCGTCGTCTGCCTGGTCATGGCGGATCCTCCTTGAGCGCGGGCGCACCGGCCATCACCCATGAACCTATGGAAAACAGCAGACGTCGGCCTCACCCAGAATGTGTGAATTCGAGGCCCGATCTCGTTGAAGCATAGCCAGGGTCAAGGAACCTCGTCGGTGATCGGCCCGCGCCAACGGCCGCTCACGTCGTCACGGTGGCTCGCGGCGCCCCTCCGCGTACGACGGATTCACCCACTTTGGGTTAGGCCACGGCTTCGCGGTATAGGTCACCTTGTGAACGGGCTCGCGAGGAACGTCCCGGCAAGATCGGGCCCCAAACCACTCGCTCAAGCTGACGGCGGCGGATCTGCGCGAGATCGAGAATGCGTTCTCGAAGCTCGACATCAACGGGCCGCTGTCTGAAGCGCTGGAGTCCCAGACCGACCGCTAGGCAACAAGAGACGCCGCGTAGCGCCGGCAACCCAGTGAGGACCCGCGGAGCGCCGGCAGGGCGAAGCCCGGCCTCTTGATGCTTCTCGGAAATCTGGATCGTCAGGAAGCACCGATCAAGGCGCTTGCTCGACTGATCCATCCACTGTTCTCCTGATAAGGGTCATGAAGAACACAGCGGAGACCGCCGCACACAGCCTCAGCCACATCGTCTTCCGTCGGGAGACCTACATGGCCGCGGGCCGCAAAGTCGCTTCGGCGGCAAGTAGGAACGGCGTGATGGCCGGACCGGTCAAGCACTGACCGCCGAGCGGCGGCCCATGTCCTTAGGGACGCATGACGGTAGGTTCTCACTCCTCGCGACCGATCCTTCGCGGTGAAGTACCGCCGATGGACAGTTGAAGCATGGCTGGAGACGGAGACGGACGAGCGCTAGACACACCAGCGAGGTCCACCAAGATCGTCGTGAGGCTGGGGATCAGCGAAGCTGGGGTCCACTCCACACCAACCTCGCCGTCATCCGGACTCAATACTGATTCCCAAGATCATCAAGATCGCCTATGCCAGTTGGCTGCGCCATGCGATGCTCCCGGGCCACATCTAGGTAGCGCTGGCCAACCGGTCGTCGGCGGTAGCTGCCGTCCAATGACTCCTTGATCTTCTTGAGTACCGGTCTCGAAAGGGTCATAGAACGCCGGCTAAGGGCATGCTTCTGATTCTCGCCACCACCAGAGCCGATCTTTAAAACGATCAGCTCGACATGCCCAGCGCCTCCCAGCGGCGTTGGCGGCTATCAGCCGCGGGCTTCGAACGCCGGATGGACTTGAGACGGGGCGCGAGCGGTCCGTGTTTAGCGTGATAAGTGTGGGCGAGGGGCCTGGCTTCCAGAACGAGATGCCCCTGGCTAGGAGGAATGTGCGCCGCGAGGGAATCGAACCCCCAACCCGCTGATTAAGAGTCAGGCACTTCTCAACGTCGCTCGTGATCTATCATTATTCGCGGAAAGTCGCTCTGACTTAGTGCTATGCCAAGTATCCCGATACCGTTGCGGTGCATCATTGATCACCACTGAGCGTCATAAAGTGGGAGTAAGATGGGAGTTTGCGCATGGGGAGGCCAGCTCTCGCCCTTGGCACGTTCGGCATACTCCGCTTCTACCGAACAGGCAACGGCTGGCGGGTCAGAACTTTGGTGCGCGACTTCGATGGCGTCACTCGTCACATCGAGCGCCGTGGACGAACCCGCAACGCCGCTGAACAGGCCCTCAAGAAGGCGCTGCGCGATCGCACACACTCGGGAGCAAACGACAAAATCACAGCCTTCACCAAGGTTCGTGTATTGGGGGAGCTTTGGTTCACCGAGCTGATCGGGAACGGACTTTCGCCCAACACCATCCAGCTCTACCGCGACCGCCTCGACCGGCAGGTGATTCCGTCCCTCGGCGGTCTCTATGTCCACGAGCTCACCACATCGGCAATTGATCGCCATCTCCGTGCCGTCGTCGCCACACACGGCCCCGGCACCGCCAAGACGGTGCGCTCCGTACTCTCAGGAATGTGCGCTCTCGCAGTTCGCCACGACGCCTTGACAGTGAACCCGGTTCGAGAAATTCGGCTTACCTCGCCCAAACCCAAGGACGCTCCACGAGCCCTCACGATCGCTGAGGCGCGCCAGCTTCTCGCCTGGGTTACATATGACCACTACGCCGTCGAACATGACGTACCCGACCTCCTCGCCTTTCTAGTGGCCACTGGCTGCCGCATCGGCGAAGCGCTCGGCATCACCTGGGATCGCGTCGATTTTGATCATGGAACCGTCGTTATTGACCGACAGGCCATCCGCATTAAAGGCCAAGGCCTGCGCATGATGCCGACGAAGACCGACGCCGGCACCCGAACTCTCGCGCTGCCGTCCTGGTCGCTGGAGATGTTGAAAAGACGACAGACTTGGAATGCGTCGTCCGAACGCGTCGGCTCGGTGGACACATCTCCGGTGTTTCCGGCTGTCCGTACCGGCGGCGTCCGCGACCCACGTAACACCGCCAGGGACCTTCGACGATCACTGGAAGCGATCGGTTTTGGATGGGCGTCGGCTCACGTTATTGGCCGTAAGTCACTCGCAACGTGGATGGATCAGAGCGGCCTCAGCGCCCGAGCTGCTGCTGATCAGCTCGGCCACAGACGCGTATCGGTAACGACCGATACTTACTTTGGCCGCAAGATCGCAAACACCGGTGCCGCTGAATTGCTGGAGATCATCGGCGAATGAGGATCACTGCCATAGTTCCAGTGATCATCTAGAGCCATCGAGGAACGGCGCGCTATTAAGTGCTGCTTCGAGCGTGACATGTTGACGCCAAATTGGAGATGACGAGGTCTGCGGCTGCAGAAAACGCACCCTCGGGCAGGACGGCCTTTGGGTTTCGGCGATTGGCCCGGCTGCATGGGAATGAGACTTTGGCTACGGTCCTGCCGGCGATAGGCAGGAAATGATCACCCTTATCGGAACGTCCGTGGAGCGGGTGCCACGTTCTTCGACATCGCTCAGGCTTACGGCCTCTTTTGTAAACGAAAAACTGGGCGGTGAGGCGTTGGCTATTCCGCGGCGAGGTGGTGATCGCGACCAAAGTTCGGGTTTGCCTTCGACGAGACGGCGAGCCGGTGGGGTCGTACAGCCGCGTCTGAATGTCGCTCTCACGCCCCACGCTCCCGCTGACATCTGCATGGGCCGCGAGAAGCGCGCGACCGGAGCTGCCGAGGTACTCGAGGTCGCTCGGGCCCTGATTGGCTCGGCTCTCGATTCAATGTTTCGTGGAGCGCTCAGGGCTGATTCTTGCGGCCGCGCTTACGTGCGTTGGTCGACCTGCTGTTCCAGCCAAGCCTCGACGGCCTCCCGACGGTAGCGGACGTGACGGCCCACACGGTAGCCGACTGGGCCGTCACCTTTGCATCGCCAGCGATACAAGGTGTGAACGGGGATGCCCAACATTTCCGAGACATCCGTGAGTGACATCAGCCTGTCACCGGCTTGGAGTGTCATGATCATCTTCCTTCTCGTTGGAGCGTTATGGGCCTGCCGAGTCAGTGTGGCAACCTGGGCGCAGTCGCCAGGGCGTTCGGGCAAGCGGCTGGGCCAGACCGCTCGACCGGTCGCAGACTGGCGACCGTCAAACACCTAAGTCGCCAAGCGACGGCGGGCGGTCGTAGAACAACGACAGGAATTGAACTCGCATGACCAGCTTGCGACCAAACCCGAGACGCTCTTGCTAAACGCTTTCGTTACGTGCAAAGGGGAGAGGCTGACCCAAATAGCCGCGAGCGATCGCACTTGCGCGAAGTTTTAGCACGAATCGGCACGCGACAAGCCGTTGTTCGATTTTTGTTTGAACTGAATGGAGACCACTCGCTCGGCGGAGTGACCGAGCGTGCCTCGTTGAGCGTCTTCGTGCCTGGCACCCACAAATCGGCGCGTCCGGAACCGCCAGGTCGCCTTGGTTGCACGGACCGGGCGGCTTCTCAGGCTTGCTGCTCGGCCCGGTGAGCTGGCGGGTCGTGTTCGTGCTGGCTGTAGCATTTGTCATCCTCCGCTGACGAGGACCAGCAACCGACCACCCCCACCCACCGACGCCTCTGTCAAGCGAAGATGGTTTGCGTTCCATTGGTGTATATGACTGCTGACTGGTGCAATTCGATCACCGGCTGGTCGCCACAGCATCGACATTCTTGGCCGGCGTTCGTGCGCCTCTGGGTTGAAACTGCCGATCGTCCGTCCCGCATTCGCGTAGATCTGTCAGCTACCTCGGCTTTTTGATCTTGGTTAGGATCGGTGCCGAGTCGCGTCATTCGTACTCCGCCTACCATGGCGGGTCTTGATGTGCCTGCCCGTGGGTCTGAGTCCGGTCTCGGCGATACCTGGCAAATGGGGACATGCGACCGACCGATAGCCTCGATCTGTGGCTGGCATTTCTCTTCCACAGGAAGCCCGCGCACTCCTCGAGAGCGACGCGGTCGCGCACGTGGTCACGCTTAATGAGGACGGAGGGCCGCAGGTCACGGCCGCGTGGGTCGGCCTCGATGGTGATGAGATCATCTTCGCCACACTGCCGGATCAGCGGAAGCTCAGGAACCTTCGCCGCGACCGTCGCATCGCACTGTCGATCCCGTCGACCACCATCAACGAGTGGGGGTTGCTCGAATATCTCGTCGTCTACGGCAGCGCGCGCGTGACCGATGGTGGTGCGGCTAACGCCCTCCAAGAGCTTGCCCACACCTATCTCGGGCCCGATGTCATCTTCCCGGCGATACCCGATCCCCCGCCTGGGTACATCACCAGGATCACGCCCGAGCGGATCGGTGGCGTCGGGCCGTGGAACCTACGCCGTCGCTGAACGTCACCAACCGGCGCAGCAGCGAGACCGACCAGCATGCTCACGGACGCTGAGCACGGCCTCCCGGTGGATTGTGACCCGGGAGCAGATCCCGCAGCACGTCCAGCGCGAAGTGATCTTAATTTGATGATCTTGGTCTACGGTGCTGGCTCAGACGCTGCTGGCATTGCATACCGACTCTTGATGATCTTGGTGAGATGATGATCTTAATCTAGTGGCGTCAGCGGTCGCCGTGGCCCATCTCGATGCGGGACAAATGGTACGCCCGGCTGTCAGGTCGGCCGTCGCACGATCCGGCCTAGCAATCCGGCCTAGACGGATGCGGATGAACAGGGTGCGGTTTCCTGATGCCAGGGCACCAAGAATCCGAAGCCCACAGATCGGCCAGCTCCTCTGGCTCGCGTACGGCGCTGCTTTGTCCGTGCAGGACTATGCTCCAGCCGCTCCGCGTTTGCTGGTCCAGCTCGTCGACTGCTAACGCGACGCTCGTGGGCTCGGCGAGTTCCGCCAGCAGGCCATCGGGCAAGGTACGGAAGTAGACGGCGCCCCGGTGCATGGCGTACGTGATTGGCAGGATCTGTGGGATCGCGGCTTGCCATGCGATCCGACCTAGATGATGAGACTCGATGAGATTAAGGCATTGCTGTCGCCCAATCGCCTCGAAGTGGCGCTCCGGACTGTCATCGAAGTCCGGCCTTCCGGCAGCCGATGGGTTGACTATGGTC
>JBKPTR010000183.1:0-15565 GCA_046735615.1 Actinomycetota bacterium
GGACGACAAGACGCCTCTCGATCTCGTTGATGAGGCCAGCCAACCCGAACTGGCCAGCTGGCTGAGAGCTCAAGGCGCGAAACACGCCGAGGAGCTGCCGGCCTAGCCGGTTTCGCATGCACGCCGCCGACACCGCCCGGCGCCCCATACTTGGCGGCCAGCTCAGCACGATCATGAGCTGGCGCGGCATCTTCGGCGTACTGGCGGGCTTCGGTGCGGTCCTGGTCTTGGCCGGGTGGCTTGGTCACGGAGACGCTGCCTCCCGAGCGACGAATCGTAGGCGGGTTCCGCCGCACCTTGCATGGCTACAACACCTTGCTCCACGACCGTTTCTTCGTCGGCTGGCTTGAGCCAATTCGTCTTTGGAGCGGTGGCGGCGCCGGTCGTCGGTATCGCCGGCGACCAGACGGCGCTGCCGCTCGGCATCGTCACGACCGCGGCCAGCGTGTGTGCCGTGGCCAGCTTTGTGAGTCTGGTGATTCCTGTGGTACGGGCTCGGGTGAAGATCTATTGACTCGACGACCGCTGTGACTCCTCCAGGGGCACTGCCACCACCGGGCACGTCATGTGGCTCAGGCAGTGGTGTGCCACCGGACCCGAAGCATCGCCAGTCCAGTCCGGAATCGTACGCGTCCCGATTACCAGCAGATCGGCATCGGCAGACTCGGCCACCAGCACCGGCCCTGCATCCCCTTCGGCGAACTGCAGTTGCCAGCCGGGCTCGGGCGAGGCCTCCTCGAAGACGCGCCGAATCCCTCGCCGGTACGGTGCGCTTACCTTCTCTTCTGGAAGCAGGCCATCTTCACCGACTTCCATCGATCCGAACGCCTCGATTCCAATCGGCCAGTCGATCACATGCACAGCGCGTACTGTGGCGCCGATGAGGCGAGCCTGCCTCGCGGCCCAACGCAGGGCCGCGCGAGCCGTCGGCGTGTCGTCGAGACCCACCACAATCCGCTGCGGCTCGCCGCTCTCGATCTGCCGGACGGCCAGGCGACGGTCGCCACGAGGCGACGCGGTCGATGCGCTCATCATCATTACTCCAGAGTTCTCCGGCCGCTGGGCCGCGTGATGATCAGCCCGCCTGCTCTATACCACTCTGTTGATCAAAGACGCCGATGAGCAGAGGCGAAGGTCCCGAATCGCAACGCGCGGCCTGCAAATGGATGCCAAACAGATCTAGTCCAGCAGCCGATCAATGGGTAATGCTGGGAGGAACCGTACGGCGTCCGCAACGCGGCTGGCGACTGAGTGATGCGGCGCCCGTAGCGCGGATGGCGGGATTCACCGAGACGCTCAGGAGGACGCGATGAAGGCGAATGTCGGCGATCGGATCGTGGTGGCCTCGGGCACACTGCACCGGCCGATTCGAGACGGCGAGGTCCTACAGACAGGGCCAGATGGCGGCGGCCCGTACTTGGTGCGATGGTCCGACAGCGGCAACGAGAGCCTGTTTTTCCCTGGTCCGGACGCGCATGTCGAGCATGTCGAGCCGGATGCCGGTGACACTGGCGGTCAGCAGCTCCCAGCAGGATCGCGCGCGGAACCGACCAAGAAATGGAGCGTCGAGATCTACCTGTATGAAGATCAGGGCTCGACGTCGGCCAACGCCGTCCTGCACAGCGACGTACCTGGACCGCTCGATGTTCGGGGTGAGGCTCGCCGCAGTCCGGCTGATCCGGATATGCCAGCGGTCGGTGACGAGGTCGCCGCGGCCCGTGCGTTGCGGCAACTCGCCGATCGGCTGCTCGAGATGGCCTCCAGCGATCTATCAGATGCCGAGGGCCATCCCGTTTCGCTGCGCAGCTGACTCACCGCACGTTCACGCTGGGCCCGACATCATAACTGCGTCTTGGCCTCGGGCTCTGTCGCATCAAGATCGTCCGAGTGATCCGCGACGTGGCTCTGCGGGGTGATCATGATTGGACATGGTGCGTGTTCAATCAGGTGGCGGGTCAGCGTGCCAAGTCCGATCGAAGCACGATGCGCATCGCGGTGTCGTTCGACCACAAGCAACTCAGCGTGCTCACACGCCTGCAGGAGCCCGACTTCGATGACGCCCTTCACGCTGCGGGCCCGGATCTCCACATCCGGATGCTTCTTCGCCACCCTGGCGACGGCATTCGCCAATTGAGAGTCTGCCCAGCTGGCCGCCTCCTCAACCTCTTCCTCGTCGGGCTCGATCTGGCCGCCGTAGGTAGGCGAAAACTGCAAGTTCCAGACATAGACCGCAGTCAGCGGACACTTCCGTGCCGCAGCCTCAGCGACCGCAGTCTCAAGCGCTCGTTGACCAGAATCCGGCGTGACGCCGACCACGACGCCGCGCTTGGAGTCGCTCTCGAATTGATCATGTCTGACGACGATCACCGGACAGGCCGCCTGCGCGGCCACGGTGTGAGAAGTGGCGCCCGTGAAGGTGCGATACACCGCCGACACACTCCGGCGCTGCACGATCAGCGAAGTCGCCGACTGCGACTCGTGCAGCAGTGCGTCGACTCCGGTACGCGGCACGGCCGCGAGGCTGATTCGAGTACCGGGATCAACCATCGCGGACAGCGCAAGCTCGGCCTGGTCGACGATCTGCCGTCCGCGTGTCAGGTGGCGCTCCAGTGCCTCGCCCCCGGTAGCAATCGACAGCCGCGGGAGGCTTCCGTGAACCAAGGTGATGGTCGCGTCTCGCTGGCCACTCATCTGCGCAGCGAGGCCGAGCGCGACGCGGTAGTGATCAGGACCGCTGTCACCGATGCCAACAACAAGGCGGTCGCCTGTCTGGCTATCGCTTGATCTTGACTCCACTAGTACCCCCAGCCACTCAGCCTAGATAATTCCTCCGCAAACCACAGTCCAGTCAGAACTCCGCGCCCTGATTTAGGCTGAGCCGGTGATGCCGTCAGGACAGGCGGTGCCGGGCGGCGGTGAACCTCGATGGTGCACTCTGGGGTGAAATGGGCCGGGTCGGGCTTGACCGTCCGGCGCTGCAAGTGCTGGCCGAGCACGGTGAGTTCGCAGTAGCGGCTGAGGATGCGGTCAAGGGCGGCGCCGCGCCAACGGTTGAATGGTTCGAGGCGGAAAAGGCGGTCACATTCGGCGACTGGCGTACGGTGCGCCAGCGCGCGCAACCTGGCTACACCGCACAGATCGGCGGCGCGACTCACGTGAGCTTTATGGATGTGCCGTTCCTTCCGGTGACGGATGCGGCTATCGTCAAGCCCGCACTCGACGCCGCCAAGATCGAACCGCAGCGGATGTGGCGTATCACCTGCGACCTGCTACTTGCCTTCTTCGCCAGGCACCTGAACGGTGCCGCCGCCGCAGCTGTGTTGGACGGACTCGCAGCTGAGTACCCGGAACTGACCATCGGTCCACCCTGACGCCAGCATTCCCCGGAAGCCACACCCTAGACGAGAGTCCACCCTCGAATTCACGCTCACCAAACGTCTGCAGACCCTCGGCTGGAGTGAGGTTTACAGGGCGCTGATACGGGAAGATCGGTTGCAGCGGGTTTCTCCTGAGAGGTGCAACCATGACCAGAGCCGATGAAACACCTATAGATCTGCCAGCTCCGGCGCCCCGAGCGCTGGAAGTCGAGCAAAACGGCCTCAACTCGATCGACGTTGCCGAGCGCCGCGGTAGGCCAAGGGAGTTGTTTTGGCCCTGGTTTGCCGCCAACATTTCGGTACTGGGCATCAGCTATGGCGCCTTCCTCCTCGGCTTCGGCGTCTCGTTCGCCCAAGCGGTCGTGGTCGGAGTCGTTGGAATCGTCATCTCCTTCCTGTTGTGCGGCCTGGTCTCCCTGTCGGGCAAACGTGGGCACGCACCAACAATGACGCTGAGCCGCGCCGCGTTCGGAGTCAACGGCAACCGGGTCCCCTCCGCCATTTCCTGGCTGCTCCTGGTCGGCTGGGAGACCGTGCTCGCCGCACTCGCCGTGCTGGCCACCGCAACCGTCTTCACACGGCTGGGATGGAGCGGCGGCTTCTTGACCAAGATCGCGGCCCTTGTCCTCGTGGCAGCCCTCGTTCTGGTCGGCGGGATCCTCGGCTTCGAGTTCATCATGAAGCTGCAGATGTGGATCACCGTGATCACTGCCATTCTGACCGTCGTCTTCGTCATCCTCGTTGCCTCCAACATCGACGCCGCGACGCTTGCCGCGTTGCCAGCCGGTCCCATTCCGCAGCTCATCGGTGCTTTCGTCTTCATGTTGACTGGCTTCGGCCTCGGCTGGGTCAATGCCGCTGGTGACTACTCCCGCTACTTGCCGCGGCAGACATCGAGCGCAGGCGTTGTCGCGTGGACCACCTTCGGCGCATCACTCGGCCCAGTACTGCTCTTGATCATCGGGCTGATGCTCGCTGGTTCATCAGAGGAGCTGAGCGCAGCCGTGGCCACTGACCCAATTGGCGCACTGACCACTCTGCTCCCGATCTGGTTCCTGGTGCCGTTTGCACTAGTTGCGGTGCTCGGCCTCGTTGGCGGCGCCGTGCTGGACATCTACTCCTCCGGTCTAGCACTCCTCAGCGTAGGCTTGCCGGCGCCACGATTCGTTGCAGCAGCGATCGATGGCGTTCTGATGATCGCCGGGTCCATCTATCTGGTGTTCGTCGCCGATAATTTCATCGGGCCGTTCCAGGGATTCTTGATCACTTTGGGTGTCCTGATCGCAGCATGGTGCGGGATCTTCCTTGGGGACTTCGCGCTCCGCCGCCGACCGTACGCAAGCTCTGAACTCCTTGACGCGCACGGCCGCTACGGCAGCGTCCGCGTTGTAGCTCTGGTGCTGCTGGTGATCGGTACGGTCGTCGGTTGGGGCCTGGTCACCAATTCATTCGCGGGCTGGCTCGCATGGCAGGGATATCTGCTCGGACCGATCGGACTCGGTGGTCGGGACGGTTCCTGGGCGTACGCGAACCTCGGGGTGCTCGCTGCGCTTGTCATTGGGTTTCTCGGCACTCTGCTACTGGGCGCCCGGACGGTACGAGCACAGGAGGAAAGACCGCTTTCTGAGGCCGACCTGGAGGAGGCAGCCGTCGAATGAGCGACAGCATGCCATCGTCCACTAGAGACGTGGCCACCTGGCTGATGATCATCGATATGCAGCGGATCTTCGGCGAACCGATCAGCGAATGGGTCACGCCGGGATATGCGTCGGCTTCGGCTGGGATCCAGCGGCTGCTGGGCGCGTTCGAATCCCGTGTCTGCTTCACGCGGTTCCTGGCGCCCGAGCAGCCGACTGGCGTCTGGATCGACTACTACGAGAAGTGGCCCTTTGCGCTCGACCCCGCGAACGCGCCTCTCTATGAACTCAGCGAGGAGTTCAGGTCCATCCCGGCGACGATGGTCGACCGGACGACCTTCGGCAAGTGGGACGCCGAGACCGATCGCGAACTGGGACACCCCGCGGAGCTCGTGCTGACCGGCGTCACCACAGACTGCTGCGTACTCTCCACGGCGCTGGCGGCGGCCGACGCAGGCGTGCACGTCATCGTGGCTGCCGATGCCTGCGCGGGCGTTACCGGGGAAGATCATCAGCGCGCCCTCGACACCATGGCGCTTTACCGACCGTTGATCGATATCGCCGAGGTGGACAGCATCCTCGCGTCCCGAGCCAGATGAGCGGAACCATTGACCGGGCCCGTGGCGCCCTCTACGGCCTTGCGATTGGCGACGCGCTTGGCATGCCGACTCAGTTGATGTCGCATCAAGAGGTCGCTGCCTGCTTCGGTGTCCTCGATGGATTTCAGGTAGCGCCGGCAGGTCACCCGATCGCGTCTGGCCTGCCGGCCGGATCCGTGACCGACGACACGGAGCAGGCGCTCCTGCTGGCCGACGCGATACTCGCCGGCGCCGGACATATCGAAAGCGATGATCTAGCTCGCCGGCTTCTCGCATGGGCGGAGCGGGCACGGGAACGCGGATCGCTGGACTTGCTGGGCCCGTCGAGCAGTGCGGCAGTTGCGGCGCTGATGGCTGGCGGTCCGGTGGATGAGGCTGGACGCTCTGGTGCGACAAACGGCGCGGCGATGCGGATCACCCCAGTCGGGTTGATCGTCTCCAGTGATGATCTTGATGCCCTTGTTGATCTTGTTGTGGAGGCGTCGCGGGTGACGCACCACACCGGTGTGGCAATCGCTGGCGCGGCCGCGGTCGCAGCCGCCGTCAGTGGTGGCATCGACGGGGCGTCCGTCGCCGAGGCGACGACGCTTGGCATCAGGGCCGCGGACTTGGGCCAGCGGCGGGGCGAATGGGTGGCCGGGGCGGCCGTTGCCCGCAGGATCGCATGGGCTGTTGGGCTGGTGGACGCAGATGATCATGAACGTGCGGCACGAGATATTGTCGAGCTGATCGGTACCAGCCTGGCGACCCAGGAATCGGTACCGGCGGCCTTTGCGGTGCTCGCGCTGCATCCTGACGATCCGTGGCAGGCGTGTTTGACAGCCGCCTCACTGGGCGGCGACAGCGACACCATTGCTGCCATGACGGGGGCGATCGCAGGTGCCTGTCATGGCATGGACGGCTGGCCTGCTGACGCCGTCCGGACGGTACGCGAGATCAACCAGCTAGATCTGGAGACGTACGCCGAGAAGCTCTTGGCATTGCGCGTCGGTCCATGATCACTCGGCTGGTCAGCCTCGGCAACGTGATCATCGACATCGTCGCCGAGGTGGAGGCACTGCCTGAGCGAGGCGGTGACGTGCTGGCCTCCAGTGCCGCGCTCGAGGTTGGTGGCGGCTTCAACCTGATGGCTGCGGCGGCCAGACAGGGCCTCGAGGTCGCGTACGCAGGTGCACTCGGGCGGGGTCCGTTCGGCGATCTTGCTCGGAAGGCGTTGGCGGCGGAGGGGATTCCGCTGCTCCTTCCCAAAATTGGGCACGAGCAACGCGACACCGGCTTCGATGTCGTGCTGGTGGACGCGGCCGGCGAACGCACGTTCGTCACGGCGGTTGGTGCTGAGGCTGGGCTCACGGATCAGCAGCTTGATCATGTTGACATCAGGCCCACCGATGCGCTCGCCATCTCCGGCTACGGACTGCTGCATGCCGCGAACCGGCATGCCATCCTCGAGCGCCTCCCCCGGCTCTCGCCCGATACCACGGTCTGCTACGACCCTGGGCCGCTCGGTCACACCCTTCCTGACCATGTCATGGACGCCGTACGCCGGCGAGTCGATTGGTGGAGCTGCAACACACGCGAAGCCGAGTTGATCACAGGTCGCACCGACCCCTCCGAAGCGGCACGGGATCTGTTGGCTGGCCTGCGGCGCGGGAATGTGCTGGTGCGCTTGGGGGCGTCTGGATGCCTTGTTGCACAAGCTGCCGAGGTGGTTCATGTGCCTGGGGTGCCGGTCACCATCGTCGACACGACCGGCGCTGGTGACGCCCACCTCGGTGCTTTCATAGCGGGCTTAGCGGCTGGGTATGACGTGCAGGCTGCGATCCATCGCGCGAATGTGGTCGCGGCGCTGACCGTCAGCCGTTACGGTCCGGCGACCTCGCCGACCGCCCAGGAGACCGACCGGTTCTGCGCCGAGTTGTCAGACTGAGTTGAGCCATAGGTCAACTCAGTCCTGACAAGTCGGCGTCGTCACCACGAGTTGATGTGGAGCACGTTGTCCAGCGGCTGCCGCGGCGCTGGCTTGAACGTGTCGCCGGTGTAGTAGGCCGTGGGAATCAAGGCGCCCTGCCGAATATCGGCCGGCATCCCGAGGAGCTCTGAGATCTCCTTCTCATATCGCATGTGCAGCGTCGTCCACGCAGTACCCAATCCGCGGGCGCGGGCCGCCAGCATGTAACTCCAGGCGGCAGGCAACAACGAACCCCACAATCCGGCCTGGCTTCCGGCTCTGAGGCTCGGCGCTCTGATGCAGGGAATGACAAGCACCGGCACCTCACCCATGTGCTCACCGAGATAGGCGACGCTCTCCACCACTCGATGCTGGACGGCGCTGCGCTCCGGATCGTCTGCGAACAGGGAAGCGGCCGAGGCCGAGGAGTTCAGGTAGGAGGTGACCGCCCGACGGTAGTAGTCGCCGATCACCCGCCGGATGCTCTCGTCGTTGATCACCACCCACTGCCAGCCTTGCCGATTGGACCCAGATGGCGCCTGCAGTGCGACCTCCAAGCATTCGCGAACCAAGTCGAGGGGTACGGGTCTGGTGAGGTCCAGCCGCTTGCGAACCGAGCGGGTCGTGGTCAGCAGCTCATCGGGTGACAGAGGCAGGGTGGGCATGGGCTCATGATCGCAGCAGGTCGCCCGCCTGTTGCTGCCTCTGGAAGCATGAACACCGTGAAGATCATGTTCGCCTCGCTTGGCGCATACGGCCACCTGTATCCGCTGATGCCGCCGGCGCTGGCCAGCGCAGCCGCTGGCCACGAGACGGTGATCGCGGTCGGGCCGCCGTTCCTGGGGCGGTTACCACTCCCGACGGTTCCCGGGTATCCGCCGGAGCTAGAACTGGACTGGGCGATCCAAGAAGCCCGAAGGCGTCACCCCGATCTGCGTGATCACGAGTTCAGCATGGCCATGTTTGCCGATGTAGCCGCGGAGAACATCGCTCCGACCATGATCAAACAATGTGAGCAGCTGCGCCCTGATCTGGTGATCTATGAAGGAATGGACACAGGCGCTGGTGTGGCGGCGAGCGTGCTCGGCATTCCGGCTGCCGCGTACGCGATTGCGCTGACAAGCTTCGTCTACAGCCCGCTGCATCGGTCGACAGTCAGTTACCAACGCGACATGTGGCTACAGCGGGACCGTACGCCGCCTGATGAAACTACATTGCTGGCTGCGGCGCTGATCAACCCTGCGCCGCCCAGTGTGCGCCAGATCGATGGGATCGCGGCTCCGACTATTCCCATTCGATCAGTGGCCTACAACGAGTCCAGCGCCGCCGTACCGGCATGGCTATCCGGACCGCACGCGCGGCCCCGGGTCTATCTCACCCTCGGCACCGTGTCGTTCGGCGCGGTCGACGTACTCAGCCGTGCGATTGCTGAGATCGCACGACTCGGCGTGGACATCTTGGTGACTGTCGGTCCAGAAGGAGAGCCAGCTGCCGTCGGCGATGTGCCCGACAACGTACATGTCGAGCGGTTCGTGGCTCAGTCCGCCGTGCTCCCCTTGGTCGATCTCATCGTGCATCACGGTGGGACCGGAACGGTCCTGGCAGCGCTCGAAGTGGGATTGCCGCAACTTCTGCTGCCGCAAGGAGCAGATCAGTTCTTCAACGCACAGATCTTGACCGAGGCAGGAGCGGCCCGAGCTCTGGCGAACGAAGCACAGCAGCCGGGCACGATTACCGAGGCTGTCCAGGCGCTACTCGGCGACTCTCCCGAACGTGACGCCGCTGCCCGGCTGCAAGACGAGATCGCCGCAATGCCGAGCCCGCCGGAGGCGGTATCCCAGCTGGTTGAGCTAGCCGGTTAGCGCGGCCCCGGATCCTCCATCCGGAACCCGATCTTGAGCGTGACCTGAAAATGCTCGACCTGACCCTCAGCGAGATGTCCGCGGATGTCGCTGACCTCGAACCAGTCAAGACCCCGTAGCGTACGTGCGGCGCGCTGCACAGCGACGCGGATGGCGTCGTCGACTCCCTGGGTGGAGGTACCAACGATCTCAGACAGTCCGTACACGTGACCATTCATGGCGCTCCTTAGCGATCAGCTTTGGTGCGACCTTAGCGAGTGCTCGCGGTCACGGCCCGATGCCGCACCGCACGGCGTTATGTCCAGAACTCATCGGCAGCGTAAAGGTCCCAGGGACGCCACCAGGCCTCGGCGATCTGCCCGTCGCGCAGCTGGAATACCCATGCGTCGTGGGCGTCATAGCTGTGATTACCGCGGCGGGCGGTGGCGTGCGTCAAGGCGACGGCATGGTCCTCGCTGGTCAGTACATCTTGGAGTTCTTGAGTAAAGGTTCCCTCCGACGCCTGGACCAACCGGCCAAACATTTCAAACACGGCCTCTCGGCCGTAGTGGTCACCGGCTAAGGGACCCCGACCAGGTATGTGCCACACGGTGTCCTCGGCAACCAGTGACCTCATGGTTGCCATGTCGCCGCTGGCGAACGCATCGAACGACCGACGGATGGGCTCGGCATTTGAGTGCTCAGTCATCACGACTCCTCCTCACGTTCTGCTAGGTCCCTGGACAGCTCTCCCTCAACTTCGATGAGAGAGCCTTCGTCGCGGTGGCGAGCTGTGCCAGTGCGGCGCCGATCGCCGGCGCCTTCTCTTTGAGATTGTCGGTGGTCAGGCCGTTGGCCGCCGTCTGCAACCCTTCGAAGGCCGTCTTTACCTGCTGCACGCTGGGCTGGAGCGCCTCCGATGCCGAGCCCTCCGCTTTGTCCAGGTCGGTCTTGACGTTGTCGATCGCGGTGTTCAGCGTTCCGACACCATCCTGCAAAGGCCTCACCTTGGTGAGGGCCTCGAGTGAAGACTTGAGTGCTGCGACATCAGCGCAAGCCTCCGCCGGCGTGGCGGTCGTCTGGGCGGAAGTCGCCGGAGCCGCTGTCGTCTCGGGCGGACTCGTTGAATTCGGCGCCGAGCTTGGGCTGCAGCTCGCCATGATGCAGAGCAGGACAGCGACCACAACTGCTCCAGATAGAGATCGACGAGCGCGGCCGAATCGCATCTGGATCCTCTCTCTAGCAACAGCGGATTTCAGCACGCTACACCCGTGATCCTGGGCGATCGCTGAGGCCGCTGGGGAAGACCAAGATCAGATACTGACGCCTTAGGCTGCCGGGTCGTCCATTGGCTGTCCGGGACGATAGGTCTGGCGAAGCTTCATTCCGGCTGACTGGCCGCCGTCGACCGGCAGAGTTATGCCGGTGACAAAGGAGGCGTCCGCTGAGCAGAGCCAGAGCACGCACGCTGCGACGTCATCCGTCGTGCCGATGCGCCCGAGCGGAACGCTTTGCGCGGCCAATTGCTGGGCGCGGTCGCCCGCTTCCCGAAGGTGATCAGTCAGGATGGAGCCGGGCGCGATCACATTGATGCGAATGCCCTGGTCGGCGTAGTCGAGCGCGGCCGACCGGCTAAGTCCGATGATTCCTGCTTTTCCGGAGACGTAAGCCGAGAGGTTGCTCATCGCGCCGACGCCGGCAACTGAGGCCATGTTGATGATCACGCCGCCACCAGAGGCCAACATCGCCGGGATCTGGTGCTTCATGCCGTAGAACGTGCCATTGATGTTCGTCCGGATGCCTAACGAGAAGCCGTCGGACGGAATGTCTGCCAGCGGTGCCGGCATGGGGCCGTCGGTGGCGTTGTTGATGGCGAAATCGAGTCGGCCGAACTCTTGAACGCACTGCTCGACAAGAGCTCGTACGGCGTCCTCGTCAGTGACGTCGGCGGGGACGGCGAGCACCCGGCCGCCATCGTTGCGAAGTTCGGCTGCGGTCTTCTGCAACCTTTCGTTGCTACGGGCGGTGATCACTACGGCCGCGCCCGCCTGGACAAAGGCCGCCGCGACGCCCGCACCGATGCCTTGGCTGCCGCCGGTGATCAACGCCACCCGATCTGTGAAGTCATAGTGAAGAGACATGTATTCACGTTTACCCCGGACTTGACGGCGCATCGTCAGCCGCTGGACGCAATTGGTCCTACGTTGTCTGACGTAGTCAGCTACGCAGACGCGATCTTTGGGCCGACAGATTTGGGTTGCACCATCTGACAGACTGTCTGAGGCGTGACGCCGCTGCTGGCACCGCGCGGGCCTCTAGCTCAATTGGCAGAGCTGCGGACTTTTAAACCGTCGCATCCTGGTTGAAGGGACTAAGGATTACCTAGTCACAGCACTCTTCGGGGGTTCAGACTTGCGCTCTCGCACTCCGAGTCCTCAGCCGGTCCTCAGCAGCCTTGCCCAAGCGCTCCGCAACGGCATCAAGGTCACTGTCAAAGAGTGCGCTGTAAACGTCCAAAGTCATCGACGCTGACGCATGGCCGAGCAAGCGCTGCACAGCCTTGACGTTCGCTCCCGCACTGACCGCCAGGGAAGCTGTTGTATGGCGAAGATCGTGAGGTGTGAAGCCATCCAGGCCAATCGACCTGGCTGCTGGATTCCAGATGTTGCGACGAAAGTTTGTGTTGTCGAGCATTCCCCCTGCTGAGTTAGTAAACACGAGATCATCAGGCCCCTTCCCTTGGACCTGCTTCTCAAGCTCATCGACTACAAATCGAGGAATCGGCACTGTTCGGCGCTTATGGTTCTTCGGCGTGTCCAGCTCCAGAGACCGTTCGGGCATGGCTTCAGCAACATCAATTCGACCTCGTTCAAGATCGATGCGCTTTACGCGTAGGGCGCGCAGCTCGCCCCAGCGCAGGCCGGTGTAAGCGGCAGTTAGGACAAAGACCCGATACTGGCCGCACGCCTCTGCGAGCTCATGCACCTGCTCATGAGTGAGGAACCGCGGCTCAGCCTTCCGCGGCCTCGGTGGCTTGACATGCTCGGCGGCATTCCTCGCCAGCCGGCCATCCATTACCGCCAGAGCGAGTACCTGTTTTAGGCACAACAGAGCTTGGGTGATCCTCGACGGCGACAGACCCCGCTCGGATAATTCGGCAACCCAGCGAACGACCTCGCCATGGGTAACTCGATCAAGGCGCGTATCGCCCCAGCGAGGCTTGACCAGCGTTCGCCACACACTCTCGTAACTCGTATAGGTACGACCCTTGAGCGTCTTCTTCGAGGCCAGCCAAGTCTCGGCCCACTCGCTGACCGCGATCCGGCCCAATTCGGGGGCCGTCCAATCTCCTCGATTGACTCTGCTCTGCTGCTCTGTCAGCCAGCGTTCGGCGTCGATCTTGCGACGGAAGTGTCTGGCGATTTGCCGACCGCCAGGCACTGGCCGGTATCTAGCTCTCCATTTACCATCCGGGCGCTTCTCGACCGAGGCCACACGATCACGACCTCAGCGCCAGACCGCCCGCCACATACATAACGCCGCACTCTGGGCTGCGACGTGGGGGATCGAGGCGACCGATGCGCGCTGCGGACGGCCGATCTTGATCGACTCCCGCTGCCTTGCTGCGATCAGCCGGTACACGGCGCTGCGGCCCAACCTGACCATGTCGGTCGCCTCGGCGGCGGTCGCCATGAGTGGTTCCATGATCATGTTCCTTTCCTGCCTGATCCGGCTCCTCCGCAGGCGCGGATTGAGGCTTCTGTCGCGTAGCAGGGTTGTGCCCGGGTGCACGTTCTGCGCCAGCAGACGCTGCCGCGTTCTGCTCGGTGCGAGTGGTCTCACCGGCGTGGTCCTTTTGGCGCTGGATTTTGTGGGCGCGTGATCTGAAGGGACTCGAATGAGCGTCCGCGGTTCGTTGCTCGATCCGATCTCGTCGATCGCGTGAGGTTGCAGGGGTCGACTTGGGCGGCGGCGGCGACAGCCAGGTTTGTGGTGGCGATGACCTCATTAGCGACGTTGATCAGTCCGCGTCTGGCCGGCTCTGGCAACGGGATCAGTCGATTGGCGGCCATCTGGCGGCGCGTGGTCCAGGTGACGCCTTCGTAGCGGGTCTCACCCTGCTCGATCGCGATCTCGGCCTCGCCTTGGGATCTCATTCCGATGATGCGTGCGGGTCCGCTAAGGCCGGGGTGGTCGGCCGCAGTGTCGCGGACGACGTAGGCGATGTCGATCGATGCCACCATGCTGAGATGAAGGCTCCTGACCGCGGCGGGAAGATCAACGCGAGTGGCCAGCTGGTCGGGTGTGGCCCAGCCGCCTTGGTTGGTGGCAGCGGCGGCGATCGCGGAGCGGAGCTGGCTGGCTGCGCCGACCAACGCCGGGTCGGTTCGGCTGGCTGGGTTGGTGAGTTCACCCCAGCGTTTCGCCGACCTGCTCCAGGCAACCTGGCCTGCCTCCAGGGCCGGCCCCAGCCGCTGCATCACATCGTCGTCGATATGGCCTCTTCTGGCGGCGGCTTCGCTGACGACGCTTGTGGTGCTGGTGATGAGTGCTTGGACGCGGGCGATCCGCACCAAGTCGGCTGGATCCGGGTTGGCGACCAGGGTGCGGTGCGCTTGAACCTCCCAGGCAGCCAAGGCTGTTTCCAGCCGCGTGGCTTGTGCCACCGGTCTCCGCTGGCCAGGGTCCGCGGAAGGGAGTGGCTGCCCGAACATCTGTGCCGCGGCGAGCTGTTCGAACCCGCTGAAGCGGGCGATCATGCGCTGTGCCTCGGCGATCTCCAGGGTGGTTGGCCGCTCAGCCATTGGTTGTCGTCGGCGGGTGCCGACCTCCAGTCGGTGCTGCAGCTCCGTGACATACCCACCGAGTGCGACAGCCGTCCCGTGGGCGGCGACATACAACGTGTGCATCACCTGGCCGTGAATATCTGGGGTGTCGGCCTGTCTGTCCGCGGTCGCCGGCACGGACGGGTGGCCGCCGCGCTCGATCAGATGCCGCGCCCGCGAAAGGTTGCCGGCAATCTCGGTCAGGTGATCGTCGCTCGGTCCGCGGCCGGGCCAGTGCCCGGCGCGAACACTGCGAGCGATCGCCTCCCCGACAAGCCGCAGGCCTTCCATCGGGTCCGATTTCGACATATCGTCCGGCGGGGAGGACAGCGCTGCCCATAGGTCGGCCGCGGACGCGACCAGCTGATTCCAGGTTCGTACCATCGCCGGAGCGATTTCGGGCCTTGCGTCGAGGAGCGTCTCGCGGGCCAGTGCGTCACTATCGGCCAGTAGCTCGCCGATCGTGCGGCGGTCAGGCGCCGGTACCGGTATTCGCCTCCCAGACCAGCTCGGCAACCAGCGACCTCAAACCGAACAACCGCGATGGTGCACCCACCCCACAGATCCGGCGCAACAACTGCTCCGCCGACGCCAGAAGATCAGCTGGGTTGTCCCCAACCGGGGTGGGCCCATCCAGCCGGGCGCGCCGAGGCAATAGGCCTGATGCCTTGTCCGCAGCAGAATCAATCCCCAACGCGAGTAGTTGACGCGATGACCGGGGACCGGCTGCGTCGGCTTGCGTCCATACCAGCTCGGCTGCGCGTCGAAGTAAGCGCGCGACGCCGGCCACCGTTTCAACGACTTCGGGATCCAACTGCTCCATGCCCACTCCGGTTCCTTTTGCTCAGATGGCCGTCCAATGAAGCCACAGATCTCTACCGTGATGTCGGATAGGCCATGACCTGTGGATACAAGGACGCTTTGTGGGCCCTAAGTGCCGGCGGAAGCTCCAGGCGGTCAGCGTGATTGCATCCATGAAGGGCGTCACCGTCGACTGGCTCAGCCGCTCGAAGTTCGGGTCAGCTCGGCTGACGTCGCAAACCCGGGCTGATCACAGCGGAAAATGATCATGGTGTGGACTATCGAGGTTTGACCGACCCGCCCGCTGATCAAGCCGGGAAATGTGTTTGACGTCGGCGACTACCTGCAAGCAGTCCCCGACCCGACGGCACTGCACTTGGGTCTTTAGCGTCGCGAACCACCTGAACGCAACTACACCCCAAGACGAGTCACTCCGGCTGTTGAGTGCGTGCGGTTAGATGGCGAAGCCGGGTCGCTTCACGATGACTGATAGCTCCGGCGCACCATTGCACAGCCTCGGACACCGTCAAGGATTC
>JBKPTR010000184.1:0-3310 GCA_046735615.1 Actinomycetota bacterium
ACTGGCTTGACACCGTCACCGTCAGCCGCGGAAGGGCCTCAACGACTACGACACGACGAACGAAGAGCGGGGACTTTCACTGGCCACCAGCGGGGACCGCCACCTGGCCACCAGTGGGGACTTTCTCATGGCCACGGACAGATCCGCAATCACAAGTCGGCGGGGCTTGAGCGATATGTGTGCTCCTGTGTAACGCCGCCAGCGTAGCGATTCTGGATAAGCTGCAGTCAGCAACTCGACTGATGTCGCCAGGTCATACGGCATCACAGCCGGTTCGACTTGTTTCCAAGCGATCCGCATCGCGGCGTCCAACAGCGACGCGACCCAGGTTCGGGTGATCCACCGCGGTTACCGGTAGGTGACGCAGCGATTGCGCTGCGGGCGCGCTTCAGCTTTCGCGGTGCCGCTCGCGGCGTAGTCTCGACCGCTGACTAGGGCCTGGCGAGTGTATCCAAACAGGGGAGGTGGAGCCATGGGCGACCCGGAGCTTTCCGACGAGCAGACAGCGACAGCCGCGCTCGCAGACGAGGTGCTCCGTCGTTTTGTACTCATGGTCTTGTTTGCACGTTGCGGCGGCACTTGAGACGAAATGTCGGTTCTTTCCGCCTTCCTCGTGATACTGCCAGCTGATGATGACGACAACTGGCTAGTCAGAATCAACAACGAGCCGCACCACTGGACGGGCCCGCGCGCCTCCCGGTCTTTCGTCGAAGGCGAACAGCTGGTGCCAACGGATTTGGTGGTCGCGCAGATTGATGCACCTCCCGGCGAGCCGGAGCGGTTTATCTCGGGCATCTGGAATGGTGAAGCGTGGGTTCTCGTCGCAGCTGAACCGTCCGCATCCGCAGCGTGCGGCGCACCTTGAGGCGGGGCTCGAGTTCGCGGAACTTGCCGAGGTCGCCCTCGGCGCTGGGATGCTTCGCGGCTTCCACGAGAACGCGTTTCATGCGGCCGAGCACCTGGCAAAGGCCGAGCTGCTCTCGTACGCGGCCGCACTGCCGGAGATCGCCGACTCCCGCACACACGGCCGCCTCCGCGGGACGTACCAGCTTTGGGCACACCTGGGCAACACTGACCCCAAGTTCGCAAGACTTCTCGATGATCTCGACAAATGCCGAGCCGCGTTCACCTACGCACGAGGCGAGGATGCGCGCCAGGCTGATGTCGCTCGGATCCAGCACGGCGTCTTGCTGGACATGATCAAATGGGTCAGGCAAGTCGCCTCCGGGCACGGTCGGAAGGTCATCTCGCTTTACGCAACTGACAATGTGCGGGCCGGGCAGCTGGTGTCGCGGGACAACACGGGCCTGCGTCCACCGGATTCAAACAGTTGACCGGTCAGCCCGATGAGCGTTGCACCGTTGTTCAAGATTCGGCTGCCTAAGCCGCTTGGCAGGTTGCGTCGGTACTGATCCCACGGCTTGGCGGCGCATGCGTGCGGACGGGTGCGGCCTCAGGCGTACCGCCGCATGAGCGCGGCCGCCGCATGCAGGGCGTACCGGTCTCCGAGGTGTCGAGGAGTTGATCCGATGCGGTGTGTCGTTGGCTGGCTCACCTTCTGGCTCAGCGATCTCAGCCTCGACGATCTCCTCGGGTTCGGCGTCGGTGTCGGGGCGGTCGATAATGCGCTCCTCGATGGCTGGCTGAGGCGGGTTCTCCTCCCAATTGTTCGGGTCGCTGAACGCATCCTCGAAGAACCTGATGATCGGGTCCTCCGTCATTGGGATGATCTGATGAACCTGCGTCGCGATCACACCCGCGCGGTCGAGGAGATCTTGGGCGATCTTCGCGCGGACCCCGAACGGCACCTCCCGGTCCTCCATCATCCTGACCAGATTCTCGGCGGCCCGGTCGGCAGTCATGATCAATCTCTCGGCGGCGCGCCGCCTGACCTGCGGTGCCGCCCCGCCATGCTGGTCGCAGACGACGCTCCCGGCTTCGGCTTCGCGCTTGCACCTGCTGCCGTTGGGTCGCGTGGCATTACACCTGATCACCGTCGGCGGCAGCAGCGCCCACCTGGCTTCGCTATGGCTGCGCTTCCTCCCAGCCATGATCAGCTCACTGCCGCAAGCTTCCGAACTTGCTCGTCAGCTCAGCCACCCTAGCCGCCGGATCTTCGATGATCTTCACGGCGCCGTCGTATGCGATCTTGATGGACGGAATGTGAGCGGCGATCACCCTGTGACGCTGTCGCAGCCCAGCCAGCGCGCGTCGCGCGTCCTCGGGCGAGACCACGCCGCTCGTGATCTTCTTGCGAAGGTCCTTGGCTTCAGCGATCACGTCGCCGAGCGCCTCTTCGGCTTCGCTGGCCGCGGTGGCTGTTCCCTCAGCTCTCTCGTACGCCTGGTCCTCGATCCGCCACTCGATCTCGGCATTAGTCATGCCACACCGTCCATCCGGCCGAACTCGTACTTCTGCATGAGTTCCTCCCGCGACTTCACGTAAAGCGCGTCGCGCTTGGCCTGCTGCTCCATGAACGCCACGAGAGCGTCCTCAGTCTCGCGCAGCTCCTGGTCAACAATGGTGCTGAGGCTATCGAGCCGACCGAAGTCGATCTTGCGAACCCGCCGCCGGTGCGGCTGCTCGCCGGTCGGCAGCTCTTCTACTGTTGGCATCTGGCGTTGTCCTCCTTCGACCCCTTCGCCGAGCGGGCCTAGCTACGACCTCAGTGTCCGGGCCCCGACCGCATGATCAACCCCTAGGGGAAAGGGATCCCAATGGTTGGAGATTTCTTGATCAAAATCATATCGGGAAATCGAGTGATCAGGCAGGTAATAGCCTGCGCTCTTTCCATGATCATCGGCACTGCCTAGATCAACTTGTCGGCCCAAATAGGTCCAGTTGATCAACGCGACGAGCGACACCCGAGCAAGATCGACAAGGATGGCAGGCGCCACTACACCATCCGCGCCATCCCATACCACCATCCCCAGCAAGAGGCCGCGCGGCTCAAGGCGGTGCATGAGGCGCGGGTCAAGATCGTCCCCAGGGTCTGACCAACGTCACCCCTAGCGGGACGCTGTGATCGAAGCCGTCGGCGCTGTGCGAGCGGCAGTCGAGTAACGATCCGAGTACGATGTGTCAGGTCTCTGCACCTGCCGAGTTTGCTCTACGGCATCCTGACCGACGCTCCGCCTAACCCCAAAGGATCGTTGATGTCGCAGCCGCCAACGCCCTCGGGGTCACCGAGACAGCCTCTCCCGCAGCCTTAGCCGTGGCCACAGCAATGAATGCAGCCGCCGGACCGTGGCGTCGACCCCGACGGGCCGGCGACCGACGCCGCGTCGACGCCAACCGACGGTGACATCCC
>JBKPTR010000185.1:0-4139 GCA_046735615.1 Actinomycetota bacterium
TCTTCGCGCGCCTTGCCGGAGAGCTGCTCGCCAGGGAGCTCGTAGACAAGATTCTCGATAACGGAAGGCAAACCTGCGGAGGTGCAATCCGTGACGATCTCCTGGCAGACATCTAGTACCTCACCCGCGAGATCGGGCTCACCTGCCTTCCCGACAGACCGATCCGCGCGCAGCTGGACGAGAAATTTCACGGCGTCCCCGCCCTGGGCGGCGACCCAGCGCGCGTTGAGTTCCGGGTCCCGGCGGGTGCGGGGTTCGCCGTTGTAGCTATCCCGGCTGGACGGTTCGGCAGCCACGAGCAAGCCGCAACTGGGGGCGAGGGCTTCAGCTTCGGTTACGGCGGGAACGCCGTAGGTCGGGTCGAGCAACATGCCACTTGCCGCGGGCGTGAGGGCGCGCGCGACGTCGGCCTTGACCGTACGCAGGTCTTCATCATTGGCGTCGATGTCAACGGCTTTGAACATGCGTCTCAGGGTGTTTCGCTGATCCATGGCGATAATGGCGAAAACGCCGTCGGCTGAGGCGATGTCTGCAAGCGTTTTCCGGTTCTTCGTCTCTGTGGTCATGCAATAGCTCCTACCGCCCTAGGCCGTCGATGGTAGGGCAAGGTCAGCTCTCAGCTGGATGAGGATCGAGTGCACAATCTGATCGACTGAACCGACAGCGTGGATCGGAATGTGCGGACCGGCTGGCGGTCCTAGGTCGAGCTGATCGATGAATCTTTGCTCGCTACTTAGCTTGGGCTCGTCCCGGTCCGCCCCGCGGGCACGCATCCGCTGCAGCAGTTCCTGACGGCTGAGATAGAGCCAAATCATCGTCACGGCCCCACCGGCTGCTCGATGAAGTCGATCAACGAGTTCTTCCCAGGCATGGAGATTCTTCCGTTCCTCGGTGAAAGGAGCGACTAACAGCACGGTGTTTCCGACGCGAAGGTTATCTTCGGCCAGGCGGGTGATGGTCTCGTACCGGTCAGCGCGCGTGAGCGTTGCCAGCCGTGGATCGTCTATGTCGTCGACATTGACAAGGGACCCAATGACGCTGAGCAAAGGCTCAGTCGCAACGTCCAGGTCGATCAGAGCCGCTCCAAGCCTCCTCGCGAGTGACGCGCCCACCATGCTTTTGCCAGACGCTGGCGGCCCAGCGATCAGGAGTGCTGCTGGTCGGGCGTCTGTGGTCGCCATACCGAGAATGTTGCCATCGATCGCAATCGCTCACTTCGACCATCACCCGCCCGCGGATGATCACGACATCCCCCCGCACCCCCCGCGTAAGTTCTGAACGTGGCACTTCTCGTAGGGCTTGACGTGGGGACATCCTCGGCAAAAGCGGTCGTCTTCAATGATCAAGGTGAGGTCGTCGGCGAGGGGCGCGCCCGTACGCCATGGATCACCACGTCGTACGGCGTGGAGCTCGCCGCCGAGGAGCTGCTCAACGCCGCGATCGAAGCACTGGGGTCGGCTCTGGACGCCACCCGCGGTACGACCAGCGCCACGGCCATTGGCATCACGAGCATGGGTGAATCCGGTGTCCTGGTCGACCGGAACGGGACCCCCGTTGCGCCGGTCATCGCATGGCATGACAACCGGGATCGTGAGGAGGAGGTTGAGGCGCTGCGTCGCGACATCGCTGCAGACACGTTCGCCGTGACAACCGGCAAGCCACTCCGCGGACAGTGGGCCATCACCAAGCATCGTTGGTTGCTGCGCCACGTGCCTTCAGCGGCGAAGGCGGTTCGCCGGTTCAACGTCGCGGAATGGGTCGTGCGCGGCCTGGGCGGCGACGAGGTAACCGAGCTTGCGCTTGCGTGCCGCACCGGCTGGTTTGACTTGGCCCGCCGTGACTGGTGGACCGAGGGACTCGCCTGGTCCGGGGCTACACCAGGTCTGATGCCGCCTCTGGTTGAGGCCGGTATGCCAGTCGGTCACATCACCCGCTCTGAAATCCATCCGCGTCTGCACGGTGCGGTCCTCACAGTTGTCGGTCATGATCACCAGGCCGCCGCGGTCGGCGTGGGCGCGACTGGGGAAGGCGACGAGGTCGATTCCTGCGGTTCGGCCGAGGCGATCGTCCGAACAATTCCTGGATATCTGAAGGACGAGCAAGTCCGTGCTCTGGCCAACGCCGGAATTACCACGGACTGGAGTATCCAGCCCGGGCGCTGGTCGCTACTCGCCGGCACAGAGGGTGGACTCGCCATGCAACGCGTACTCAACGCAATCGGTGTTGACCGGGCCGGTCTCGCTGCCCTGGACGCAGCGGCCCTTGATGCACCTCAAGGTCGGGTCCACATCGAGGGCATCGGCACCGAAGCGGTCCATCTGCGGAACATCGGGGACGGCGTCACGCCGGGTGAGCTGTGGCGCGCCGTCGTCGACGCAACCACCGACGAGGTCAGCAAGCTGCACAACTCGATGACCGAGATCGTGGGGGAACACCAAGAGATCATCGTGACAGGCGGGTGGTCGCACAGCGCCGCCCTCATGGCTGCCAAACGTCGCACGCTCGGCGCCCTTGGAGTCTCGCCCGTCCACGAGGCAGGTGCCCGAGGGGCAGCCATCTACGCCGGCCGGGCCGCGGGCGTCCTCAAATCGGATGAGGTCTTTCCCGAGCCGATGGTGTCCACATGATCGTGACACTTACGCCTAAGGTAACCGGTCGACCGATACAGACGATCGGTGATGTGACGGCCGCTGCCGAACTGCTCCGGGCAAAAGGGCTGGGCACCGTGCTGGTGAGCCTCGGTCCGGACGGTGCCGGCCTTGTCGACAGCAACGGCGCTTTGCATGGACGCACCGCGGCAGTCGATGCGATCAACACCGTTGCTGCGGGTGATGCGTTTCTGGCGGGCTGGCTTGCGGCAGATGCCAACGCGTTAGTGCCTGCAGATCGCCTTACCTGGGCGCTGCGATTGGGCGCGACAGCAGTCCAACACCAGGGCACGCTGTTTTCCCGGGTTGATGACCGCAGTCCCGTACGCGTCGCTGCTGCGGATCCCAGCGTCACGCTTAGCAAGCCGGCGACGCCCTGACGAGCTGTGGCGCCGCTCTCCATTGCAAAGCGCGTCGCCGGAGCTGGCTAAATGAGGTAAACGATCACGTCGAGTCTGAGCCGGGCGTGCGGTCTGCGGCAGCCTCTTGGGAGCCGATGGCCTCGTCGACCGCGGATCCGGCAGACTCCGTCGGGTCTCCGACCGCCTCCTTGATCCCCTCGGCTCCTTCGCTTGAGTAACCGACTGACTCGTCCGGCAGGGTCGGGGTGTCGTCGTCACCTTCGAAGCGATCCTTGACGTTCTCGAACACTTCCTCAGTGTTGTCCTTGCCGGCTCCGAATCCTTCCTGTGCCTTATCCCCGAACTCCTCGGCCTTGTCCTTCAGCTCATCGAGAAAACCCATGCTGCGATCCTTACGTACTTACCGATAGTTGGTGAACTGTACGGCGAAGTCCAGATCGGCAGCCTTGACCAGAGCCTGGACCCGCTGAAGATCATCACGGCTCTTGCTGCTGACACGGAGCTCGTCGCCCTGAATCTGAGCCTTGACATTCTTTGGCCCCTCGTCGCGAATCAGTTTGGAGACCTTCTTCGCGTTCTCCTGGGTGATGCCTTCCTTCATGTTCGCCGTGATCTTGTAAAGCTTGCCAGATGATCTTGGTTGGCCGGCGTCGAGGGCCTTCAGGCTGACCCCGCGCCTCACGAGCTTGGACTGGAAGACATCGAGCACGGCCTTCGCTCGCTCCTCGGAGTTGGCTTCCATCTCGATAGCTTGTCCTGACCAACGGATACTCGCATCGGTGTTCTTGAAGTCGAACCGCTGCCGAACCTCCTTGGCAGCCTGATTCAGGGCGTTGTCCACCTCTTGGCGGTCGACCTTGCTGACGATGTCAAACGAGCTCTCTGCTGCCACTTGCTGCTCCATTCCCCACGATTGCGCGCGCTGACCCGGCCCATTGTGTCGAATCGACTGGCCGCGCTAGTCAGGAGGTTGGCTCGTGGCAGTGATAGTTGGGTATTGTTTCTCCCCGCCGCAGGATGGAGATCTGAGCGGCACGGCAGGTTGCCCGAGCGGCCAAAGGGAGCGGTCTGTAAAATCGTCGGCTGAAGCCTACGTTGGTTCGAATCCAACACCTGCCACAAGTCAAAA
>JBKPTR010000186.1:0-7699 GCA_046735615.1 Actinomycetota bacterium
ACCACCGCTGGTTCAACCGCGGGTCGACACCAACGATTCCCGGATCGGCCGCTTGCCCGGATCGATAGCAGGACGGGCTACGAACCGCACTCCCAAGCCGTCGCGGAGGTGCTGCTCCAGGGAGGTGTTATAGGTCTCCGAGGCGGCCACCTTTGCCTTGAACAACACCCTTCCGTCGATCGACAGCCACCGCCCATCGAAGGTCTGCACCTTGTTCGCCACCGCGACATGGGTGTGCAGATCCGGGTCCCCGGCACGGCTGTCGCGGTGGGTGAACGCGGCCCCGACCAGGCCACACACGTTGACCTGCCGGATCCCTTGGGCCCCGGTCCGGGTGAACAAAGGCCTGCTGCTCGATGAAGCTCAGCGCGTCGTTGACCGCGGCCTGATGGGCCCGCTCGATCGCCGCCGCCACCGCCGGTTCGGCGACCGCCCACAACGTCGACACCGACTTCACCGGCGAGAACGTCAAGTCAAAACCGGCGACTGTCTGCGCCCGCGGCCGTGAGCATTTCGCGATCTGCCCAGCCAACTCGCGAGCATCAACCGGTGCCCGGCCATGCTCAGCGACAAAGAACTCCCGAGCTACCTGCGTCCGAATCCGCGCCCGGTCAGCCGCCGCGACCGAGGCATCGACCGGATCCCCAATCGCGGCATTAAGAGCAGCAATCCGCTTAGCCACCTCAACCCGGAACGGCGTCGCATCGTCGATGATCTTGAACGGGGCCCCCAGCCGCATGACGTCCTGGAGGTCTTGTGCAGTGAGCTCGGGGCCGTCCAGCTGCTGCAGCCGTTTTTGGGCCAATGGATGCAACCCGCACCCGAACAAAGCGCGCATCTGCTCCGCCGCCACCGGATCGCCGACATCCAGACCGTCGATCCCCTCCATGCCGGAACCGACCCACACCCCGGGCGACTCGCCCCGTTCGGTGTAGTACGAGGCCAGCCCGGTCCGCCCCTTGTCGGTCGCGTCCAGGGCAGCGACCTGCCGGGTCAGATAGTCATAACCAGACCCGGCGGTCAGCTTGTGCACACTCATCGTCACAAACCCGAAAAGGCAATCTCCCCCGCCTCGGCGGTCACGCCCACCTGGGGTACCTTCCTCAGTGCACCAGGTGTGTGGCACATCGGATCTTGGAATCGGCTGGGGGTACGTGAAATAGACCGAGATCGTCGGTGATTACCACTCGAACGCTTAGGACTGAGTGAAAGGCCGGTGTCGATAAAGGACCGGTGCCGATAAGGGGAGATGTGATGGGTCAGCAGGGTGAGGCAGGCGGCGCGGCCTTCGGCGTTAGATGCCCAGGCGATCCTGCGCAGAGAACGGGCCGGCCGGAAACGCCGACTCGAGAGGTTGGCGGTCGCCGTACTGACCGCACTCGGTGAACGGGAGGCCGCGGTCCGGAACGCGGAACGCCGCGCCAGTGCGGCGCTGCAGACGATGACCGACGACGAAGGACTGTCGTTGCGCGAGGCGCGCCGTTTCGGCCGGCGCCGGAATCATCTGGAGCGGATGAGGATCCCAGCCGCGAAATGATCGAATGAGTGGCATGCTGAGCGGGGTTGCTTATGCCACGGATCTTCGCCGGTCCGACCTGGGCGCCTCGTCAGCACAAACCCCACACTGGAGGCAGTCAGATGTTCAACGACAACGGGTCGTTCCTGCTCGCATTGTTCGAGTTCTTCATCTTCTTTGCATGGATCATGTGCGTGTTCTATGTCTTCGCGGACATCTTCCGTAGCCACGACATGGGCGGGGGAGCGAAAACTCTCTGGTGCCTGTTTGTCATCTTCGTGCCATTCCTCGGCGTGTTGGTCTATCTCATCGCACGCGGCGGCGGCATGTCGCAGCGCACCATGGAGCAGCAGCAGGAGATGCGGCGACAGCAGGATGAGTATGTGCGTTCAGTCGTCGCCACGAGCGGTGGCGGCTCGAGCGCCGATCAGATCGCGTCGGCCAAACAACTCCTCGACGCGGGAACGATCACCCAGGCCGAGTTTGACCAGCTTAAGGCGAAGGCTCTCGCATGAGGCTGTGTCGGTGACGTTGTGGCTACTCGAACCCGCCGCGTTCTTGACAAAGGCGTGGAACTCGCCATCCTCACTATCGGGAATTGCAGCCCACGCTGCGGATGCACCCCCCAAGAACCAGCGCGTCACCAGCTATGACCATTGCGACTCCATCATGCGTCCCCCAAGGGCAGATTTTGATCTCATGCGGGTCTTCCTGCAGCCGGGTGAGGTGTGTCGCACATGAGGGGTTCACTCATTCAAGGGGGTACGTGGGACGGCGGTTTGAATGTGGAAGCGGGTCACATCGGGCCAAGAAACGGTTCGCGATGAGTCTGCTTCGGTCTGGCAACGCAGCATTAAGAGATAAGCGCGCTGCGGAATGCTAACAAGACATAGATGTCGCCATCCTCGCCGACCTCCATTCGACTGGTGCTAAGGAGGACGAGAAGCCCTAGAACAGCTACCGTCCGGTTAGGCGTTCGGTTTGTCCACCGCAAGTCCGCGGCGATCGAGTTGCCGGTTCAGCACGAGGGCCGCATCGATCAGAGCCAGGTGGGTGAAGGCTTGAGGGAAGTTGCCGATCTGTTCCCCGGTGAGTGCGATTTCCTCTGAGTAGAGGCCCAGGTGGTTGGCGTAGGTCAGCATTTTTTCGAAGGTGTTGCGCGCCTTCTCGAGCTGCCCGGCTCTCGCGAGCGAGTCCACGTACATGAACGTGCACAACGAGAATGTGCCCTCAGCGCCCTGAAGCCCATCGGGTGAGGCCGCTGGATCGTAGCGATACACCAAGCTGTCGGTGACGAGCTCGCCATCCATAGCCTCCAAGGTCGAAGTCCACATTGGATCCTTCGGAGAGATAAAGCCAACTGATGTCATGCGCAGCAGCGACGAGTCGAGCACGTCCGTCTTCGAGTGCTGAACGAACGCCTGGCGCGCCTCGCTCCAGTCGGCTTCCATGATCTGGTCATAGATGGCGTCCCGTTCGGTACGCCAACGATCCAGCGGCGCCGGACGTCCGTGCATATTTGCCAACCGGAGGCCGCGGTCGAAGGCAACCCAACTCATCAGCCGGCCATAGGTGAACTCCTGCCGCCCACCCCGAGTCTCCCAGATTCCCTCCTCCGGCTGGTTCCAGCTGTCGGCGAGCCAGTTCAGGATGTCGCAGAGACGGCGCCATCCCTGGTGGCCGCCTACCAGTCCATGCTGGTTGGCGAAGTAAAGACTATCGATCGCCTCGCCGTAGATGTCGAGCTGCAGTTGGTCCGCGGCGCCGTTCCCGATCCGTACAGGACTAGATCCCTTGTATCCCTCCCAATCGGGAAGAATCTCCTCGATCAGGTCACTGGAACCATCAATGCGATACATGATGTTGAGCGGGCCACCTTTACCGCCGACCTGCTCCTGGACCCTCGCGGCCAACCAGCGTCCCAGGGCTGCCGCCTCCTCGGTGAATCCCATACCGAGTAGCGCATAGACCGAGAACGAGGCATCACGAACCCAGGTGTACCGATAGTCCCAGTTGCGCTCCCCCCCGATCTGCTCCGGCAGCGCCGCGGTCGGTGCTGCGACGATGCCACCGGTCGGCGCGTACGTCATGAGCTTCAGCGTGATCGCGGACCGTTCCAAGGTCTCCCGCCACCGACCCGTGTAGGTGGACTGCGCCAGCCATGACCTCCAGAAGCGAACAGTTTCGTCGAACAGCTGCCAGGCCTCTGAGACTCGGATCTGTCGCGGAGGGCGAGGCTGACCTGTCTCCAAAACAAGTCCGCGCATCTGACCGGCTGTCAGGGTGAGCTCGAAGGTCAGATCTTGCTCTGACACCCGTTGGACACGCGCAAGTCGAGCATCGTCCGGTTCCCGAACGATGCTGAGCGACATCGCACTCCGGGCACCTTGGAAAAGGATCCCATCCTCGCTGACATGGGTCTCATGTGGCTCCCGGCCGTAGTCAAACCTCGGAGCGATGTCCACAACGAAGGTCATCTCACCGCGCACGCACCGCAGCATGCGTACCAGCTGGTGCCGGTTGGAGGCGACCGCGGCACTAGCGATCGGCATGAAATCGATGACTTCCCCGACCCCTGATTCGGTGAGAAAGCGCGTGACGAGGATGGCGGTGTCGGGGTAGTAGAGCTGCTGCCTGGTGAAGGTGTCCACGGTTGGTCGAGTCCGCAAGTGTCCACCGCGATCATCGTCCAGCAGCGAGCCGAAGATACTGGCCGAGTCGAAGCGGGGCGCGCAAAACCAGTCGATTGTGCCGTCGGTTGCGACGAGTGCCGCCGTCTGTAGATTGCCGATGAGTCCGTGATCGGCGATGAGTGGGTACTTTGACATCGGAGCTCGTTCCTCAACGTCAGGATGTGTGACTATGCTCTGACAGCCAGCTAGCTTGAGCGTCACCCGCAAGGGGTGATTAGTGGCGGCCTGCGGGTGAGACGACGCCGCAGTAAATCGTCACCCCGCAGGTCGGCGGCCGGAAGCAGGTGGGAATAGGGGCTCAGAGTGGCTCCGTCGAACAGGGGTCGGGCAACCTGCGACGCGTACTCGCCCCCCTAGCCCTCGCCCAGTTCATCTGTAGCTTCGCTGGCTCGAACATGAACGTGATGATCACCGACATCAGCGAAGACTTGAACACCACCGTCCAGGGCGTTCAAATCGCGATCACGATCTTCCTGCTGGTCATGGCAGCGCTGATGATCCCCGGCGGCAAGTTGACCGACCGTTACGGCCGCAAGCGCTGTTTCATGATCGGACTTGTCATCTACGGTGTCGGCGCCTTGCTGAGCGCCGTCTCCCCGGGGCTCGGAGTGCTGATCATCGGCAACTCCATACTGGAGGGTGTCGGCACGGCGCTGCTGATCCCACCCGTCTACATCCTCACCACACTGCTGTTTACTGAGGTCACGTCCCGAGCACGTGCCTTTGGAGTGATCAGTGCCTTGGGTGGGATCGGCGCTGCGGCCGGGCCGCTGCTCGGCGGCCTCATCACCTCCGCGATCAGCTGGCGGGCAGCATTCGTCTTCCAGGCGCTCATCATTGCTGTGATCGTTTTGCTCAGTCGACGCATCAAGGACCCGCTACCACCCGACCCGAGCCGATCATTCGATACTGGCGGCGCAATCCTTTCGGCCATCGGCCTGGTGCTTGTGGTCATGGGCATCCTGGCGGCAGACAACAGTATCTGGCTTACTGTGATCTTGATCGTCGTCGGTGCTGTCGTCCTCGTGTTGTTCTTCCGATCGGTGCGCGCGAAGGAGCGGGCGGGCAAGGAGCCGCTGCTGTCGACGAGTCTCTTCCGCAATCGCACCTCCAATCTCGGCCTGGTGACTCAAAACACCCAATGGCTGATGCTCATGGGTACGTCTTTTGTGGTCTCGGCCTATTTGCAGGTCGTTCGCGGCTACAACGCGATCCAGACCGGTGTCATCTTCACGGCCGCAACGGTCGGGTTGCTGGTCTCCTCACTTGCCGCGGAGCGGCTCGCGAAACGATACGCACAGCGGACCCTCATCCTTGCCGGGTTCGTTCTCACCATCGCAGGCGTCGCCGTCCTGCTGTTCTTCGTGAGCGGATCTCCGACAGCCTGGGCGTTCGCGCCCGGCCTGCTCCTCATAGGACTCGGTCTCGGCGCGATGCTCACGCCGTCGGTCAACGTGGTGCAGTCCAGCTTCCCTGATAGTCAGCAAGGCGAGATCTCCGGCCTGTCCCGAAGCGTGTCCAATCTCGGCTCTTGTCTCGGGACCGCCGTCGCCGGCACCATCCTCGTTGCCGGCATCACCGCAACACCGGGCCGCGCGTACGCGCTCTCGATGACCGCGCTCGGAGTGGTTGGTGTGATTGGGCTGGTTGCCGCGGTGCTGCTGCCGTCAGAGCTCCAGACCGCCACCGCCCAAGATGTCCCTCAGCAAGACGGTCCTGGCGACCGCGAGGGCGTAATAGACAACGCGAGTTAACACTGAACGCTGGCATCGATCATCGAGATACATCGTGATGCCGATTCGACTGATTAGACCGTTCCTAAACGGGCTCTTCGGATCTGAGCATGGCGACGGGGGCACCGAGGTGGGCGTGTTGATCCGTGGCTGAGGGCGTCGGGGCCTTCAGGATCGGAGGCGACCAAGCTCCCGAACGAAAGCCCCGACGGTGGACCACCTTACGTGTGGTTCGGGTGCGCGCTGGTGCACCCGGGCTGATGCGATCTTCGACGTTCCCGACATGCACGTCTTGGAGGTGGAGGTCGACGACGAGCAACGCCTGGTGCTCACCGTCGAGTCGGGACAGCTGGAGGCGGCCTGCCCGACCTGCGGGGTGCTCGCGGTTAGCCACGGTCGCCGGGTCCGGATGCTGCATGACATACCGTGCTTCGGCCGGGTCACACTGCTGCGATGGCTGGTGCGGATCTGGCGCTGCCGAGAACCGCAGTGCGCGACTCAGACGTTCAGCGAGGCGCATGGTCTGGCGCCGCCTCGGATGGCGCTGACGGTACGGGCGGTGGGTTGGGCGGCCGACGCGCTCAGCTATGACGACACCACCGTCTCGGCGCTCGCCCGCCATCTTGGCGTGGACTGGCACACCTGCTGGGATGCGATCGAGGTCGAAGCCACGGCGCGCACCAGCGACCCGGTCCGGTTGAAGGGCGTGAAGACCCTGGGCGTCGATGAGCACATCGTGCGCCATGAGGCGCTGTTGTTTCGGATGGAGGTGAGAGACCTTCGTCGCTTCGCCGTCGTAGCGGTGGGGTGAAGCTGGCGGCAGCCTGAGCCGGGGAACGCCGGGGAGGGTGGGAGCAGCCGCGACAAAGTCAGGACGGCCCAGCACTGCCGGATGGGCCGGGTCTGGTGAGCAAGACGGGAAGGCATACGTAAGGAACCGGTGTTGTCACGCCTCTTCATCGTCAACCAGCTCGAACCCGGCGGATCTGGGCTGGAGAGCGGTGCGTACCTGTCGGTCTGGGCTGCAAGCCGTGCGGCCGGTGCTGGCGGGGAACTGTCGGGTCGGTCGGATGTGCTGGGCCCGCCAGGTCGTGGTGAAGGTCTACGGCGTAGCCACGACGATGCCGCAGGGGCAAAGCCGGGTGCCTCACCCGTCGACCGAACGACAGTGAACATGGGAACTGTCCGCGGGCCGCTCCCTTCCGGGGATAGGTGCGTTGCCCGCTGAAGGCCGCGGACGGGGCGGAGCCGTCGTAGTACTCCGAGGCCAGGAGAGCTGGCCACATGGGGAAGGGCGGCAGAGTGTTGAACAAGGAGGGACTGCCATGGTCGAAGACGCGCCGGTGAATACCGGCGCCGGGGACTGGCCCAGCGCTGCTCGGGCCTTTCTGACGGTACGACGGATGCAGACCAAGTTGCACCGTTGGGCGACCAGAGATTCTGGTCGCCGGTTTGATGATCTGTTCGTGCGCCACGAGGCGCCAGTGTGACCGAGTAGGGGTGGAAGGCCCTTGCCGCTGGGCTGTCGCAGCAGCCTGGCTGAAGCTGAGGACAGCCTGATCCGGGAGACGCCCGGGAGGGTGGGGAGCAGTCCTGACAACGACGGGGCGCGTCGGCACTGCCAGACGGCGCGGGTCCGGCAAGCGAGACGAGAAGGTGTACGAGAGGAACCAGCGCGTGAAGTCCCGTAAGCGTCGAGCCGACTCGAACCTGGTGGATCTGGGTCGGTGTGTCGTGCGCGCCCGCTGTGAGCACGG
>JBKPTR010000187.1:0-35023 GCA_046735615.1 Actinomycetota bacterium
GATCGAGCCGTTCGGGTCAGCATGGTCAAGGCACGCTGGGCCGCGCGGCAACGACCCGGTCTACCGGATGCTCAGGAGTGGAGCACCGCGCTCGCGCTGGCTGTGATCCAAACACTGCTTGGCCAGCGGCCAGTCGCTCAACTCAACCGCTGGGTGGCTGAAGAGGTGCTGGTGGCGATCAGCATCTATCAGCGCCGCAGTCTTTCGATGCATCGGCGGCTCGCCGTTCCGACGGCATTGCGCTCGGTCCGTGTTCAGCACCCCGATCCGGAGGTGGCGGAGGTGTCGGCGCACGTGATCATCGGGAGGCGGTCGGCCGCCATGGCGTTCCGCCTGGAGGCGCTGGGGGACCGCTGGTTGTGCACTGCCCTGGAGCTTGGCACTCGGATGGAGCGCGGTGGTGCGCCCGCAAGGTAGCGCGATGAGCTCCTGCTAGCCCACGAGCGAGGACTGGATTGAGTAATGCGCCGCATGGTAGATGTGGCGGCCAAATTCGACGAACTGGCCAACATCGTCGTAGGCGAGGCGGTCGACGGCCAGGCATGCCGCTGGTGTCTCCTCATCCAGAAGCTCCGCCTCTTCCTCAGTCATCAGCCTTGCAGAGATCTGCTGATGAGCGATCTTGAGGTTGACACCGAGAGCCCGCAGACAGGCGTAGAGGCTCTTGCTTTGCATGTCAGCCTCAGTGATCTCGTAACGAGCCGGCAGATAGTTGGTGAGGATCGCGAGCGGCACGTCATCGGCCAGCCGCAGCCTTCGGATCTTGATGAATTCCGTGTCGGAAACGCCCGCGGCGTCGATGGCATCCCGGATGTCCTGATTGCGAGCGCCGATCGAGAATTCGAGCAGGCGTGTACTCGGAATCTTGCCAGCCTTGGCTATATCGTCATTGAGGCTGCTGAGTGCTTCGTTACGCCGGAACTGTGACCGTACGACTTGGGTGCCCACACCGCGTTTGCGCACCAGCAAGCCCTTCTTGACCAGCTCCTGAATAGCCTGACGAGCAGTGGGTCGCGAAAGGCCTAGTCGGCTTGTGAGCGAAAGCTCGTTCTCAAGGCGATCACCGGGGGCGAGAGCACCAGTGTTGATGGCGTGCTCGATGGATTGCGCCAGCTGGTAGTAGAGGGGCACCGGGGAGTTCCGTTCCAGAGTGATGTCGAGCTCACGCACCGGAGGCGGCGCTTCTGTCATGGACGAAGCATAAAGGTAAACTGCTCCAGGTCTATAGAGTCAAACGTTATTTTGTTAGTACAAATTCGCCGGTGAAAGTGATCCAGCGGCGGCTCCGTGCCGACTCGATAACGCTACGCACGACAGATTGGCACCTCCTGTGAGTCGAAACTCCGAACTAGTCGGACACTTGATCGGTGGGTTCCTGATCTGAGCCAGAACTCCGCACTGGTCGGAGACTCATTGTGGGTGCCACGGCGGCAGGCGACTCAGGGGGAGAACAGCAGCAGCAGTCCGGCGCAGGTGTAGCCGACCATCACCAGCAGCAACGGCAACTGACCACGTACAGCGCGATCCGGCGGCAGCAGCGCAACCGCCTTCTCGTGCGCACAGACGATGCCGAACACGTGTCCTCCGACAATGGCACCCAGCTGGACGAGGGCGATCGCGGTGGGATGGTTGAAGATCGCCGAATTCACTCCCATCTCGGCCGATCCGAAAACATTCCAGCCGCGGCCCAGTGGGTCGGAGAAGTTGATCGCCGTGCGCTGTCCTTCGACGATGAGCAGGGTCGCGTAGTGGGCCACCACATAGCCCAGCACGATGGGCAGCAGAGAGCCCACCATCAGCCGCGGATAGTCCATGGCAGGCTGATCCCCGTAGCGGCCCATCCAGGCGGCTCCGAGACTGAAGCTGACGAAGACGATAATGATCATCGCCATTAAGCCAGCGGTGCCCCACACGACTGCGGGGACATTGGAGTTCTGCACGCCTTTGATCCACCAGCTGGTATTGGTGAAGCTGTCGAACGCGGTACTGCCGAGCAGCGCAGCGACGACGGCGGTCGCTCCCGGGGGAGCATGCCAGGCATTCAGGCCAGCCAGCGGGTTGACGAGGCGTACCTCATCACCGACCCGCCGCCAGATCGACATCTGAGCAAGCGTGCTGGCGTAGGCCTCGAACGGATCCGCGGCGCCGATCCAGCGCTGCCCGAACACAATTGCCCCCAGCACCAAGATCACCAGCCAGGCCAGTCCCCACAACCGCAACACAGCGAGTGTGGTCCGGTCGGGCTGCACCAGCTCTAGCCAACCGAACCCGAACAGACCGACTGCGGCCGGCCATACCCCAATCCAGCTCGGCAGTGTTGCGAGACCCTGCTCGGGGTCGACACGAGCCAGTGCGCAGAGCCCGCGATGGATGCTCCGTAGCGGGTTGGTTGTTCGCCAGAACTGACCGAGCAGCAGCGAGATCGGAACTAGCCCGACCCACATCCACACATAGACGAAGCCGAAGATCGGATTGGTGAGCAAGTCCTGGCCGGCCATCATCGCCAGCCCGGCCCACGCGTACGTTGCAAGGACCAGCACCCGGGCGACCAGCCGGACGATCGGATGGTCGACGATGCCGGTCAGCCCCGGCATCGGGTGCCCACCGACCCGTTCGAAACGCGGCTGCCGCCAGGCGAAGATCAAGATGACGAAGGAGATCGTCAATGCCAGGACGGCGCCGACCACGACGAAGGAGAACGGCAGCGGAAGGTCGTGCCGTGACCCGATCCCATGCAGCGGTACGAGCATGAAGTAGCGACGCCTGGGCTAGCGCGCGTTCAAGATCACGATGATCTTCTCGAGATGGTGAGACTCCACTTCGAAGCTGCCGGGGTTCTGGAGTATGAACGAGCCCCTGGCCGGCGCGCCGGCCCGGACCGGCAGCTCATAGCCCTCTCCGCCAATGTGCGCATGGATCTCGTCGTCGGTATCACTGATCACGTTCAAGATCACTTTCTGGCCCACCCTTACGTTGATCTTCTCCCCACTGGGGACGGTCTTGCCACGCGCGATCATGATGTTGATGGTCAGGGCGTAGTCAGCGTTGAGTGACGGGGAGCTGGCGGGGGGCGAGGGTGGTGAGGCGGCAGAGGACGGCCCAGAGGAACTGCTGACCGGCGACGGTGGGCTCGCGGATACCTGCGGTTCGGGGCTGCTGGTGCACCCACCGAAGAGCAGGGCGAGTGTCACGGTGCCGCAGATCAATGCACAATTCGCAGCCCTTGCGCTCATCGGTGTGACAGCCTTTCCGTACATCTGACCCCAGCGAGTTCGCCGAACACGTGGATGACGGGGGCCACGATTCCATCAATCCTGTACGAAGCTGATTGCGGCCGGGTTCCCAGCCGCCCAAAACGGTCGCCGCGATTGGTCAGCGATCGGAGTTCTCAGCGGTAGTACCGTGATGGCGCCAGGGATTCGCACGAGCAGGGAGGGCTCCCATGCCACAGCGGCTTACGCCTCTCGAGGTTTCCTTGCTGGCCTTGGATACAGCCCACACTCCAGGCCATGTGGGTACGGTCGACATTTTCGACTCCGGTCCGGAGAGCCTCGACTACGAGCGGTTGATTGCGCTGATCCGCGAGCGCATCGCATTCGTGCCGCGGTACCGACAACGCGTTCGTGGGATTCCCGCGCGGCTGGCTCCACCGGTCTGGGTCGACGACGAGAACTTCGACCTCGCCTTCCATGTGCGACGCTCGGCGTTGCCGCGGCCGGGCACACTGGCCCAGCTCCAAGAGCTCGTCGGCCGGGTGATGGCCCGACGGCTCGATACGTCGCGGCCACTGTGGGAGATGTATCTGGTGGAAGGACTGGAAGACGACCAGCTCGCGCTGCTGGCCAAGTCCCACTTGTGCCTCGTCGACGGACTCGACACAGTCGACATCGGCCAGGTGCTGCTCGATTCGACCCCTCACCCGCACGCGGTTCCGGGCGAGGGAGCTTATGAGGACTCCTGGCATCCGGTGTCTGAGCCGTCGTCACTGGAGCTACTCGCGAGGGCGCTTTTGGAGGGCGTCCAAGATCCGGCGATAGCGATCGAGAACTTGCGGGGTGCCCTGACCAGCGCGCTCGGAGTCGCGGTTGCGATCGGCGAGGCAGTGGGAGGTATCGGCGGTGCGCTGGGCGAACTGGCGGCCGACGCGCTGCGTGGGCAGCGTCCGTCTGCACACTCGCCGTTGGCCGGGATGGTGTCTGAGCAGCGCCGATTCGCCACAGTGGTCGCGCCTCTCAGCGATCTCAAGGCAGTCCGCCAGGAGCATCACCACACAATCAACGACGTGGTACTGGCATTGATCTCCGGAGGGCTGCGCTCCTGGCTGCTGACTCGGGGCGAGTCGATCAGGCCGGGAAGCTCGTTGACGGCGCTGGTGCCAATGAGTGTCACCGAGGACGACGGCGAGCTGACATCTCTCGGCAGTCAGGTCGCGCCGCACCTGCAGCACTTGCCGATCGGTGAACCGAATCCGCTGATGCGACTGCACCAAGTGGCCTATGACACGCAGGCACACAAGGACTCAGGCCGGGCGGTGGATGCACGCTCCCTCGCCGACATCGCCGGCTTTGCACCAACCACTCTGCACGCGCTAGGCGTACGCACATCGACCGAGGTGGTGCGCAAGCAGCACGACCTGCTGATCACCAACGTGCCAGGGCCTCAGGTGCCGTTGTTCGCGGCGGGCGCCCAGCTCGTTGCAAGCTACCCGGTCCTTCCTCTTTCGGCGGGACACTTGCTTGCCATTGGAGTTACCTCATATGAGGGTGAGGTCTTCTTCGGTCTTACCGCCGACCGGGACGCCATCAGCGACCTCGATGTCCTTGCCCAATGCCTGGTCGACGCCCTCGAAGAGCTCCTGGACACAACCATCCGCGCGACGAGTGTGCGTCAGCCCACTCGCAAGGCCACCGCAGCGGCGCGTCGCGCAGCAGCAAAGAAGGCTGCAGCCCGCCACGAAGCCGCGCGTAGAGCAGCAGGACAGAAACGTGCCGCCGTACGCAATCTGGTGTCCCGCGCTGCGGAGATCGGCACCGGCACCGGCACCGGGGCCGCCGCGCCTCCTATTTCGCCGAGCCCGGCAAAAGCAGACAAGCCCCGCAAGCGTGCACCTCGGGAGAGCGCTGCCAAGAAGTCGCCGCCGCCGAAGGCTGTCGCCGAGGAAGTCCCTGCTCAAGAGCCGCCGCACAGTTCACCCGCGGCCGAGCACTGATGTCTCACATGGTTTTCGTTCCCATGACCTGGGACGAGGCGGTTGCAGTGCGATCGGGTACTGCGGCGAGCTGCTATCAGGCCTGCGCGGCAACACCGAGACTGATTGCGTCAATGGAGGCGGACACTCTCATCGAGGAGGCTGAGTACGCCGCCCTGAGCTATGCCGGCATACTTTCGCTGGTACTCAAGCCGGGCTTGCCACGGTTGGTAGTGGCAGCAGAGGTGCAGCCGAACCAACTCACCGATCTGGACGGGCCACTGGGCGAAGTTGAGGTTCGAGGTCTGACCTGGGGTCAGGTGCGGGCGCTATTCGGCGACGAATCGACCGCGGTAGAGGCCACAAGGCTGGCAAGCGAAGTGGCAGCGGGGGAGAGCCTTGCTGTTGCACTCGGCGCACCTGAGGTGGGAGCTGTGCTCGATGAGTACGACCTGTTGTGGTTCGCACCCGAGGAGCTCGACCAGCTCCAGCGATGACACGCAGGGTGGCCTCGGCGTAGGAGGGAACCCTGGAACGGATCGGGCAGACTAGGAACATGCCTCGCTCAATCTGGAAGGGCGCAATCTCCTTCGGACTGGTCACTATTCCTGTGAAGCTCTTCTCGGCGACCGAGGAGAAGGACATCAGTTTTCGCCAGGTTCACCCGGAAGATGGCGGCCGGATCAAGTACAAGCGCGTCTGCGAGAAATGTGGAAAGGAAATTCCCTACACCGAGATTGCCAAAGGCTACGAGATGCCGGACGGGCGGATGGTGATCTTGGAAGCGGAGGACTTCGATTCGCTCCCGCTGGCGACCACCAAGGCAGTCGAAGTGGTGCAGTTCGTGGCTGAAGAGGATGTCGATCCCACGTACTTCAACAAGACCTACTTCCTCCAGGCCGACGGCCCAGGCGTCAAACCGTATGTGCTGCTCCGGGATGCCTTGATCAAGAGTGGTCAGAGTGCTGTGGTCAAGGTCGCCCTTCGGTCCCGTGAAGCGCTGGCGCTGATCCGTCCCAAAGATGGCGTCTTGCTGATGCACACGATGCTGTGGCCGGACGAGCTTCGCGACGGTTCCTTCGCCGCACCATCGGAGGACGTCACGGTGTCGGACGCGGAAGTCACCATGGCACAGTCCTTCATCGACGCGCTGGCCGGTGACTTCAAACCGGAGGACTTCACCGACTCCTACCGCGAGGCCCTGGAAGCCCTGGTGCAGAGCAAGGCCGAAGGTGTGCCCCTTGCCGAGGAGCCTGAAGCACCGAAGGAGGCCGAGGTCGTCGACCTCGTGGCAGCACTCCGAGCTTCAGTCGAGGCCGCGAAGAAGCGGCGGGAAGAGGCCGAGACGGCCAAGGCCATGTGAGCTCGAGGGCCCAGCGGCGCCCGCGATCTGTTCGACCCTCGAGGAATTGATCGCGGACGTTTGGCGTAGTCCACGAATTTGATCTTTCTAGATCGCATGCCTACGCGACAGCCAGGTTCGAGGCAATCTGCCCGAGCAGCAACTGAACGGACGCGAGTAGCGTGGCTCTGTGGATGCCGTGGCACATGTGCCGGAGCCGGTCAATGAACCAGTGCTCGGATACGCTCCGGGTTCGAAAGAGCGGGCAGCGATCGAGTCAGCTCTTGCTGAGTTGTCCAACGCTGATCCCATCGAGCTGACCGCAACCATCGACGGAGTCGGCAAGCCGGCCTCGGGAGAGGCCTTCGATGTCACGATGCCATCAGACCACTCCCACATCCTTGGGCGCGCGGCGCACGCGACCCAGGCTGACGCGACGGAAGCTATCGATGCCGCGCTGGCGGCCGCCCCCGGATGGGCAGACCTGGGCTTCGAGCAGCGGGCAGCGGTGTTCCTACGAGCCGCTGACCTACTTGCTGGACCTTGGCGGGACATCGTGAACGCCGCCACAATGCTTGGCCAAGGGAAGACGGTGCAGCAGGCCGAAATCGACGCGGCCTGCGAGCTGATCGACTTCTGGCGGTTCAACGTCGCTTTCGCCCGTCGGATCCTCGAAGATCAACCGATCTCATCGCACGGAGTCTGGAACAGGGCCGACTACCGGCCGCTCGAGGGCTTCGTGTACGCCATAACACCCTTCAACTTCACCTCGATTGCGGGCAATCTCCCGACTGCGCCGGCGTTGCTGGGCAACGTTGTGATCTGGAAGCCCAGCCCGACCCAGCAATTGTCCGCGCACTTCACCATGCAGCTTCTGCAGGCAGCGGGCCTGCCGCCTGGCGTGATCAACATGCTGCCTGGCGACGGCATCGCGGTCTCCGATGTCGCCCTGGTCCACCCCGATTTCGCCGGCATCCACTTCACCGGCTCGACGAGGACCTTCCAGCACCTATGGCAGACAGTCGGTGCCAACATCAGCCGTTATCGGACCTATCCACGGCTGGTGGGGGAGACCGGCGGCAAGGACTTCGTGGTTGCCCACTCGAGCGCGAACCCAGACGTGCTGCGTACGGCGTTGGTCAGAGGAGCGTTTGAGTACTCGGGTCAAAAATGCTCGGCTGCATCGCGTGCGTACATAGCTCGCAGTGTCTGGGATCAGATGGGCGACGAACTCATCGACGCCACCGAGTCCTTGAAGGTCGGCGACGTACGCGACCTGTCCAACTTCACCTCGGCGGTGATCGACCGACGCGCCTTCAGCAAGCATGTCGAGGCCATCGAACGAGCTCGCGACGCTGCCGATGCCAAGATCATTGCCGGAGGGGTGACCGATGATCGGGAAGGCTGGTACATCCGGCCAACCTTGATCATCTCCGACAACCCCAAGAACGACATCTTCAGGACTGAGTATTTCGGACCAATTCTTGGCATCCACGTGTTCGACGATGCAGACTTCACGGCCATCCTCGATGAAGTCGATCACGCCGCTCCGTACGCCCTCACCGGCGCGATCATCGCCGACGATCGCGCAGCTCTTGAACTCGCTGGCGGTCGGCTGCGGCACGCGGCTGGAAACTTCTATCTGAATGACAAGCCGACTGGTGCCGTCGTCGGCCAGCAGCCGTTCGGTGGCTCCCGAGCCTCAGGCACCAACGACAAGGCGGGCTCGATGTGGAACCTGACCCGCTGGACGAGTCCCCGGTCGATCAAAGAGACCTTCGCGCCGCCGACTGATCACAACTATCCACATATGGCCTGATTAAGAAAGCAGCACGAGTTCGGCCGCCGACTCGCGTCCTGTGATGAGGGCTGGTTTGGCTTAGGCCCGCGCCGACAAGGCTAAGACGCTTGAATCCTTATCCGGGCAGAAGCTGAGAGCCACCGCGGAACCATTCCTCAGACCTTGGCGGTGCGGGCCAAAGCCAAACCAGCCCAAGATCAGCTCGCGAGCCAGCGATCGCCGACCTCCTGCTGCGTCCGATATCCCGCCATCACCGCCGGCGCCGCCGATTCCTCGAGCTTCCTTCCCAGCAGCGGGATCGCCACCTTCAACTCGCCGCTGACATCGACGACGCACCCCCGGCCTCCGGCCGTTAGCTGCTGGTTGCCCTTGAAGGTGACCGGCTGCCCGAGCACGGTCATCGTCACAGTGGCACTGCGAGAGCCGTCAGACGACGCGTCGCCCCAGACGATCTCATCGTTGACCGTTAGCCGGGGTCCGGTGAAGCGTGCCGCCGAATCCGGGGCCGGCAACGTCCGTGAAGTCCTGGTGATCGAGCCTTCCACTGAGACGTTGTAACTGAACGATCCGCTCGCGACGCAGACTTCCTCCAGGTACTTCTGGTCGGTCATCATGGCGAAGACGTCAGCGGGCTGGGCAGCAAAGTCGAGGTGGCTCGAGATATTCATGGCGCACATGATGTCATCGACCCCGGCCGCTGCCTTTGGCCGGACGTCTTTCATCACAGTCGTCAAGACGAATCGCTTCAGGCACGCCGGGCCGTGCGTTGTTCAGCGCAGCCGTCAAAACGCAGGCCGGCACAGTTTTGGACATACGCCCGCCAGGGCAGCGCACGATGATGGCATCCAGAACCGTCATCGGCTTCCAGTCGGGCTAATGTCGGAGGTAGCCACACAGCGGGGTGGGGCGGCGATGATCGGATGGTAGAGGTGACCACTTTCGAGGTCGAGCTGGAGCAGGAGAAGGCAGAGAAAATCGCTCAGGTAGCCGCCCGGGCAGCGAAGATAGCCGCCGAGCTGGGTCAGGACCCGGACGCTGTAGAGCCGTTTCTCCAGCATTACTTCCGGCACGTCGATGCAATGGATGTCGACGAGCGCAGCGTCGGGAACCTCCTCGGGCTCGTCGAGAGCCATTACCGGGCAGCGATGCACCGGCCCGCCGCGCGGGCTGTGATCAGCATCCGTACGCCGAGCCAGGCCGATGACGACTGGACTGCTGGTGGTGCCACCGTCGTAGAGATCGTCACCGACGATCGACCCTTCCTCGTCGACTCGGTCACCATGGAGGTGTTACGCCAGGGATGGAGCATTCGCGAGGTCTTCCATCCCCAGTTCCTGGTCCGGCGCGATCTCGATGGAACGCTACGTGGCATCGTGCCAGCCCGGGAGGCTGACCGGGATCCAGCCGCCATGCCCGAGTCATGGATGCATCTGGAGATTCTCCCGCCGCCACGACCCGACGGACGCGACTCGCTGGTGTCGAATCTGGAACAGGGTCTGCTGGAGGTCCTGCGACTCGTTGAGGAGGCGGTCGAGGACTGGCAGAAGATGATCACGAGGTCCGAAGAGACAATCGAGATGCTGAAGGACCCCGCGTTCATCGGAGGTCATGAGCGCCAGGCCGACCGGGCATGCGAGCTGCTCAGCTGGCTGAACGCCAACCACTTCACCTTCCTCGGCTACCGCGAGTACGAGGTACTGAGAGACCAGTCCGGGTTCCATTTCAAAGCTCGTCCCGTCACCGGCCTCGGCATTGTGCGGGCAGACCAGGATCCTCCAGGCACTTTCCATGCGGCTCCCTTGCCTAATGTCGAACCCGAGTTGATGATCATCACCAAGGACAACCAGAAGTCCCGCGTCCACCGACCGGCCTACCTCGACTACATCGGCTTTCGCATCTTCGACGCCGATCAACAGGTGATCGGTGAGCGACGTTTCCTCGGGTTGTTCTCCTCATCGGCCTACTCAGAAAGCGTGGCGCGAGTACCGGTGCTCCGGCAGAAGGCGGCCGCCGTTATTGCCCGCTCGGGCTACAGCGAAGACAGCCACGGCGGCAAGGCGATCATGGACGTGCTGGAAAGCTATCCACGCGACGAACTGTTTCAGACTCCGCTCGCCGAGTTGGCCTCCGTCGTGGAGAAGATTGCCCACCTCAAGGAGCGCCGCCAGGTCCGGATGTTCGTTCGGCGAGATCCGTACGGGCGTTTTCTCTCCTGCCTGGTCTTTCTGCCGCGGGACCGCTACACCACCGCGGTGCGCAAGCGGATGGAGGACATCCTGCTGCGTGGTCTCAGCGGATCCTCGATCGAGTACTCGGCGCGCGTCAGTGAGTCGGTGCTCGCCAGGCTTCAGTTCGTGGTCCGGCTGCCAGTCGGCGAAGCCATGGGCGAGGTCGACGTACGTTCCCTGGAGCGCGAACTGACCTTGGCCACCCGCTCGTGGGACGACGAGTTCGCGGAGCAGATGGTTGGTTTGGAGGACGCAGACCGGCTTGCCACGCTGATTGGCGCGCTGCCTGAGGGCTACAAGGAGGATTACAGCCCACGGCAGGCGGTCAAAGATCTGACCGCGCTCCTGGCGTTGCAGGATGTCCACGACATGTCAATGGCGATGTTTGTCCCGGACCGCCCCGATGACGAGGCTGAGCTGCGGCTGAAGATCTTCCGGCGGGAGGCTTCGCTGTCGCTGTCGAAGATATTGCCGCACCTCTCCCTGCTCGGCGTTGATGTGATCGACGAGCGGCCGTATGAGCTCGTCATGGGCGACGGCCAACGGGGGTTCATCTACGACTTCGGGATACGGGTGCCGGGCGGTGCTGAGGCCGTCCGGAGCCGCTGGACACTTGAGGCGCGACGGCGATTCACGGACGCTTTCGCGGCCTCCTATTTCGGCGACAGTGAGTCCGACCGCTTCAATGCGCTGGTGATGGGCGCCGATTTCAGCTGGCGTGATGTCAGCGTGCTGCGGTCTATCGGCCGCTACCTCCGGCAGGTTGGCATCACCTACAGCCAGAGCTATTTCGCCCAGGCGCTGACCAGCAACGTCGACATTGCCAGGCAGCTCCTGTTGCTCTTCCGGACTCGGTTCGATCCCGAGACCGGGCTCGACATCAAGGCTCGGACAGTGGCGACGACCGAGCTCGTCGACAAGATCAAGAAGGCGCTCAACGACGTTGCCAGCCTTGATCATGATCGAATCTTGAGATCCTTCCTGATGGTGATCCAGGCGGTGATTCGAACCAACTTCTATGTTCCTGACCGCCAGGCAATATCCCTGAAGCTGCTGCCACGTCAGATTCCCGATCTGCCTGAGCCTCGCCCGGAGTTCGAGATCTTCGTCTATTCGCCGCGGACGGAAGGCGTCCATCTGCGGTACGGCCGGGTCGCGCGTGGCGGGGTGCGTTGGTCTGACCGTGCCGAGGACTTCCGTACTGAGGTTCTTGGCTTGGTCAAAGCTCAAATGGTGAAGAACACCGTGATCGTCCCGGTCGGGGCCAAGGGCGGCTTCTACTGCAAGCGGCTGCCCGATCCACGAGAGCGCGAAGCCTGGCTGGCCGAGGGCCTGGCGTGCTACCGGCTCTTCGTTTCCAGCCTGCTTGAAGTGACCGACAACATCGTCGGCGGCGTGGTCGTACCCCCCGCCGATGTTGTCCGGTACGACGGTGATGACCCCTACTTGGTCGTAGCAGCGGACAAAGGGACCGCCACCTTCTCCGACGTAGCCAACAAGATCGCGACGGACTCTGGATTCTGGCTGGGCGATGCCTTTGCCTCCGGCGGCTCGGCCGGCTATGACCACAAGGCCATGGGCATCACTGCTCGCGGCGCCTGGGAGTCAGTGCGCCGGCATTTCCGTGAAATGGGCGTCGACCCGCAGACCACGGACTTCACCTGCGTCGGCGTCGGTGATATGAGCGGTGACGTCTTCGGCAATGGGATGCTGCTGAGCAAGCACATCAAGCTTGTGGCGGCGTTCGACCATCGGCACGTTTTCATCGATCCGCAGCCGGATCCTGCGCGCAGCTGGGAGGAGCGCGCTCGGCTCTTCGGGCTGCCACGCTCGAGTTGGGCGGATTACGACGCCAGCCTGATATCTGAAGGCGGTGGAGTGTTTCCACGGACCCTGAAGTCGGTCGTGATCACCGAACAGATGCGTAGTGCTCTCGGCCTCGACAAGTCGGTCCAGGAGCTGACACCCGCGGATTTGATCAAGGCATGCCTGAGGGCTCCGGTCGATCTGCTCTGGAACGGCGGCATCGGGACTTATGTGAAGGCAATCACCGAGACCAATGACGATGTAGGTGACAAAACCAATGACGGGCTTCGTGTGGACGGTTGTGAGCTGCGCGCCAAGTGCGTGGCCGAGGGCGGAAATCTCGGCCTCACCCAGCTCGGCCGGGTCGAGTACGCCGAGAGGGGCGGCCGCATCAACACTGACTTCATCGACAACTCTGCCGGTGTCGACACATCCGATCATGAGGTCAACATCAAGATCTTGTTGAACGGAGAGGTGGCTGCCGGTCGGCTATCACTGGAAGCCCGCGACGAGCTGTTGGCGTCGATGACTGACGAGGTCGCTGAGCTGGTGCTCAAGGACAACTACGATCAAAATCTAGCCTTGGCCAATGCGGTGCACCACTCGGCATCGATGGCTGGCGTTCACGAAGACTGGATGGAGCGCTTGGAGAGCCAGGGGCTACTCGATCGGGAGATCGAGTTCTTGCCGTCCACCGACGCAATGGAGATCAGGCGCAGTAACCACAAGGGGTTGACCTCGCCAGAGCTCGCGACGCTGCTGGCTTACACCAAGATCGTTCTCGAGGACGAGATCTTGGCGTCGGATCTGCCAGACGACCCCTACCTGCTGGACCGGTTGATCACCTACTTCCCGAGTGCGATGCGCAAGCGCTATGCCGACAAGATGCCGAAGCATCGGCTGTACCGGGACATTATCGCCACGGTTGAGGTCAACGAGTTCGTGAATGAATCGGGCATCACATGCTTCCACCGATTGTCGAGTGAGACGGGCGCCGGAGCATCGGATGTGATCCGGGCGCAGATCGCTGCTCGCGTGATCTTTGGCGCTACTGATCTTGACAAGGCTATTGCTGCACTTGATCACCGGATCGATGCGCAGATGCAAACGGCACTGCGTATGGAGGTACGCACCCTGGTGGAGCGGGCCACTCGCTGGTTGATCAATAACCGGCACCACCCAATCGACATTGGAGCCGCTGTTAGGCAGTTCTCTGATGGAGTGCAAGTGGTTGAGCAGGCACTGCCCGACATCCTGACCGGACGCGACAAGGAGGCACTTGAGCAGCGGCTCAAGAGCTACCAGGCGGCGGGTGTACCAGATGAGTTAGCCACTGCAATCGCAGGACTACACCCGTCGTACGCAGCACTGACCATCGAGCAGACCGCGTCACAGTCCGGGGTTGACGTATTGAAAGTGGCCGAGTTGCATTTCACGCTTGGTCAGCGGCTCGGTCTCGACCGGCTGCTCGCACGGATCGTCGAGTTGCCGCGCGACGACCGGTGGCAGACGATGGCGCGGGCGGCCTTGCGTGACGATCTGCATGCGGTGCACGCCGATTTGACGGCCGAGGTCCTCGGTTGGAACGGAGCAGCGACCAAGGGCGCCCGGGACGTGGTCCTCGGCTGGGAGAAGTCAAACCCTGCCGTTCCCGAATCCGTGAAGACCCTTCGCTCCATCACGAGCAGCCGCGCCGACCTCGCGCGGATGTCAGTAGGTCTCCGCGTGGTACGCCGTCTGCTTTCGCGACTTTAGGATTTCGCCGGACTCGCTACCTCCAGCAGTGCTCAGGCCGGCAATCCGGCTGGGATTTCCGGCAGCGTGATAGGTCTGGGGCATGCGGATCGACCTGCACACGCACTCCTTGGTCTCTGACGGGACGGACACGCCTGCTGAGCTGGTGCGCAAGGCCCGTGTGGTCGGGCTGGACGTCGTAGCACTCACTGATCACGACACCTTCGACGGCCTCGATGAAGCAGCGACGGAGGGGGAACGGCTAGGGATTCGTGTGGTACGCGGTATGGAACTTTCCTGCTCACGTCGTGGCGACAGCGTGCATGTCCTGGCGTACGGCGCTGATCCGGCGAATCCCGGCCTGGCCGCTGAGATGGCCCGGGTACGCGACGGCCGGCTGGGCCGGCTGGCCGGCGTTCTGGCTAAGCTGGCGGAGCTTGGTGTGCCGGTGAGCGAGGCTGACGTGATGGCGCAAGTCGGCGACAGTCCCTCGGTTGGTCGGCCACATATCGCTGATGCGCTGATCAAGGCAGGTCATGTTCGCGATCGTCAAGAGGCGTTCGACCGCTTCCTGGCCGATGGTGGTCCAGCGCATGTTCACCGTTACACGATCGAGGTGGATCGCGGCATCGATCTGGTGCACGAGGCGGGCGGCCTGGCAGTGATCGCCCACCCGTGGGGGCGCGGGCGCGAGTACGTGCTCCGGCCGAGCGTGCTGGAGGCGTTGGTCCGTAATCACGGGTTGGACGGGATCGAAGTCGACCATCAAGATCATGATTCCGAGACTCGCCAGCGGCTGCGGACTCTGGCGGACGCTATGGGGCTGCTCGTTACCGGGGCCAGTGACTACCACGGCGTCGGGAAGCTTGATCATGACCTTGGGTGCAACACGACCGACCCCGAGGTCTTCAGCGAGATGCAGCGGCGCCTGGGAAGCAGATAGCGCGCGGCTCAACGTGCGGAGGCTCTGATGGCCTCCGCGGCGTGATCAGTGGACCGGTTAGCCAGCTCGGCATAGAGCTGGTCAAGCTGAACGGCAGGAGTCCCAAGCCCGTCTAGCGCATCCAGCTGGCAGGCGATCCTCTCCGACCGCCATTCACAAGCAAGCAAGTCCATTGCGACCCACACTGCCAAGGCATGGTGGTGCAGGATCGCGTCCAACCGGCGGCGCCAATCCTCGTCGGTGGGGTCGTCGCATGCTCGGGGAAGCGACTCTCGCAGACTGAAGAAGCGGCGCACCAACGGTCCGCCGCGTGGGGCCAGGAAACCGAGGCCCTCCCGAGCCCGTGCGCCGCGTATGACGTCCTCGGCCTCGTCCTGCAGGATTACCGCCTCAGCGGCGATCCGGCGCAAGGCAGCACGCTGGTCACCTGGCCGACGGGTGTGCTCGGCCGGGTTTCGTCCCGTCACTCCAAGCTGCTCGGCGGCCGTGGCCGGCGCCGGCTTGCGGCGTCGAAAGCCGCGCATGTGCCGACCTTACTCCGCCAACCAGATGCAGCTACCGCTGCCACCTTGCCGGCATCTCGACGGCAGTCTCCCCATTCACGGGCGAGTCGGCGTACGCGGATTACGGATGTGGCGCCACCATCACCAGAAGCGCCGTCGTTGACAAGATCACGAAGGCGATGCTGAGCTCAGCTCCCATCGCCACGGCAAGCGCCGAGATGCCACCGCTTCTCGCGGGTGCGTCCTGTGGTTGATGCAGCTGTCGGAACCCCGCCCGGATTGCATACTTGCGACCGTGGTTGCCGATCAGCAGCATCAAGCTGAAGATTGAAACCTTGATCAGCAGGACCAGGCCGTATCGTGAGCTGGCCAGCTGCGAGAGCCCGCCGGCGACCGCTAGGGCGTGAACAATCCGAGTCACGACGAGCGTGATCACACTCAACTGGGCGACCCGAGAGAATCGTGGAATGAGCTGGTCAAGCTCCTGAATCTTGTCTCCAGGAATCAAGACGGCGGCCAAGGCGACCAGCCCTCCCAGCCAGGCGCAGGTCGCCAACACGTGCAGCCCCGTAGCAGCGATCTTGGCTATCTCCCAGTGGCCGCCGATGGCGTTCGATTGGGCCACCATGGTGTCGGCGATGACGACCACAAGATTGAGTGCGAAGGCTCCCACCCAACCACCGAACCATTGATGATGTCGGGGAGGAAGAAGACAGCAGCTAGGAGTGCGGCGAGCCTGACCAGCTGGGCGGCGCCGCCCAGCGGGGTGGCGATGTCGCCAAGCAGCTTGTCTCCGAAGACCAGCTGAATGGCAGGTCCGGCAACTGTCCCGATGATCATTGCTGCGGTTCCGGCCACTGCGAGCACGATAAGGCGGCGATTCCTGCGACCGTCCGGCCACACGACGCTCCAGAAAGGTCAAAGTTCCGGCGAGCAGGACATATCCGGCATAGGTCAGCACCCGATTGGCCCCGAGCGCCAGATCCAAAAGATCTTGGTTCACAACTATTGCGGCCTCGGCAGGTCGAACTGGACGACGATCACTGCGCCGCTCCATGGCAGCTTGTGCCCGACACGGAGATTAGGCGGCCGACCGGTGGAGCAAGCCTGCTCGCGCAGACGCAGGATCGGGCACTCGATATTGAGCACGGTGCTGCCGCTTACCAGCATTGCAACGGGGAAACTCTTGGGGACACCTTCTGAAGGTGACAGCTGAGACGCACAGTGCCGCTACCACTACCGCCCCAGCGCGCGGCGTAGTCCAGCCGCTCGTGGGTGATGTACCACGGTCAACTCGCCCAAGGCCGCACCCCCGTGGCAATCGGCCTACGCTTTTCTGGATGCCCGACGGGCCAGCGTTCTGGTGGCCATATATTACGCCTTGGGTCGGGAATTTCTGGTGGGGAAGAACACAGGCAAGGGCGGGGTGGGGACGGTGGCATCTAAGCGCGGAGCGCGATGGTCAAACCTGGCTCTGGTAGCCGCAGGGGTTTTGGCGCTGGCAGGGCCGACGATCAGTCCCAGCTATGCCGCCAATGACACCGAGATCTACATTGTGCAAGGCCTGCCAGGCAAGAATCTGGACGTTGAGATTGACGGAGAGTCCGTCGCCGAGGACGTCAAGACTGCAGCCGTGGCCGGTCCATTCAAGGTCAAGCCAGGTAGCCGAATGGTGACCTTCAGCGAGAACGGTACGAAGGTCCTCGAGAACACGTTCTCGATCAAGGAAGGTTCCAAGGCCGACATCGTCGCGCATTTGCCCGCCTCCTCATCGGGTGACCCTCTGGTTACCGTCTACAAATACGACTCAGTGAAGGTGGCCAAGGGCAAGGCTTTGCTCGTGGTCTCGCACGTCGCGGCCGTGCCGCCTGCCGACATCCGGGTCAACGATCAGGTGCTTTTCGCCAATATCGCTAACGGCGAGTCACTTCAGCTGACGGTGCCAGTCGCCACGTACAAGGTGTCGATCGTGCCGACCGGTGAGACCAAACCAGTCTTCTTCGGTCCAGTCAGTCTGACGGTCAAGGGCGGGGCGATCAACCGCGTCTACGCTGTGGGTGACCCGGAGAAGAAGACCATGAACGTAGCTGTGCACGTCATTACCGCCGGCACGACCGGCTCCGGAAAGCCGTCCGATGTGAACACTGGGACCGGCGGTCAGGCCGTTGGCGAGGGTCCGTCGCTGGTGTCGAACTTGGTGCGTTGACAATACGGGCCACACAGTCTCAGTTCCGGCCACGGCGCCGCTTCCGGCCGCACCGACCGGGACTGCGTCGCTCGATCGTGAGCGTTGTCTGCCTGCTGACCTGTCTCTCCGGATGCGCCGCCCAGGCAGCACCTGGCAACTCGACCTTCGGAGGGGATGCGCCACATGGTCAGTCGTCTGTCGGCCCGGCGCGCCAAGGCCGGCCTGCCGAAAGTCAGCGGATCCAGTTCGTCCCGGAGCACCTCACGCTCCCTGGACACGCGACTGCGGCGGTAATGCCGGCAGCCACGGTCGACGGTGTACTTCGAGTGCCGGAGAACGTCCGGCACGTGGGCTGGTGGGATGGCAGCGCACTAGCGGGCGAGCCGTTCGGCTCGACGGTGATCGCCGGACATGTGGACTCAGCCACGGAAGGTATCGGATTCTTCGCTCGACTGCGCAGGATCAAGGTCGGTGACACGGTTACGCTGCGCGCAGATTCTTATCGCCTCAAATATCGAGTCATTTCTGTCAAGAAGGTGGCCAGGAATGCGTTAGCGACGGAGAGTGAGGCGTTCAAGCAGACCGGCCCGCATCGGCTGGTATTGATCACCTGCACTGGCAACTTCCACCGGGACCAGGGCGGATACGACAGCAATCTCGTGGTGGTCGGTAAACCTCTGGGGCTGGCCCGCTAATTGACAAGGAGCTGTTGTTAGGCCGATCGGGCCGCCGGTTTAGTCGCTGGAAGTCCTCTGATCATCTGCTCGCGTAACGACCCTTGTTCGCTGGACAGGGACGCCATTGCGCAGCCGTTGCCGGGTCCGGGTCCGGGTCCGGGTTGAACCTTTATGGGGTCGACTGCGTGCTGGCTTCGAGGCACCCGACTCATCCGGCCGATCGGAGCTGCCCGTACTGCTGTGGGCGATTCTGCCCTTGGCGGCGGGATCGATCCCTAGATCGTGGTACAGGTGCGATGAGGTGGAGTAGGTCTCCTCAGGTTCCTCGAACGGCAGGCCCAAGATTTTGTTGATCACCTTCCACCGCGTCTGGTCCACCCAGTCAACGAAAGTGATCGCAACTCCGGACGCGCCAGCGCGCCCGGTACGGCCGATCCGATGCACGTAGTCCTTATCGTCTTCAGGACACTCATAGTTGATCACGTGGCTGACACCCTCGACGTCGATCCCTCGAGCGGCAACGTCAGTCGCCACCAAGACCGCGATGCGGCCTTCCCGGAAGCGGCGTAGCGCCTTCTCCCGCGCGAACTGGTTCAGATCGCCGTGGATCGACGTCGCAGCGAAACCACGGTCGACAAGATCATCGGACAATCGCTGTGCCAACCTCTTGGTTCGGCAGAAGATCATCGCGCGGGTACAGTTCTCGGCTTGCAGGATGCGCGCCACGATCTCAGGTTTGTCCAGCTCATGAGCTTGATAGACGAACTGAGCCGTCGCCGGCACGGTGGTGGCGTCACCAGCGGACTCGGCTCGAATGTTGACTGGATGGCGCATGTGGCGACGGGCGAGGGTGACGATCTCTGCTGGCATCGTGGCTGAGAACAGCATCGTCTGACGCAGCTCAGGAGTACCAGCCAAGATTCGCTCCACATCTGGCAGGAATCCCAGATCCAACATCTTGTCTGCTTCGTCGAGGACGAGCACCTTGATGTGACGAAGATCGAGCGCGCCACGGTCGACGAGATCGAGCAGGCGGCCAGGAGTGCCCACCACGACATCAACTCCCCGGCTCAGCGTGCTGAGCTGATGGTCGTAGCCGACGCCACCGTAAACCGTGAGCACTCTGGCGTGTCGGCGAGTCGACGCGGCTGCCAGGTCGGAAGCGACCTGGCTTGCCAACTCGCGGGTGGGCGTCACCACAAGCGCTTGCGGAGCACCCGGCTTGGAGAGCTGGGCATAGTCGCGGTCACCCGGTACCACGGTCCGCTGTAGCAGAGCGACGCCGAACGCCAGGGTCTTTCCCGTGCCCGTACGTGCTTGGCCGATCATGTCGGTGCCCATCAGGGCAATGGGAATCGCCATGGCTTGGATCGGGAACGGTGTGCTGATACCGACTTCATCGAGGGCCCGCACGATCGGGTCGATCACGCCGAGATTGGCGAAGGTTGTCGGTGGGAGCTGCGTCATGGGAGCAATCGGCCGCGGTCGGGCCTCATGTGTGACTGTACTCAGAATTTGCCTTAATGCTTGTTGAAGTTGATGGTTCGCGCGGTCAGCGCGTCGTACGCGCACGGTGGTCAGAAGGTGACCATCATCGCTCGAACTTGAGCAGTCTACTGGCAAGTACCTAAACCCTTGCTTGCCCGTTGCTGTATCGACATTCAGGAATCGACGGCGCGGATCGACTAGCGCCGGTCGATCATCGGGTGTTGCCTGTCTTTATGCCGACCACACCAGAGCCGCTGTCTTGGTCGCGTTCACATCGGGATCCGGACGATCCGCTCAACCCGGCTCCCGAGTTGGCGCGGATCCGTGCCCAGCAACCGGTCTTCGGGATACAAGTGCCGCATCCGACCGGCGGGTTCCTCTCGATGTGGTTGATCACCAAGTACTCCGACGCCCGCGAGCTGCTGTCCAGCCGGGACACAAGCAACTCGCTGCGCCATTCAGAATCGGCAGCCGCCCAGCCCGGGTTTCTACTGTCGCTCGATCCGCCCGACCATACTCGGATTCGCCGCATGCTGACCAGTCAGTTCTCGATGCGCCGGCTGACCGCCATGCGTCCGCACATCGAGGAGATCGCGACGAGGTTCCTGGACAAGATGGAGGACGCGGGCCCACCAGCCGACCTGATGAAGGCATTCGCATTGCCACTGCCGTCGCTGGTGATCTGCGAGCTGCTCGGCGTGCCGTTCGAGGATCAGGCCGAATTCCAACGGCGCAGCGACACCATGCTGGACGTCTCAGTCACGTTGCAGCAGCAGGCGCAGAACACGCGCGAGATGAACGCGTACATGCAATCGCTCGTGCAGCGGCACAGACAGCATCCGGGCGAGGACATCCTCGGCATGTTGATTCGGGACCACGCGAACGATCTAACCGATGAAGAGCTGGTCGGGATTGGAAACATCCTGCTGGTTGCCGGTCATGAGACGACTGCCAACACCATCGGATTGGGCACCCTGCTGCTGCTCCGGCATCGGGAACAGTTGGCTCTGGTTCGCGACGATCCTGAGGTGACCGGAACCGCGATGGAAGAGGTGCTGCGTTACTTGACCATCGTGGACACGGGAAATCCGCGGATCATCTTGAAGGACATGACGATCGGCGGCCAGCTTATGCGAGCAGGCGACGTGGCAATCGTGTCGCTGCCATCGGCCAACCGTGATCCGGACTTCATGGTCGACGCGGACGTGTTGGACGTAACACGGCAGCCACAGGCTCACCTGGCGTTCGGACACGGCATCCATCAATGCCTTGGCCAGCAGCTCGCCCGGATCGAGATGTCCGTGGCGCTGCCAGCTCTTCTGCAGCGGTTCCCGACCTTGTCTCTGGCGGCGTCGGAGGCCGACCTGACATTTCGAGCGGACGGTCCGGTCAACGGCATCCGCGAGTTGCCGGTCCGCTGGTAGCCCAAGACAGCGCACAGCGAGCACTATCCTGCGGCCATGAGCGATGCGCTGCAGCCGTCCGACGTGGCACCTCGTGCCGCGGCCGAGCCGTGGGTTTCCGATCCGGAGTATCGGCAAGGTGCCGTCGACTTGCTCGGCATCTTGGCGTACGGCGCCTTGGCGGCCTTCGACCGGCTGGCAGAGGACGCACGCTACGCGCCCACTCTTCCCGACAAGGTGCATATGGGCTCGATGGCGGCGCTGCAGATCAAACATTTCGAGACCGTACGGGCGCGACTGGGGGAGTTCGACACAGACGTCATGGTGGCGATGAAACCGTTCTATGAGCCCTTCAATGAATTCCACGCGCACACCAAGCCAAAGGATTGGCTGGAGGGCCTTGTATTGGCGTATGTGGGGAATGGCTTCGCTGCCGACTTCTATCGCGAGGTTGCAGCGTTCGTCGACGCGGACACGCGTGCGCTTGTGTACGAGGTGCTGGCCGACGAGGGCCACGCCGACTTCGTGATCGAGAAGGTACGCGCGGCCATCGCCGCCGATCCGCGGGTGGCCGGTCGGCTGGCGCTCTGGGGACGTCGGCTGGCTGGAGAGGCGCTAAGCCAGGCTCAGCGCGTGGCTGCGAATAGGGACGCCCTGACACACCTCTTGACAGGGACCGTCGACCGCCCCGGCATGGATCTCGCCGCTATGAGCCGGATGTTCTCCCGGCTTGTGGAGAACCACACCCGCCGCATGGCCAAGCTCGGCCTCCAGGCCTGAATATGACTGTCACGTGAGTTCGCGAGCGTCGGAAAATCGCGCGCCCCTGCCTGGACGAGCGAGCGAGCAGACACGGTTTTCCGTCTGCGAGCGAGAGAGGAAGGCAGGGGATCTCAGCGCGATTGCGCGAGCGAACAGACCCAACTGGTCGCGAGCGTCGGGAAAATCGCGCGCCGCCGCACGGAGGAGGAACGAGCGGAGGCGTTCTTTCCTCCGCGAGTGACGACGACGGCGGCGGATCACAGCGCGCGATTTGTGCGAGCGAACAGACCAAAACTAGATTGCGCGAGCGAGCAAGCCCAAACTAGACAGCTCCAAAACCTACGTGGCGGGCGTTTTCCTCGCCCAGGTCGACGTAGGCGATCTTGGACGCAGGAATCAGCACTTTGCGGCCGCGCTCGTCGGTGAGCGTAAAGACTCCATCGCCACCGACTGCGATTGAGCTCAGCAGTTCCTGCTCGACGTCGTTAGCCGACTCGGCGCTCTCCACCACGATTTCCCGAGTGACATGTTGAATGCCGACCTTGACCTCCACTGTTCCTCCTGGTGAGAGCTGACTTCTCGCGGTGACACTGAAGCAACGGTGCCACACTTCAGGCCCGAAGCATTGCAGTGTTCGCGCAGAGCGTTGCACTAGTTGTTGTACATCGACTAAGCCAGACTTGCCTTCTCGTCCTCAGTCGCCTGCCGGATCACAATACGGGTCCAAGCACCGATATAGATGCGATCATCGGCAGCGAGCTCATGTTTGATACCGACGGGAATTGGGTCGGATGGGATCGGGCCGGTGGCCGGCGCCACGAACGTCCCGTTGGCCGAATCCAGATCCTCAACCCACCAGCGCGTGCCGTCAGTTGTCAGCTGGGTCTGGCGGCGGCTGACGCCCGAATCGGACTCACAATCGATCTGAGGATGGATGTTCCGACTCCTGGACGTACGACCTATCAAGATCGACTTCGAGTTCAGCGGGACGACGACCGGCAGGCCGGGGGAGGGCATCGGATCAGGGCTTTGCTGGGCCTGGTACCACGCGGGGTCAACCCAAACCTCTGCCACCCAGTCGAACGTCTCGGGCGGGGAGACGGTGCTGCCGTTGCCAGTGGTCGGTGCAGGAATGGTCGGCGCCGGCTGCACGTGATCCACCCGGGTAGCACCTGGCGAGTCCGGGGTAACAAGGGATCGCGGCATGGTTCCCGTGGTGAAGTCGTAGCCGCAGCTTTCACAGAACAGCGCATCGACGGAGTTATCCGCCTCGCAGTTCGGACATGGCTGGTGACCTGGTTCTCTGCCGGCGGGACTGGTCGGTGGCGCGGTCACCGGTGATGCCGCTGTGGAGTCGATAGGCAGCCCGCACACGTCGCAGTAGTCCTGCGCCAAGGATGAGTGGCCGACCGGACAGATGGCTATCATCGGCGTGGGCCAGAGGTCGAGCTCACGGTCGATTCCGACGTGGAGATCACGGGTCGCGCCTTCCGGTCGAGGGGAGCGTTCATCCCCTGATCCTGGTTGTCTTCGTGGACGCGGTGTCCAAGGCCATCTCGTCAACCTTGTCCACTGCGCGCTTCAGACGCACCGTACCCGTTTCGGAATCTTCGATATCGACCACCTTGCGGAGTCGAGTTGTCGCTTCCTCGTTGCCGGTTTCAGCGGCGAGCTGCACCGCGCGGCCCAGCTTCTTTGTGGCGGTCTCCTCGTCTCCGCCAGCCTTGGCGGCCAAGCCCTCTTGGATGGCCTCCGCAAGCTCGGTTTGGCCGGTGTAATGGGCAACCTCGGGATTGATCCGGGTGGTCAGGCCCTCGTCATCGGACCACTTCGCTTTGACCAAGCCCTGGGCAACCATTTGGTCGTTGACGGCAAGTTGCACCCGAGCCGCGAGCTGCTCTTGTCCAATGCCCTTGGCGGCCAGCCTCACACTCACGTGATAGTCGCGGGACTCGTCGCCCCACGATCCTGTCGGGTACCCGCCGGTCAGCGGGCTGACTTCGACACGGCGTGACGTCAGATCCTCCACCGTTGGCGAGACCTGGCGGACGAAGACCACCTGCGCGCCTTGCGGCGCCCAGATCCTTAACTGCGCGTCAGCCACGCCGCGACTCATCGACTGTTGCATGAGTTCGGCGAAGACCTGACTCATCTGATCCGGCTCCGGAATGATGTCGACGCTGCCCAGTAAGGCCTGGGCGATCCGGCGTACCTCGGCAACCTGCCAGTCGACTCCGACACCCCGGCAATCGCATTGGAACTTGCCCGTGACGCCGCGAATCGCGTTCGTCAGCTGGTCCGGGGTCTCATTGTGGTTCTCGCCGTCGGTGAGCAAGATCGCGTGTCGCTGGGCCAGCATCGGCACCGAGTCGAAAAGCCGGCCGGCAAGCATAAGCCAGGTCCCCATCGCGGTTCCGCCGTCAGAGCGGAACTGGCTGATCGCCTGATGCGCCGCGTACCTCGCGTTGCTGTCCATCTGCACCATGCCCCTACCCGACCGAACGAGCGGGAATGCCAGATAGGCCTGATGGGTCCCAGCGACCACGGCAAACCAGGTCCCGTCAAGGATCTGATCAACCGCTGCCGCAGCTGCAATCTTTGCCGCCTCAAGCTTCGTCCGGCCCATGGAACCCGAGGTGTCGACGATAATGATCTCCCCAGCATCACCGGACCCGGTCTGACCGGCCGACCCTGCTCCGCTGCAGGTCATGGTGACTATGGCGTTGACGTCGGTTCCGCCTTCTGGCAGGAACTCGTTCTGGTACACCTCTGCGGTGAACTCGGCCATGATCAACGTTCCTTTCTTTTGGGCTGCTCGCGCGTCGCGCGCTGGCGATCCGACGACGTCGTCACTCTTTCGCGAACGACCGCATTGAATTGCTCGCTCCGCTCGCTGGCAGGTTCGCTCATCGCTCCTCCGATGTCGGGCGGGGGATTACCGACGCTCGCAGCACATCCTTTCGCGTCCTGGCTGGTCGGTTCAGTATGCCTGGGGACACCAGGCGGTCCGCAGGCGTCACAGCCGTGCGATGGCGACGGAGACGTTGTCCTTGCCGCCTCGGCCGTTCGCCCAGTCCACAAGGGCGACCGCCAACGTGAGCGGATCAGAGCTCGGAGTGCTGAGATCGGCGATGAGTGACTGGAGTGCCGTGGCCTCCGACGCGTAGTTCCACAAGCCGTCTGAACACACCAGAACCCAGCCGGGCGACTTGACGAGCATGGATCCGGTACGCGGCGTGAAGTCGGGGCTGTCGCGTCCCAGCCACTTGGTAATGGCATGAGCCTGCGGGCCATTCTCGGCCTCGTCGCGCGGAGTGCCCATGGCAATTCGTGCCTGGGCAACCGAGTCGTCGACACTGAGCTCTGCGGGATCGCTGCTCAAACCATGATCAGGAATCCAGTAGATCCGGCTGTCGCCGACGTTGCCGAATACCACGAGGTCGGCTTCGACAACCACCGCGGCGAATGTGCAGGACGCGGCGTTGGCACTGCCTGGCGCTGTGTTGTCGATCACCGCGGAGTTGGCTGCGGCGGCTGCCTTGACAATGGCGCCCGCGACCGCTGCGATTCGACTGGCGGGCGTGCCGAGGCCTGCGGGCCGGTGCGCCACCAGGACGTCGCGGGCCGAACGAGCGGCCGCCAGGCTGGCGACATCGGAATCCAGGGAGGTGGACACTCCATCGCACACCACGAGCACCGCGCGGGAACCGGGTGCCGGCTCCGCTGCGACAGCCGTGGCGTCCTCGTTACGGTGATGCCGTACGCCACGGTCGCAGCACGCGGCAACCCATGATGCTGGCTGCTCGGTGTAGTGGTCTCGTTCCGTCGGCGCCTTGGTACCGCAGGTCGCGCAGTAACCATCCGCCCCGATCACGCCGCCACAGTTGGCGCAGGGGCGGGCTACCACAACTGTGTCGTGGTCGGCTTCGGTCTGGATGGAGCGCGTGATCTCAATGGGTGCGGCCAGCTCGTCGGGCTGCTCGGCTGTACCAGCAGCAGTTGGCGTGAGTGCACCACCGCAGGCCTCGCAAAATGCTTCCTGAGCCGCAACCTCCGCGCCACAGTGCGGGCAGCGAAGACCCCCGTCGGACTGGGGAAGCGCAGCAGCAGTCGACTCCGTCAGGTGCTCGGTCATCGTAGGGTCCACCTTCGCACGGCGTTGGCTTTGTCGACCAACGCATAGCGGCGTCGCTCGTCGGTCTCAATGCCGGCCAGGTGTCGATAGGTAGCCTCCAGCCCATCGCGCAGAGTCTCGTCGCTCGCCTCGTAAGGGCCGATCTTGATATCGCTTTTCGACGCGTTCTTGTCGACCTCCGTAAGGGCCCGCTCCAAGATCTCGGCCGTCAGCTCAGACTGCTCACGCGGATCCAGCCGAACGCCGCTGATGCTGTCCATCGCCTGGGCCAACGCCGGCAGTCCATCACCTGACTCGTAGAGCTGCCTCGCCCGCAAGCGCCTCGCCTCGGGGTAGCTCCGACTTGTTGAGGGCACCAGGTCCAGTGCCTGGACGGCGCCAGATACATCGTCCCGGGCGGCGCGAATCCGCGCCATCCCGAATGCGGCCGCCGCCACATAGTTGGCGTCGGTACCGGCGCAGGTCCGGTAAAGCCCTTCAGCGATGTCTCCCTCGCCGCCGTGCTCGCAGGCCAGGGCCAAGGCAAGTTTCGGAGCCAACTCGCCAGGCACCTGACCGTAGACGGCGTTGAAGGAAGACTGCGCCGAAGCGAAATCGCCGGCGTCCAGTGCCGAAAGGCCGGCAACCCAGACGGCACGCCATTCCCAGGGATCCTCGACCAGCATCTCGTTGACGATGTGGTCCACGAGGTCGCGGCGCCGCAGCTCCAGCGCGGCATGAGCCTGGGCCAGCCGAACCTCAACCGTGGCTTCGGGTGCCTCCCGAAGCTGGTCGAGGCGCCTGGCCGGATCGTCGACGGAGATATTGCTGAGCCAGGCGTACTGCGGGTCGCTAGTGTCGACGCGCAGCGCCGGAAGCTCATGCCACTCGAGTGCTTCGCTGGTGATGGCAGGCGCTTCGAAGAGCACCGATGCAGCCGAGGTGAGCGCCGTGCCGGGTGTCTTGTGAGCGACCACCTCGCGAAGCACGCCGAGCAGTTGCACTCGGAACTCATCGACTGAGGCGAACCGATCCGCCGGGTCGGTTGCACAGGCCTTCAAGAGCAGCCGGTACAAGGAGTCGTGGGTTGCGAACAGCGGCGTCTCTTCGACGGGCGGCAGGCTGGCGACGTACTTGGTCTGGTACCCCCGGAACTCCATCATCAGCACCAGGCAGGTGCGGCCGATGGTGTAGATGTCGGATGCCACGGTGGGCCCCGCCTGAGCTACCTCGGGTGCCTGGTAGCCGACAGTGCCGTAAATTGCCGATTCTTGATCATCGGCGCGCCGCACTCCGCCAAGATCGATCAGCTTCACCGCATCGCCGACCTGAATCAAGTTGTCTGGCTTGAAATCGCAGTAGATCAGACCAAGATCATGCAAGTAGCTGAAGGCCGGCAGGATCTCCAAGATGTAGGCCAGCGCCTGGTCGACGGGCAGCGGATCGAATTTTCCGTTGTTGGCCCGCATCCGGTCTTTCAAGATCTGCTTAAGAGAGGTCCCGCCGACGTATTCCATCACGATGTAGCCGGCGTCTTCGTGGGTGACGAAGTTGTAGATCTCGACGATCAACGGGTGCTCGACCTGGGCAAGGAACTGCTTCTCTACGATCGCTACGGCCAGCGCGTCTTTGTCGCCGGTATTGAGCAGGCCTTTCAGCACCACCCAGCGATCGGAAACATTGTGGTCTTTTGCGAGGTAGATCCAGCCAAGCCCGCCATGCGCCAGGCAGCCGGCCACCTCGTACTGGTTCGCCACAAGATCGCCCGGCTGCAGTTTTGGCGTGAACGAGAATGGGGTGCCGCACTTCGGGCAGAACCCTTCGGCCCGTCCCGGCTGTCCATCTCGCGACCGACCGACCGGCGCTCCGCAGTTCGAGCAGTTCCGTTTCTCTTCGGGAACCTGCGGGTTCTTCATGATCGCCTGGGCGGCATCGATCACAGGTGCCGGTGGAACCCGGGTGAGCCCAGCGCCGAGTCGAGCCGACCGGAGCCGTTGGGAACCCGACCGTACCCGCTTGGTGATCTTGGAACCATTCTCAGAGACTCGCTGCGAGCCGAGCGCCGTCGACTGCAGCCGGCTAGAGCCCGCGGTGATCGCCGACAGTGCGCCGCCAGCAGACATTGGCGTCTGATCCTCGGCCGCCAGCTCGTTGGCCGGGCCCCCAGGGCTTCCGCAAACATCGCAGTAGCCGTCGACAATGGTGCCGGTACAGCCGGGTTGCGTGCAGCGCGTGCCGGATAAGCCGGGCGTCGTCGGTGCCTGGGCGCTGTGTTCAGGAGGCGCCGCAGCAGTGGTGCTGGCGGGCCCCGGATTGCCGCACACGTCGCAGTAGCCGTCGACAATGGTGCCGGGGCAGCCCGGCTGAGTGCATCGTGTCATTCAAACGCCGCCCTGTTCATTTGCTCTCCGACGATGTGGCTGAATGCACCGTATGCGGCGCGGGGGTGGTTTGCAGGTAGGTCTGGTAAACGGTGACGAGTTGTTCGGCAAGGATCATCCGGCTCGGTCGCTGATCCAGTGCGTTGCGGGCGAGCTCGTAGGCCTGGGCGATATCCGGAATCTCCGCCTGGCCGGTTGCCATCGCCTTCGCGTGGTATGCCTCGAGCCGGCTGGTGAGTTCGTCATGATCTTGCAGCGCCTTAGCGTACGCAGTCTGTGCAATCGTCATCGCACGAGACACCTGGTCGAGGCGGCGCACGTAGTTCTCCAACTCGTCGCGTGTGTTGGGTACTGGCCCGAGCGCGGCAGTGTCGGGCACTGCATAGCGGGGGGCGGGGTCAACGCGGCGTACGCACTCTTCGACGATGCTGCGCAGCGCCGCCTCACGGGCCTCCAGGTCAGCGCGTTGTTCGCGGGCTCGCGTCACGAGAGCTGCGGCGTCGCGTCGCCTGGCCCCGTTGACGATCAGATCGCGCTCGAAGGTGGCGGCATCGATTTCCAAGGGGCCGAGCAGTCCCGCCACATCGCCGCCACGGCTGGCCTTGTCCGCGAGCTCCTTCAACCTGCGCGCCAGCCGTGACTGCTCGAGTGCGGCTTGCTGTTGTGGAGCGCCGGCGGGCTCCAGATCGATTTGCTCCCGGATGCGCTCCATCTGGGCGCGGAGCTGCCGGACACGTTCAGTGATCTCCGCGCCCGACGGATCAAGGCCGAGCTTGACGCGGAGCTGCGACAGCAAGGCGTCAGACAGCCGGCACGCTTCCGGCAGCGAGACCGAAAGCCCCGACGCGGTGCCGGCATCCAGCCGTCCCCAGATCAGGGTTGAGATGCGCATCAGTTCGGTGGCTCCGACTCGCCCGGAGTTCCAGCTGGCCAGCAGCAACTCGTAGCGATCTGATACCGCCTTCCACAACGCCATCGAGAGCAAGATGTCGCCAGTCACGGCCGAGCCGGTGGGCGCGTGCAACGCAGTCTTGTCCAGTTCGTCCAGTTCGTGACGCCGCCCATCCCGCCACTGGCCAAGCTGGTCGAGATAGACCTGGGCCGCCTGGGCCTCAACCGCTGAGCCCATCTGCCCCGGCGCGACCGGAGCTGTCACCTGTCCACCAGGCGCGACCACGGTCATCACGTCCTGCCATAGACCGGTCTGGGCGGATCGGGTGCCGGTCCGAGAGAATCCCGGAGCCAGCGGTTGTAGAGCGATTTCCACTCACCGTCGGTGCGCATCTGGTCCAGCCGAGCATTGACGAAGCGAACGAAATCCACATCCTTTTCGTTGAAGCCCAGTCCGTACGGCTCTGAAGTGAACGCCTGCTGATTCGGCACAACCGCGTACGGGTCCTGTGCGGCGAGACCCGCCAGGACTGTGTCGTCCCCGGTGATCGCCGCAACCTGACCCTCCTGGAAGAGGACCAGGCAGCCCGTGTGGGTGTCCGCGCCTACCGGAGTGGCCTTGGGCACTTTTTTGATCAGGTTTTCCATGCTGGACGTGCCTATCGGTGCGCAGACCTTCTGTCCCGCAAGCTCAGTGATCGAGTTGACCTTCGACCCCTTGCGGACCAAGATCTTCTGGCCCGAGCGGTAGTACTCGCCCGAGAAGGCGATCTGCTTCCAGCGATCACAGTTGATGGTCATGTTGCGCGCCACGATGTCAACGTCGCCCTTCTCGAGCGCGGGAATCCGTTGCGCGGCAGTGATCACCTTCAGCTGATAGCGGTCCTCATTGCCGAAGATCGCCTTGGCAACAGCCTTGACCATGTCAATGTCGAAACCCTCGATCTCGCCGGTGAAGGGGTTCCGCGACCCAAGCAAGTAGGTATCAGCCGACACCCCGGCCACCAGCCGTCCGCGCTTTTTGATCTTGGCCATGGTGGATCCGTCTGGAAGAGCATCGGGCGGCGGCAATGGGTTGCTGGGGTCGTAGGACGCGAGCGGATTGCCGCACCGGGTCGGTTGCGGAGCAGGAGCGCTGGTGGTCGGTTGCGGAGCAGGAGGCTCCGGTGGCAGCGGTGTCGGGGTGTAGCTGAACGTGCATGCCGAAAGCACACTTGCTGACACGACGCTCGTCACGGCCAGCATTGGCGCGCGCCACCGGTGCCTCATCGGTATTCCTTGAGTCGAGCGGAGATGCCCCAACGTCCCAGGAGCGCAACCGCTAACCCGCTGAGAAGGGTGAGGATGGCGAAAACAACCGTTGCTGGCTGTATGCCCGCCAGCGAGCTGGATGTTTCCTGGCTAACCTCGTCGAGGTAGCCAGCCAGATTGTTGTCGAATGTGCCGAAAACGGTGTTCGACGACTCGGGGTCGGATCCGGTGGCCCGGGAGACAGCCCGGTCCCACCTGCCGCCGTCGTCGAGCTCACGAATCTCGCCGTGAACATTGGTATATGCCTGCCACTGGTTTACCAGCTCGGGCCGATCGATGAGGCGCTGAAGGTTGGCGGCTACAGAGTCAGCCGAGGACATCCACGCGGCCTCGAACGCCTGCCCGGATCCTCGTGCGATCAGCGTCAAGCTCTCGTTCGACTTCGCATTGTTGGCATCGATCCGCGTATCCGCGGCAGTATTGACAGCGGCGAAGCTGCCGTTGGTAATCGAGTTAAGCGTGCTGCTCAGCTGTATCGCGGCGATCAGGCTGGCGATCGTCATGACGAGAAGCACGGCTGCACTTGCCAGCATCCCGACGTTGATCTTGCGCTTGAATCGGCGCGCCAGCCAAACCTGACCGATGATCACGCCGGCCAGAGCAAGTAAGGCGATGATCGGGAAGATGTATCCCGCACGCACGTCCATGTCGTCTGCCGCTCGCGCCGCATTCGAGTTGACCAGGTTGTCCAGAATCGGCAGTGCAGTGCTCCGCAGGTCAGCGCTGGCGTTGCGGAGGTACTGGGCACCGACCGGGAGTCCCTGGCGGTTGTTCGCGCGAGCCTGCTCGATGGTGGCCGCATAACCGACGACCTGCTGATTGAGAGCCGACAGGGCTGCGGCGTCAGCCGGTTGTGCCTGGGACGCCTCGACGATGAGCGAGCTGGTGCTGCTCATCGCCTCGTCGTACACGGCACGTTGTACTGGCGGCTCCAGCCCCCCAACCAGGAACGCGTTGGTGGCAATCGCGTCCGCGCTCAGCAGGTTGGACTGGATCTTCTGAACCCGGATCAGCTGCGCGGTGTCGGCCTTGGCACGGCTCAGCGAGACCGCCAGGTAGGAGAAGGTCAGGACGCCCACTAACGCGACAAGCACACCAACAACCACGACGCCCAGGCTGAGCAGTCGGAGCCGCTGCGGCGTATCCATGGTCCTGACTGCAGTAGCAGGAGTAGCGGCACTCGGCGTTGCTCCGGCGGGCGACGCTGGCGCCGTAGCCGGAGGCGCGATCGGTGGCGCAGTTGTCGTTGGGGCGGCAACGGGTGGCGCGGCCACCCCGGTTGCAACCCCCGGATGACTGGCCTGGCTCACTGCTGTGCTCCTTGGGTCTCGGGATGGTCCTCGGTTGGCTGCTCAATGTCCCCCTGGCTAGAGGGTGGTGAGCCGGCCTGGTGCTCTGGGATGGCAGGTGACGGCTCGTCCTCTGCAGCCGCCTCCTCGAAGTCCTCGGGGATCAGCTTTCGCAGCTGTTCGAGGGACGGCTCGGCGACATCGCGTAGACGCCAAGCATGCCTGCCGATCGCCGCTTCCAACATATTCCGTGCAAATCGTCCGTTGCCGAACATAGGACCACGCGGGGTCATAGCAAGGATGGCGGTAAAGCGTTCCACGCATGCATCGTCGAGGTCATAGTCCGCCGCTTTGGCCATATCTTTCAGGATGCGCACGAGTTCGTCGTCGGTGTAATCGGTGAATTCGATCGTGGTGCGAAAACGGCTCGCCAGACCTGGATTTTGGGCAATGAAGATCGCCATTGGATCGGGATAGCCGGCAACGATCAACACCAGGTCGTCGCGACGGTCCTCCATCTCTTTGACCAGCGTGTCAACCGACTCCTGGCCGTATTGATCACCGGCGAGGCTGTATGCCTCGTCGATGAACAGGACTCCGCCGGCTGCGGAGGCCACGACCTCGGCCGTCTTGATTGCCGTCTGGCCGAGATAACCGGCGACCAGTTCGGAGCGGTCGACTTCAACCAGCTGACCCTTTGATAGCAATCCGAGTGCTCGGTAGATACCGCCGACCAGCCGGGCCACGGTTGTCTTGCCGGTGCCTGGATTGCCGACGAACACCAGGTGCCGTGTGATCGTGGGGGACTTCAAGCCTGCTTTGCTCCGCAAGGCTTCGACGCGCAGCACTGCCACTTGCCGGTGGATCTCAGCTTTGACCTCTGTAAGGCCAATGAGGGCGTCGAGCTCGGCCAGTAGCTCTCCCAGTGTCTTGGGTTCGGGTTCTGGCTTAGCCGCGGGCTTGGAGCTGTCCACACCGTGCGCCGAGTCTTCAGTCATGGGCGCTGAGCCCTTAGCTATGTCCGCTGAGCTTGTCGGAGCGCTTGGATGCCCTTCGACAGGCTCAGGGCGCAGATTGGGTTGCTCAGGGCGCAGATTGGGTTGCTCGCGGCGTAGATCTGAGCCGATATCGGGGAGCCCGCCTGGTATGTCCAGTGAACTCAGGTCGAGCGAGGTCTGATCGAGGGCGCGAAGGATGTCCAACACCTCGGGCCGGGTCGTCATACGAGGCTTGGATGCGGTCAGCGCGCCCAGCTGAGCTGCTGCAGCGACAGCGGCATTGCCGGCGGTCCTGGGGTTTGGCATTCCCAACGTCTGCGCTGCGCGAGAGACCTCGGCCAAGGCCTCGGCGTACCTGGAGGCGTTCGGCGACCTCTCCAGGACGAGTTGTCCGAGTAGCACTGTGGGCGCAGCGCGCCAACGCCGCCCGCGGTGTGCTGCATCGAAGAAGGACTGGGGATCTGGATGGCCGGTCTGCTCACACCAATCGCGATAGGCCTGCTCTGCCGACTCGGCGACCGCGGCAGCCAGCGCCTCGCCCTCGCGTACGGCCGCTTCAGGCTGCAGGCGGGCCGCAGCGGCTGCGCTGCGGAGCTCGTCGAGGGTTGCAGCAAGGGTGCGGGTCGACGGCTCTGTCACGGCAGGTCCAAAGTGCTGCGCGGTGCCTCCGGCGCAGGCTGATCGCCGATGTTCAATGCTCCTCCGGTGGAGGCATGGCCGAACTTCTCCTGTAGGAAGCGGCCATGCACGATCAGCGCGTCAGCGTCGACTCGGACCACTGCGTCAAAGATCTTGTCCATGGTGGCGCTCAACAGGTCGAGCTGATCTATCAGCAGCATTAGTGAGGTCTTGCCATTCTCGATAGGGCGCGAATCGGCCCACTGCCGTGGCAGCCGGGTGTACGCGCCGATCGCTTCCGGCAGGTAGTCGGTAGCCGTTGCCATGACTGAGTACGCATCCGGGCTGCCGAGTCCGAGGTTGCGGAGCCGGGGCATGGTGTCGCGCACGGTTTGAGCAACCCGGCGGACTCTCGACTGAACCGGCGCCGGCACAGCGCCACCGTCGACCATCTGCTCAACCTGATCCAGTGCACGCATGATGTCGGATTCCGTCGGCGCTGCAGGTGCTGGCGGTGGCGGCTCTGGGGCTGGTTGCGGACGCCGCCCGGTGATGGCTGCGATCCAGTCCTTGAACCCCATGAGATGCAAACGATGATCGAGACGCTGGACTCGGATCAGCGCAGCCTGCCGGGGGTGGCGCCACCCTCGAGGTCTAGCGCGCCTGAGGCGAGCTGCTCATCTTGCCGACGGACCCGATCGAGGTACTCACGCGACTTGGCGACCTCCGTCTCCAAGGTGCCGATGGTGGCTGCCATGGTGTCCAGCGCCTGAAGCTTGAAGGAGTCGATGGAGTCCATCGTGGCGTAGATGTTCTGGAACGCCGCCTGCAGCTGAGGAAGCCCGATCGTGGCGGACGCGGCCTGCTGCTGAATTTGCGCGGAGCTGTCACGCATCATCTCCGAGGTGCGCTGGATCAGGTCAGAGGTCGTGGTGTTCAACGCGGTGATCTGATCGAGAACCAATTTCTGATTTCCAAGCGCTTGTGCCACGATCACCGCCGTACGGAGGGCAGAGATTGTCGTCGTCGAAGCCCGGTCGACACCCTTGATCAGCTCAATGTTGTTCTTGATGATGATGTCGATGGCGAGATAGCTCTGGATTGAGACCGCGAGCTGAGTCAGCAGGTCTTGGTGCTTTTGACGGACGTAGAACAGCACGTCCTGGCTCAGTGCCTTTGCCCGCTCGGGATCGGAGATCTCCAGCTGTGCGATGGTGGCGGCGAGACGTGCGTCGAGCCGCTCGGCGATGTAGATGTAGGCATTCAGGCGCCCCATGGCACCCCAAAGGTTCTGCTTCTCCAGGTTGAGGGCGACGTTGTCCTTGGTCAGCTCGTCCTGGCCGTTGCGCAGGGCGTGC
>JBKPTR010000188.1:0-6608 GCA_046735615.1 Actinomycetota bacterium
TCACTTTCGGGAAAGCTCGATTGCACAACATTGACCGATGGCGTGAGCATCGCACCGAGACCGAGTCCAATAAGGAGCAGGCCAGGCGCGAACGCCCAGGCGGTCGGGGAAACTCTCACGATCAAGAGCAGAACCCCGACGCCTGCAATGGAGAAGATGAATCCAGCAAGAATGAGTGTCCGCTGTGGCCAACGCTTAGCGAGGCGCTCGGCGGCCAGTGACGAAACCAATAGCCCGAGTGTTGTAGCAGTGAAGATGACGCCGGTCTGGATGGCGTCGTAGCCACGAACGACCTGCAGATAGGCCGAGACCACAAACGAGGTCCCCAAGAGCATCACCCACTGGGTGTTTTGGGTTACCAGGCCGAGATTGGACGTGCGGTTGTGGAAGAGACTCGTCGACAGCAGGGGTTCTTTGCCAGCTCGCTCCTTGGCACGTACCGATCGGAAGAACAACGCCAGCACGAGAACACCGGCAGCGATCAAGATCAGCATCAGCCAGAGGTTGTTGTCTGCAGCCAAGATGCCCGTTACCACCAGCACCAGACCGACGGCCGAGAGGACGGCGCCGGTGGTGTCGAACGGTCGGGTCGGATCGGCCGGCAGTGGATCGGTGATCTTTCGACTCAAAAGGACGATCACACCAATGACTAGGGCCTGGAAGATGAATGCTGCCCGCCAGCTGATCGCTGAGGTAATGAGGCCCCCGATCAGCGGACCTGCTGCGGCGCCGACGCCGCCCATGGCGCTGATCACCCCGAATGCGCGAGCCCGGGATGTCAGATCGGTGAACAGCAGCGTGGTGAGGATGTAGACCGGTGGGATCAACATCGCCGTGCCAATTCCCTCCAGGATGGAGTTGCCAATGATCAATACTCCAAGCCCCGGCGCGAGGGCGCTCAGCACGGCGCCTGCGGCATAGACGATTAGTCCGAGCATGAAAAGCCGCTTCCGGCCGTAGCGGTCGGTCAACTTGCCGCCGGGGATCATGAGGGCCGCCATCACCAACAGGAAGATCGTGATTGCGATCTGGATGCCCTCAACGGTGGTGTCCAGGTCCTCACTCATGTCGGTGATCATCACGTTCATGTTTGAGCCGGCGAAACTGCAGATGAACTGAGCAAGGGCTAGGGGAGCGAGTACCCGTCGCAGATTGGTTGGTCCCTGTTCGACCGAGGCATCTTGACCCACCGAAGCATCGTGGCATCCACTGGGCTGCTGCCAATCACCCCGTGCGGGTGAGGTTTAGGGGAGGAAACTGGCGCAGCATGGTCAGATCCCACGCTGAGGATCGAGGACCGATGTCAAGCTACCCACTCATCGCCGATCACGGGCTTATCGGCAACCTGCAGACTGCGGCACTCGTGAGCACCGACGGCACAATCGATTGGTTCTGTACCCCTCGCTTCGATTCACCCAGTGTCTTCGGTGCGCTGCTGGACGCTGATGACGGCGGATACCTGCGTACGCGGCCAACGGTCGACACCTTTACCAAACAGCAGCTCTACTATCCGGACACCGCCATCCTCGTCACCCGTTTTCTGACCGAGTCGGGTGTGGGCGAAGTCGTCGACTTCATGCCGATCGCCAGTACCACAGTGGCCTCCAGCCGGCATCAGCTGGTACGCATGGTCCGCTGTGTGCGCGGTGAAATGACCTTCGCTATAGACATCGCTCCGAGGTTTGACTACGGCCGAGAGCCGCATGAGACCCATGTCAGCGAGGAGGGCGTCGTTTTCCAAGGTGCCCGGCGCGCGATGTCGCTCAGCATTGTGCGTGAGCCGGACGATGCTCGACTTGCACGTGTCCTGCAAGCCTCAGAACATGATCTGAACCTCGAACTTCCTCTGACGGCCGGCCAAATGCGCGGGCTTGTTCTGGAGACTGGTGAATCTCGGCCGCCGCGACAAATCCGGGTCTCGGAGGTGTGGCAACTCCTCGACGAGACTGTTCGCTTTTGGAGGTCATGGCTCGCGCAGTCCACCTACACCGGCCGGTGGCGCGAGACCCTGGAACGGTCGGCGATCACGCTCAAGCTCATGACGTATGCACCGAGCGGCGGCATCGTCGCAGCACCAACGGCGGCGTTGCCGGAGCAGATCGGGGGCGAGCGCAACTGGGACTACCGGTACACCTGGATTCGTGATGCCTCCTTCTCGGTGTATGCGCTGCTCGGTATGGGATTCACTGAGGAGGCTGCAGGGCTAGGGCGCTGGCTGGGCGCGAAGGTCGACGAGCAGGTCGGCGGTAAAGGCGGCCCGCTCAACATCATGTATCGCGTCGACGGTTCCAGCGATCTAACCGAAGAACTTCTTTCCCATTGGGAGGGATACCGGGGATCAAGCCCTGTCCGTATCGGGAACGGCGCTGCGGACCAGTTGCAGCTTGACATCTACGGCGAGGCGATCGACAGCATTTACTTCGCCAACCAGCATGGACTTCAAGGTGGCCACAAGGGATGGCGACGGCTCTCCGACCTCCTGAACTGGCTCGCCGACAGCTGGGATCAGCCGGAGGAGGGTATCTGGGAGACGCGAGGAGGGCGGCAGGACTTCACGTACGGACGACTGATGAGCTGGGTCGCCTTGGACCGCGGCATTCGCCTGGCCGATCTGCACGGCCGTCCGGCGCCGCTCGAGCGTTGGCGCACCGAACGAGACGCCATCTACGACCAGATCATGACGGCCGGCTGGAGCGACGCCCGGCAGGCGTTCGTCCAGCACTCGAAGACCGATGTGCTCGACTCGTCGCTGCTGCGAATGTCATCCGTCGGCTTCATCTCACCTAAGGATCCGATGTGGCTCTCCACTTTGGATGCGATGGATCACGAGCTCGTCACTGACAGCCTGGTGTATCGCTACGATCCAGAGGCCTCCCCTGATGGGCTGCGCGGCTCGGAGGGAACCTTCTCGTTGTGCACCTTCATGTATGTCGACTCGCTCGCGAGAGCTGGCCAGGTCGAGAAAGCGCGCAACACGTTCGAGAAGATGCTTACCTACGCCAACCATGTCGGGCTTTTCTCGGAGGAAATCGCGCTTACCGGTGAACAGATTGGCAACTTCCCTCAGGCATTCACGCACCTGGCGCTGATCGACGCCGCCATCACCCTTGACAGGCACCTTGATCGCGCCCGATGATCGTCAACCCTGAGAAACTGCAATCTATCAGCAGTTTCTAAAAGACGGGGCGGATATGCGAATCCTCATTATCGGTGGCACACGTTTTCTTGGCCGCCATCTGGTCGAAACGGCTTTGGCGCGCAACCACGAGGTGACGTTATTCAATCGCGGCAAATCGAATCCCGATCTCTTTCCGCAATTGGAAACGATTCTTGGCGATCGCGAGACGGACGTGGAAAAACTCCAGCAAGCGGGCATGAACTGGGACATGGTGATCGACGTCGCTGGATATCTGCCCCGCGTCGTCCGCCTCTCCGCCGAAGTTCTGAAGGAGAACGTCGGGTGTTACGTCTACATTTCATCAATCTCGGTCTATAGCAATTTCGGAAAGGTCGGCATCGCCGAAGCTGATCCCGTGGGAAGGATCGATGATGAAGCCACCGAAGAGATCGCAGAGGAGACGTACGGCCCGCTCAAGGCGTTGTGCGAACGAGCCGTACAGGACATCTACGGTGAGCGGGTCCTGATCATTCGCCCCGGGCTGGTCGTCGGTCCGCACGACCCGACGGATCGCTTCACGTACTGGCCTGTGCGCATGGCACGCGGCGGCGACGTGCTCGCGCCGCAAAAGCCCGAGGCACCCATCCAGATTATCGATGTGCGCGACTTGTCGGATTTCGTCCTCAAGCTGATTGAAGAATATGCGTCTGGCATTTACACGCGACCGGTCCCGATCATGAGCTGACCATCGGCAAGCTTCTGGACGTCAGCAAGCAGCTAACCGGCAACAATGCGAACACCCATTGGTCGAGCATCGATTTCCTGAATCAGCACAAGGTCCAAGCCTGGACCGACATGCCGACCTGGATCCCCGATGATGAAGAGGGCGTCGGATTTTCGCGCGTAGATGTTTCCAAAGCCATTGCGGCAGGCCTCAAGTTTCGTTCTCTCGAGCAGACAGTACGCGATACCCTCGACTGGGCGCACAGGCGTCCTGCTAATCACGAATGGCGAGCTGGGCTGACCGCAGAAAGGGAAGCAGACGTGCTCGCCGCTTTGATGAAGGAGTGACCGGTTTGACTGTGTTCAACCTTTGACGGCGCCCATGGTGAAGCCGGCGATAAACCGGTCCAGGAATAGGTTGAAAACAAACGCGATCGGGAGCGCCACTAGGACCGTGGCTGCCTGAAGTGACTGCCAGAAGAAGACATCCCCGCGTACCAACTCCGTGGGTACGCCGGTACTGATCACCTTCTCGGCGGTAGGTGAGACGAAAGCGAGCGCATAGATGAACTCGCTTGCGGTCAGTGTGAATGTGAAGACGATGACTGCGACGATCCCCGGAAAGACCAGTGGTACCACGGCCCGTACGAAGGCGCCCAGCCGGCTATATCCATCCACCATGGCCTGCTCTTCGATGTCCTTCGGAATGCCCTTGAGGAAACCGACCAAGAGCCACACCGACACAGGGATGGTGATCGTGGGATAGACGAGTACAAGTGACCAGGTGTTGTCCTGAAGGCCAACGGCCACAACCAGACGCGACAGCGACAGGAACAACAACGTGGGCGGCACCAGGTAGACGAAGAAGATTGCGATCGCCATGGGGCCCGACCATGGCCGGTCAAGTCGGGCAAGTGCGTACGCGGCGGGGAGGCTGAGCACCAAAGTGATCGCGACCACGAGCAGGCCCACCCATAGCGTGTTCCAGACGAAGGTGAGGAACGCCGTGTCTTGGAACAGGTACACCACGTGCTTGCGGGTCGACGGCAGGTTGTACAAGAACGGGTTGTTGTCTCGCTGATAGAGGTCCGGGCTCTGTTTGAACGCGGTGATCAACGACCATAGGAACGGACCGGCACAGATTAGTGCGGCCGCGATGGCGGCTAGGTACAGCCCCACACGAGCCAGCCGGTGACGACGGATTGCTCGGCGCCGCAGGGTTTCGATCGATGCATCGACGGTCGCCATGTCACAGCACTTCCAGTCGGCGCACCGCCCGAAGAATGAGGATCGCCGCCGCCAGCAACAGCGGGAAGAGGAACAGCGCCACCGCCGCCCCTTGCGCGATATCCCCGCCTTCGATACCGCGGAAGAACGCCCACGAGGCCAGCACCTGCGTCGAATTCGTCGGTCCGCCGCGCGTCAGTACGTACACGACCGTCATGTCCGTGAATGTCACGATCGCGCCGAACAAGGCTGCGACGGCTATCAGCGGCATCATCAGCGGGATGGTGATCTCGAACATCCGCCGCCAGTAGCCGGAGCCATCGATCTCCGCCTGCTCCTGCAAGTCCTTCGGAATTGCCACCAGCCCGGCCATCATGATGACGGCAGCCAACGGGATGAGCCGCCACGCGTGGACCGCAATAACGGAGATCAACGCCAGATTGGGCCGACCAAGCCAGTACATGTTGCCGTTGATTAGTCCGACCTGACGCAGCATCCAGTCGATCGGACTGAAGAGCGAGTCCAGCAACCACAGCCAGGAGATGGCCGACAACGCAACGGGCGTGGTCCACGGCAAGAGAACAAGGAATCGCACGACCCACTTGCCGTGGAAGTCGGCGACGAGAATGTTGGCAAGCACCTTGCCGAACACCACGATGAGCAGCATCGAACCGGCAGTGAAAACGATGGTGTTTCGCAACGAGCGCCAGAACACCGGATCGTCGAAGATCTGTCGATAGTTCGATAGACCAACCCAGTCAAACGACGGATCCCCAGCGGTGACATCACTGAAGGAAAACGCGATGGCCAACAGAAGCGGAAGCCCAACCAACACGACGATGTAGACGACCGAGGGCAACAACAACGCCCAAGCGAGGAACCCTTCTCGGTCGCCAAGGCGACGGCGATCATCGCGATTGGCCTTGTTCCCGGCTGGCACCTCGATGTCGGGCTTTGGCGTCGTTGCTTGAACCATGACTAGCCTTCGCGTAACCGCACGGGCTCCGACCGTTCACCGGTGTCTGCATCAAAGAACCGCAGCCGGTCCGCGGCAACGGCAAACCTGTGCTCTTCGCCGGGTTCCACGGGAAGCGTCACGGTGGCCGGGAGACGGGTGATGACGCGCGTCTCCTCACCAAGCCGGTGCACGGTCCCGTACAGGTATCGATCACCGGAGAGATGTTCGATCCGGTCCACGGTGAACGGCACCTGGATCTTGTCTTGTCCGGGAACCAGATCCACGGGCAGCAGGTGCTCGGGCCGGAAACCGACGAGATTGCCATCCCGTGGTACCAGGTTCATCGGTGGCGAGCCAAGGAACGTCGCAACGAACGTGTCCGCCGGATCGTCATACACCTCCAAAGGCGGAGCCAGCTGCCGCACCCGGCCATGCTCCATTACGGCAATCCGATCCCCGAGGCCCATCGCCTCCGACTGGTCGTGCGTCACATAGATCGTCGTGGTCCCGACGCGTTGCTGAAACCGCATGAGCTCGTCACGAGCGCTCGCTCGCAGTTTGGCGTCGAGGTTGGACAGCGGC
>JBKPTR010000189.1:0-14048 GCA_046735615.1 Actinomycetota bacterium
CGGCGAGATCGCTGGATTCGCACCCAGGAAGCACGGCGTCGTCGCGACGAGCACGCCGTCCGCCACGAGGTTGTTCAATGAGACGTGGTGACCACCGAAGCGCCAACCCCACAAACCTTTGTGGCTCGGATTGCCGAAGACTCGCAGGTAATACATCGCAGGGTCGCGGCCGCGTTCCCGATCGAAGCGGGCCACGAAGCCCTCGGTGTAGTCGAGCACGTTCTCCAGACCCATGATCGTCGCGACCGTCACGTATCCAGCCGGGGATAGGCCGGTCGAGACGAGCCGCATCGCGGCCCGCTCCTGTGCGGGCCGCTGCTGATGCATGGTGAGGCCTCCGTGGTCGGTCGGGGTGTAGAACCAGCGCCGGCGCTCGTTGTCTTCAGGGTCGTCAGCCGGGACGGCTCCCTGGCCGATCGCCCGCTGCTCCGCGTCCAGAGTGTCCAGCCATGCGCGCGCCGCCTCGGCCATCCGTTCCGCCACCTCGCGGCGGGCGGCGACGTCCTCTGTGCGCCCTGAGCTTGTCGAAGGGCGGATGCCCATATCAGCCATGCAACGGAATCTAACGCGGGTAGGGAGCCATCGCACTGCCGTCGAGAATGTCAGTGTGGAAACGCTCCCGCGGCCGATGACGCCGAGATGTGGCGCGACCTGGACGTCATTCTTGCGTTAACCCTCGGGTACATCAGTGTCGGCGGCGACCCCGTCCGATTTCGAGGATTTCGACTATCGGCGGCTGCGGTGAGTAGCCTGCGTTGGTCAGCCATCTTGATGGCGACGCGATGGCGGATTCGTCCCAGGAGCCGAAGGTCTCTGAGATCGTGGGCAACACCACAGGCGTGTGGCGAAGGTCATCAACGAGCCGGTGGTAGGCGATCCGGTTGCCGAGCTGCCGGGTGGCGGACATCCATGAATCCGTGGCCAAAAGATGCTCGACCCGGCGAAGGTCGGCGCACAGTTTGCGTCGCCGTTCCACCTGCCACAACTCATCTTCGTCTGGGTCGGCCTCCTCTGCTCGCGTCCAGTGGGTGGTGGCCCACTCGCCGACGCGTCTAGCCAGCCGGGTAAGGGCACGTTGCGACGCCGGCCATCTGAGCAGGAGTAGGACGGCAAGCAGCCCAAACACGACCAACGGCCCGTCCAGCCCAGTCATGTCGATCACCGCCGAATGTCGCGTCGTGATGTAACCCCTTCCAGGGTGATCGTTCGATCCGTCCTGGACAAGACTCCTGTGCGAGGTTGAGGCGCATCTCGGCCTAGTGGGGATACCGTGCGATCACGGCTGCGGCGGCTGCGATTCGTCTGCCTACCGTCGCCTGACGTGACCGACAACGGGAGACTGACCCATGCCACTGGATCCCCGGGACATTGCCCGGCTGCGCAACGTCACGACCCGATCCCTGAGTCCAGAGAACTTCGACGGCGGCAAAGGCGGCGGCGGGCGGGCGACCGAGGGCACCGGGGCGTACGCCGCCCGCGAGCTCGGAGTCGGCTGGAAGGTCTCTCCGTCGGTGATCATCAGCTCCGGTACCACTTTTCCGATTGCCAGGATGGACGGACCAGGTGTGATCACCCACATCTGGCTCACCACCCACCGCGACCACTGGCGGACCTTGGTGCTGCGGGCGTACTGGGATCACGCGGCAGAGCCGGCTGTCGAGGTCCCGATCGGCGACTTCTTCGCCAACGGCTGGGGCCGGTTCGCTCAGGTGAGCTCCAGCATGATCGCCGCCAACCCGCACGGCGGCTTCAATTCCTACTGGCCGATGCCGTTCCAACGGTCCGCCCGGCTCACGGTGGAGAACATCGGCGATGCCGACGCCACGCTGTACTACCAGGTCACCTACGAGACTGATCGTGATGTCGAAAAGCTCGGCTACCTCCACGCCCAGTTCCGCCGCGAGAACCCGCTTCCCGTAGGCAACACGCACGTGATCTTGGACGGCGTCGCCGGTCACGGCCACTATGTCGGCAGCTACCTCGCCTGGGGCGTCAACAACCCTGGTTGGTGGGGCGAGGGCGAGATGAAGATCTATCTCGACGGTGATGACGACTACCCGACCATCTGCGGCACCGGCACCGAGGACTACTTCGGCGGCGCCTGGAACTTCGACGTCCCCGGCCGCGGTTACACCGAATACAGCACGCCGTACCTTGGCATGCCCCAGGTGATCCGTCCCGACGGTCTTTATCAGAGTCAGCAGCGCTTCGGTCTCTACCGCTGGCATGTACTCGACCCCATCCATTTCGCCATTGAACTGCGGGTTGAGATCCAGGCGCTGGGCTGGCAGTCCGGCGGCCGCTACCGTCTGCTCCAGGACGACATCGCCTCGACGGCGATGTTCTACCTCGACCAGCCCAGCACGCGGCGACCCGTGTTCCCACATGTCGATGCGTTGCAGACTCATTGACACTGAGACTAGGTGGTGGAGCGAGCCGGATCCTGATCATTTGGCGGCGGCATGTCGCTAGACGTTATTAACGCGATACGTTATGCTTACGTGTCGTGATCCAGTCGTTCGCCGATGCGGACACGGAACGGGTCTGGCGGCGTGAGCGCGTGCGGCGGTTCGGCTCGGATCTGCAACGGATGGCGAATCGGAAGCTGTTGATCATCGATGCCGCGGAGACGCTCAACGATCTGCGGGTGCCGCCCGGGAATCGGCTCGAGCGACTCCGGGGAAATCGGTCAGGACAGTACAGCATCCGGATCAACGACCAGTGGCGGATCTGCTTCAGCTGGAGTGCTGCCGGAGCAGCCGACGTCGAGATCACTGACTACCACTGAAAGGTGCAAAACGATATGAGCAACGTGCATGCCCCGATTCATCCCGGAGAGATCCTGCTCGAGGAGTTTCTTCGCCCGCTGGGGATCAGTCAGTACCGGTTGGCACAGGCCATCGGAGTGCCACCGCGTCGGATCAACGAGATTGTGCATGGCAAGCGCGCGATCAGCCCGGACACGGCTCTGCGGCTGTCCAGAGCGCTGGGCACGTCGGATCGCTTCTGGATGAACCTGCAAACCCGTTACGACCTCGATGTCCAACTCGAGAATCACCGCGACGAACTCGACAAGATCGGAAGCTTGGTCGCCTAAACCTGTGCGCTAACCAACCACGCTCTGCGAGTGGGTTCCCACCCAGTCGACGAACGGCCGTGCGGCGCGCCAATCGGAACGGATCATGGCGAGCAGCTTCGGCGTGTGGATCACCTCATCGACGCCGTAGTTCTTGTGCAGCACGAGGGACTTGTGCCGCAACAGATCGATGCGGGGGTGATCAGCTGCGTACCCCTGCGGCCTCGTCTTGAGCGTCTCGCCACCGCGCGTCCAGCCCTTACGCTCCAGTCCGGCGACAAGCTCCGACAGCTCCGTTCCGCTGCCATCGTCGGCGATCGCCCTTCTGATCGCCGCGAGCGCCTCGGAAGAGGCCTCGTGGTAGCCGACCGCGGTATAGACGCCAGCAGACGAGATCTGGATGTACCAGCCCGACCCGCTGCCGGCGGAGACGTACGCGCCCTGGTGGTTCTTATACGGCGTCTTGTCCCTGGAGAACCGCACGTCGCGATAGGGACGGAATATCTTGGCCGGACCGAACTCCTCTTCGAGCGCACCAGTGAGCTCGATCATCGGCGCCTTCACGCAAGTCTCGTAAACGTCCTTGTGAGCGGTCCAGTACGACTTGGTGTTGTCCAATTCGAGGTCGTCGTAGAAGTCGAGCGCCTCGCTGGGGAACCCGGTGAACGTCATGGCACTGACATTAATGTGAAGGGGTGAGCACACTCTCGTTGCATTGCGACGTTTGTGGCGGGTCGAACGCGACGGGCGAACATGCCCTCATCGTCTGACTTGCTCCCGCATCTGCGCCGTGCCCGTGACCTTATGGACAGCTGTTATGCCGATGATCTCGACGTGGCGATCGTCGCTCAGCGGGCTGGGGTCTCGAAGTACCACTTCATCCGCAGCTTCAGCGCGGAGTACGGTCAAACCCCCGCGCAGTACCTCGCGCACCGCCGCATCGAGCGCGCCCAGGACCTATTGCGTGCGACCAACCTGACGGTCACTGAGGTCTGCATGCTGGTGGGCTATACGAGCCTCGGGTCGTTCAGCGCAAAGTTCCGCTCGCTCGTTGGTGAAACGCCGTCGGCGTTTCAGCAACGTTATGGCGGTCGTGGTGTCCCGCATATTCCCGGCTGTTACGTGTTCATGCGCGGCTTGCAAGAGAGAGCAATTCTCAAGAAGCCGGCCGACGGGTCTGAGTACTAGCGTTCGAGCCATGATCACGAACGTCTCCCTGGTGACCGTCTACGTCACAGACCAGGATGAAGCCAAGAAGTTCTACACCGAAGTGCTCGGGTTCGAAGCCCGCACCGACGCCACGATGGGCGACTTCCGCTGGGTCACCGTCGGGCACCCGGACCAGCCGGAAGTGGAGGTCACGCTTATGCTGCCCGGCCCTCCGCTTGACGACGAGCTGGCCCAAGCCGTACGCCGCGCGCTCGCCGACGGCCGGATGGGCGGCCTCGGTCTCAAGGTCGACGATTGCCAGAAGACCTACGAGGACCTCAGTGGGAAGGGCGTGGAGTTTCCGCAGCCGCCGTCAGACCGGCCGTATGGTGTGGAAGCCGTGATGCGTGACAACAGCGGCAATTGGCTCGTGCTGGTCGAGCCGAAGTCCGGCGGGTAGCGCCAGCGCCAGCGCGTTCGATGTTCCTCACGAGGTCTTCGTTCTGAGCGCTGCTGCCGAGAGCTCGTCCATGCCGCCCGACATTGTAGAGATGGCGCTTCTGGCGAAAGATGGTCGCGTGTGTGGCCTTCTGACGCTAACTCGCTGATCAGCTATCAGCAGCAACTGGCCGCGGCGGCGCCTGATCCGGTGAGCGTGAATCCCCGTACCGCCATGATCGGCGGGTGCTGGGTTTGCTTTCCACGTGCGCTCGCCGGACCTGGCACTGATCATGACCGAGCATGGTCTGCTGCAGTGATCATGTTTGGCGGCCGGGTGATCGAGCGGCAGGTGATCAGCGGTACCACGGAGGCTCCCTATGTGCCTGGGCTGATGGCCTTGAGAGTCGGGCGCCTGATGGAGAAGACCGTCCGGGCGCTCTCTGGTGATCTTGATGTGTTGCTCCTGGACGCGACTGCTGGTGATCATCCGCGAAGAGCGGGGCTGGCGCTGCACCTCGGTGCGGAGCTGGAGCTGCCCACCATCGGAGTGACGCACCGACCGCTGGTTGCCGCCGGCGAGTGGCCCAGTGATCATCGAGGTGCGACAAGCCCTCTTCGAATCGACGACTCGGTGGTCGGCTGCTGGCTGCGAACTCAGCCAGGTGTCCGACCGTTGGCGGTTCATCCGGGCTGGCGGGTGGATTTGGCGACTGCAGTTGAGGTGATCACCATGCTGACCAGGCGACGTCGTACGCCTGAGCCGTTGCGTCGAGCCCGTGAGCTTGCCCGCCGCACCCGTGCCGGACATTAGTGAGACAAACAAACCACACTGATCCGACGTGGTGACGATCTCGCTCGTCTATGCTGCGCTCATGCTTATCCTCGGGCTCATTTTGTTCGGCATGCTCGTCGGTGCCGGCGCGCAGCTGATCTTGGGCAAGTCGGCCAAGGGTATCGACTGGACGCTGGCGTTGGTAGCCGGCCTCGTCGGGTCCTTCGTCGGCGGGCTGCTGATCAGCCTGTTGTCGGGAGACGGGCTCGAGTTCCGAGCCAGCGGCATCATCGGGTCGCTGGTCGGCGCGCTGCTGGTCACCGCAGGATGGCAGTGGTACCGCCGCCGCAGCAGGGCGTCGCACGCCTGAGTATGTGCAACGAGGCCGAACCGAACGGAAGAACCGTCGGGTAAGCTACGGCCGGCGCCGGACACCATGAGCCAGCTTTCGGGCTATCTGCCGGCCGAGCAGGGCGTCGCCTGTCTGAAGGCACTGCGAGACCACACTGACGCGGCGAAGGCTGCTGGCGATCCGCGGTGCCGGGACCAGATCATGGCTGACACGCTGGTGGAACGCCTGTCCCTGCGCTACAAGGCGCCACGCGGACAGGGTCACTGGACAGGCCAAGGCAGCCGATGTGAACGTGGAGCTGCAGATCGCGATGCCTTTGGATGCCCTGCTGGATGCCAACAACCATGCGGCCGATCTGGACGGCTACGGACCGATTCGCCGTAGATGGGTTCGCGACGGCGAATCGGTCAGTCGTTCCAGGTGGTGATCCGGAGCGTCGCAGAGCGGCCGGTACGGTCGACGACGCTGATCAAGCTCGTAGTCGTCTCCAAGGACGTGGTCTTCACGCACAGCACCGAGCCGACGGTCAGCCGACTCCAGGGAATCGGCTTGCCTGTTGCTTTTGGGTAGTCCAATGCCGAACAGGTGTCATAGCGCTCTGGCGCGGGCTGGGCGAGGGCGACATATGACGTACCGGGTTCAAAGAGGAGGCCCGCTTCCGTCCCCACCATGGATGCGTGGTCGCCAGATGGCGTGAACGACGTACCTTCCTCGTCCAGAGCAACCCTGGTGCCAGGTTCGACAACCACCTGGTCCTGCTTCATCACGGGCGGATTAGCTGAGGAGCTTGTGGTGGACCGCTCGCTGAAAACGCCGAGGAAAGTGGCTATCACCAATGACACAAAGACCAGGAGGCCCATGCCGCCTGCCACAATCGCCATCACCCAGCGGCTGCTCAGCTGCTCCGCAGCCTGTGGCTCCTCGGAGGAAGAGGCAGTTTCGTTCCGGCCCGGATCAGTCGTGGCCCGGTGTTGACTCTGCGGCTCAGACTGCTCATGTGGCGATGGCGGGGACTCAGCACTCTCCCAAGGGTCCCAAACATCGTCAGGCTGGGATGCCGAGGTCGTCGGTCCGGGATCAGGTTCAGCTTCGGCTACCTGCGGCTGAGACTTGTCCCGGAGCCAGGTGTCGTACGCCGCCCGATCCTTGACCAGGGCATCATGTGCGTCATTGACCAGCTGGGCTAGCCGAGTCACGCCTCCTGTGTCGGAATGCTGGCGTTTGATGGCCGCCCGATAGGCCGCCTCGATCTCCGCGTTGGTGGCGGTCCGCGCAACGCCCAGGACCTCGTAGGCATTGAGCCCGCCCAGGTGTGCAAAGTTCTTGGGCATGTCACATACCGACGACGCGGTCAACTGCAAAACGGTGACAGGTCAGATTCCAGTGGGCGTTGGCGACTGTGTGACCGACCGGCACCTGCTGGGTGCCGATGGCGGCAGTGACGAAGTGGCGTCCGGCTAGTACGAGCATGTAGATGTCGAGGCGGTGTGGGGAGCCTCTGTACCAGTATTCGCAACGTCGTACCGGATCTTTGGAGCTAAAAGGTGCTTGCAGTAGCTCTTGTGCCTTCGGCGGCAGGTTCCCAAGTTGGCCGGCGTCGCGCGGCGTCAGGCCGAGATCACTCGGCTGCGGCAAAGACGCGCCCGGCTGAGGTGTGACCCGCGACGCAGCAGCGTCGTCCCGGCCTGGTCGGTGCTCGACAGGAATTGTCTTGTGCGAGCCTGGCACGAACTCATAGTGATTCAGTACGTACACCGGGCGTCCCGTCGAGTCGATCCTCGGTTCCGCGATACAGAATGCCCGAGTGCCAAGGACGACGGCGCGCGCTCGATTCTCACTAGAGGATGGATTCTCCTCGGTGAACCACTCGATTACATCGCCCGCCAGCTCAGCCAATCGATCCCGGATCTTTGCCGACATTGCCGCCCAGCTTTTCTCTCGCGACGGGTAGCCACCGCCCAGCGGTAGACCTGATCCCTGGTAGGTCGGCGTATGTGGCCCGTCGCGTCGACTTGCACGCGCTGGCTCGCTCGACGGGGTTCGCGGGGCGGGGACAGAGTCGCCGTCTTGCGGAATGAGTCCTCCCGAAGGCACACCTTCCTGGCTCATCGCTTCTTTTTACTACGTAGGTGACCTGTGGGTCGACCGCCTGGAGTCACTGCGAACGAGTCACGATCTCGGCAACTTCTGCGTCGCTCAGCTCGATGGCATTGCCTCGCATGCTGCTGGCGTTCTGGGCGGCTGTAACGATGGCCTCAATTTCGGCCTCATTGAGCCCGTGGCTCGCCAGTCCCGGAATTGATAGTGCAGCCGTCAGCTCCTGCAGCCAGGCGATCGCGTCCTCGGGGCTCGCGTCCGGCTGGCCGGTGAGCAGGCTCGCCACCTCAGTCATTCGCTGCACCGCAGAATGCTCCGGGGCTCGCTCACGCAACGCTCGCAGGTTGATCTCCATCGTTGCGCTCAGCACAGCAGCGCAAACCGCACCGTGCGGTGCTGAGAGCCGGGCACCGGCGGCGGCCGCAAGCCCATGGACGGCGCCCAGGCCGGAATTGGCCAGGCACAATCCGCCGAACAAACTGGCGAGCGCGAGATCTTCGCGTACTCCCGGGTCCTCCATTCCCTCCTCGTACGCCCGGCGCAGTGATCGAGCGGAGCGGCGAATCCCGTCCCGCGCCAACGCATCACTGAATGGATTGGCGCGCCGTGACAGCAGAGGCTCGATGAGCTGGGAAAGCGCATCCATACCGCTGGCCGCGATGGTCGGCGCTGGCAAGCCGATCAGCAGGTCCGGGTCGACCACGGCGACCTTCGGCAGCATCAGCGGGCTGCGCAGGCTCGCCTTGACTCCGTCACCGGATAGCACCGAGTTGCGGGTCACCTCCGAGCCTGTCCCAGCGGTGGTCGGCACCGCGACGCAGGGCAGGCCGGGCCTCTCGATCGGGCGGCCGGCACCGATGACCTCAAGATGTTCCCGAGCGTCGGTGCCTGTAGCGGCAAGCACGGCGACAGCCTTGGCGACATCGATCGCGCTGCCGCCGCCGTATCCGAGTACTGCGTCGCAGGCAGCCTCGGTCAGCAGTTCCACTGCTGCGCGGACCCGCTCGATCGATGGCTCCGTCGCGACCCCAAAGGGAATGCTGGAGACGCCTGCTTCCCTCAGCGCTGACCGGACGGCATCCGCTCGGGACGTGGTACGGCCCGTGACCACCAGGACGCGGCTGGCCCCAAGCCCGAGAAGTGCCTCCGGCACCTCGCTGACCCGGGCAGCCCCGAAACGTATGTCGGCCGGGACTGCGAGATCGAACCGAACCACCGGCTACCAGTCCCCGTCTTCCGGCGAAGTGTTGACATACCGGCTCGCCTGGCGAGGCCGGGCCATCATTGGCGCCACTATGTCGCGCCACCGCTGATAATGCCCGGTGTCCTTATGCGCGGCAGCGGCCGCCTCATCTCGATAGATTTCGACGAGCAGCACGTGAGCGGGATCAGCTCGATCGCTCAGCACGTCGAATCGCACCACGCCCCGCTCGTTGCGGCTCGCAACGGCGTTCTCCTCAGTCGCGGCGAGGAAACCTTCGAGCTGATCGGGGATGACCGCGACGTCAACATGGACAATATGCAGGTTGTTCGACACGAGCTGACCTTATCGTCCCTGGTTCTTCCGTTTGATCTTGACTCGAATGCCTCGATAGACGATGCCGACCGCGAACACCACGGTTCCACCAAGCACCGCGCTCAACGGCAACGTCAGCACCAGAGTGCCGCAGCCAGCCATGCCGATGAGCTGCAGGACGCGTGGGAATCGGCGTCGATCCGAGGTTTGCGTGTACGCGGCAACGTTGGCGATCAAGTAATAGAGCAAGACCCCGAATGACGAGAAGCCGATCGCATCCGGCAGGTCTGTCACCATGATCAGGACACACACCAGCCCAGCCACGGCGACCTCGGCGTGATGCGGCACCTGATGACGATCATGCACGGCTGCCAACCAGCGTGGCAGATCGTCATGGCGGGCCATCGCCAGCGTGGTTCGGCCCACGCCTGCGATCAGTGCGAGCAGGGCGCCTAGCGCTGCAGCCGCCGCTCCCAGCCGGACCGGAAGGCCGGCCCACGCCCAACCCACAGCATCGATCGCAGCCGCTAGCGGTGCTGGGCTGGCGGCCACTCCGGCCGGGCCGAGGACGACCAGGACGGAGGCCGCCACCACCAGATAGATCGAGACGGTGATAGTGAGAGCAATCAAGATTGCCCGGGGGATAGTGCGTTCGGGATCGCGAACCTCCTCACCCATGGTCGCGACCCGGGCATAGCCAGCGAATGCAAAGAACAGCAGCCCGGCCGACTGCAAGATGCCATACCAGCCGCCGGCCAGCAGATTCCAGGACCGAACCGACGTCGCAGTGCCACCGCTGAGGGACGCCGCGACGACCAGCGCCAGGGCGGCGAGGACGATGATGATGATGATCTTGGTCAGCCCTGCTGTCCGCGTCACCCCGTGATAGTTGACCGCCGCCAGGATGATCACCGCTGCAACTGCGATCGGCCGCTCCCACCCTCGCGGCGCAACGTAAGTGGCGAAGGTAAGCGCCATCGCTGCGCAACTGGCGATCTTCCCAACGACGAATCCCCAGCCGGCCAGGAAACCCCACCACGGACCCAACCGCTCGCGACCGTAGATGTAGGTTCCGCCAGAGGTTGGATACTGAGCGGCCAGCTGGGCCGACGCGGTGGCGTTGCAGTATGCCACCAGGGCCGCGACGGCAAGTCCGATCAGCAACCCCGCGCCGGCAGCGCGTGCAGCGGGCGAGAAAGCGGCGAACACACCGGCGCCGAGCATCGAGCCCAGCCCGATGATCACCGCATCCAGCGTGCCGAGCCGTCGCGCCAGTTCAGGCTGGGTCACCAGTCCATCTCAGCAGCCCGGGACGCGGCGGACCACGTACCCGCGCTGCTGAAGCGTGGCAATGATCTGCGGCAGTGCTGCGACTGTCTGAGAGCGGTCGCCGCCGCCGTCGTGCATGAGCACGATGCTGCCCGCTCCGACTGCCGGGCCAGTTGCGGCCTTGACGATCTGTTTCCGGCCCGGGCGGCTCCAGTCCCGGGTGTCGACGGTCCATAACACCTGCCGAAGGCCCTTCTGCGCCAGAATGCGTCCAACGGTCGGATTCGTGGCACCGAAGGGGGGACGCAGGCACCTGCTGCGCGGTCCGCGCGCCACTTGCGAACTGATCTCCGCGGGCTTGAGCTTCGTCAGATCTGCGTGGCTGTAGGTGTGATTGCCGATGTTGCTGCCCTCGGCCCGTACACGGGCAGCCTCTGCGGGATGTTCGGCCTGGCGGAAGCCGAGCTCGAAGAAGGTGGCTGTGGAATGGGTGGCCCGCAGAATCTCGAGGACGGCCGGTGTGTACTGGCTCGGCCCATCGTCAAAAGTCAGATAGACGATGCTGCGGCCGTTCGCCGAATGCCTCTGCATCTGCTCGGTTTTGTGTTCGCGAGGCGGATGCGATGCTTTCGGACGACTCGGCCGGGTCAGGGGTTTGCGCGCGGCCGGCTTGCCGGGTGCCGGCGCTTGCGTCCGGAGCGGCTGGGTTTTAGGGGCGTCGACGGTCGGATGTGCCGATGCGATGGCAGACGGCGATGCGCCGAACGCGGTGGTGTGCGTGGTGTCCTCGCCGGTGGCCACCGCGGCGACTCCAAGTACGAGCACGGCCAGCAGCAAGGCAATAACCTCTGGAGGGAGCCGGCTCATGAGCGACACAGGCTGCGCGGAATTGCTACTGTCACCCCGAGCAGCAGTATAAGCGGGACTGATCGTCCCAAGAACCTCGTCACCACCGCGTTCGATGTTACGTACGTGCAGGCCTCCTCGCAGCCCGCAGGTCCACCCCTTGAACGCCGATTCACGATTGCGTTGGCGTGTCGGTACCAAGCCAGGTGTCGAGGTTCGTGTCGTCGGCTCCCAACAGCGGCGGTGGCTGATGGTGCTGGAAGGTCGTTTCGACCTCCTTGTCGCCGCTGATCTCGAAAAAGCGGAGCGGTGGACCGGGCAGCTGGATCGGTCCGAGCGAGGCGTGCTGCACATCGATGAGGAGTCCCTGGGACTTGGTCTGCTCCCACGCGTAGACCTCGTCGATGCTTCGCACCAGCCCGGCTGGGACGCTTGCGGCCTCCAGGCGGGTGAGAACCTCAGCCGCGGTGAGCGCCGAGAAAGCATCCTCGAGGATCCTGATGACATCGGCACGCCGCGCGACGCGTTGCGGGTTGGTCGCCAGGCTGGCATCAACCTCCAAGTCGAATGCGCTGCTGAGCTTCTGCCACTGGGCGTCGTTCCCGCAGGCAATCTGGATGACGCCCTCTCCGCAGCGGAACAGCCCGTACGGGGCAATCGAGGGGTGGTGGTTGCCCCGCGCCTCACCTCGCAGACCGGCGACGGTCCAGGCCGTCCCTTGATAGCCGTGGGAGGCAACCACGGCAGCGAGCAGTGATGTTCGCACGATCTGGCCGCGGCCGGTGCGGCTTCGCTCGTGCAGTGCTGCGAGCACACCGTACGCTCCGTAGCCGGCCGCGAGGAGATCAGCGATGGGCACGCCGACGCGTTGTGGATCATCCCGGCGGGAACCGGTCACAGACATCAGACCGGCCTCACCTTGGGCGATCTGGTCGTATCCTGGACGCCCGCTTTCGGGTCCGTCATGTCCGAATCCGCTGATTGCCAGGATCACTAACCGGGGATTCAATGCCATCAATGCCTGATTCGTGAGACCGAGCCTGGCCATGACGCCGGGTCGGAAGTTCTCGATGAGCACGTCAGCTTTGGCCAGCAGCTGACGCAGATGTTCCACGTCGTCGTTGTTCTTCAAGTCGAGCGTGATGGACACCTTGTTGCGATTCGCAGTCAGGAAGTACGTGGAGACTGGCTGGCCGTCGGAGCCGTCGAGAAAAGGTGGGCCCCAGCGCCGCGTCTCGTCACCCTCACCGGGCCGCTCGATCTTGATCACTCGTGCCCCGAGGTCGCCGAGCATCATGGCCGCGTGCGGGCCGGCTACGGCGCGCGAGAGGTCGATGACCAGCAGATCAGAGAGAGGACCTTTCACGCGGCGAGCCTTGCGCCTAGCTCGCTGGTTACACCCGTGACGTTGATCGTGGGAGGGAAGGCGCCGACCGAGCCCGGCTGCGCCAACGACTCCGCAAATGTCCTATCGGCAAGAACGAGATAGACCAGTTCGCCCTCATGCTCGGCGATGGTCCGATTCAGTTCTTCGGGCGTCGACACCTTGAGCAGCTCAGCGAGCCGGGTTCGCACCCGTACGGGATCGGAGCTGATCATGGCCGCGATGCGAGCCACGGCGTCATCGTTGCTGGCTCCGAAGGCGCCCACCTCGACCAGATCCTGTGGCTCCGGCAGCGGCGCCTGCAACAAGGCCAGCAGATCGACCCGACCCACCCCGTAGTCCGGGTCCCACCCTGGCGGTACGACGCACACCCCGGGCCAGCGCAAAGTGGTGAGAAAAGCAGCCTGTATCCGCCGTGTCCCGTATTTGTTGATCAACGACTGCCGGCCGCGATGCGCCAGCCACAGCGCGGCAGCAGCAGCCAGGTGTGCGACCGCGTACGAGGTGCCGTTGGCCATCCGCACGACAGGGGTCCTGTCGTCGTACGCCGCGACGTACACGCACGAGCCGGGCATGCTGACGTCGACCGCTGTCCCTCGGGAAGAGTCCACCCAGAGGGTGTCGCCAGGTCCTGTTGCCGCCACTGCCAGGCAGTTGTCGTAGCTGGCCGGCGCAGTCACGATTTGCACGTAGTTGCCGGCCGCCGCCATCACGATCATGCCGGCGTCGACCGCCCGCTGTATCTCGCCCTTCAGCCCGAAGAATCCTTTGCCGCCAAGGCTCATTGTCACTACATGGCATCCCACGTGCCGGGCATGTGCGACGGCTTTGGCCACATCGGAGTCGAAAAGCTGGACCACGCTTTCGGTGGCGCGGATCGGCACCAGAAGAGCGCGGCCGGCCAGGCCGACGATCCCTTCGGTGGGCGTTCCTTGCCCGACGATGACGCTGGCCGTCCGCGTGCCGTGGCCGGGATTGGGAAGGGGCCACGCCGGGTTGGGAATTAGATCATCGACGGCGTCGTCATCGCCGTCGATGACATCGCGGTCGCGATTGAGGTCCAATCCGGCAGCCCCCAGATTGGGATGCAAGGTGTAACCCGAGTCTGGCTGGCCGACGCTTATCCCGACACCGCCGCGGGTAGCG
>JBKPTR010000190.1:0-5097 GCA_046735615.1 Actinomycetota bacterium
CGATCTGCCCGGCGTGGACGCAAACTCCATTGATCTTGATGTCGAGCGTAACGTTCTGACCGTGCGCGCTGACCGACCGATGCGCGAAGGAGCCAGCGAACTGGTGGCAGCCGAGCGCCCCCGAGGCGTCTTCAGCCGACAGCTGATCCTCGGTGACAACCTAGATCTGGACAAGATCACTGCCGGGTACCGCGACGGGGTGCTCCAGCTGATGATCCCGGTGGCCGAGCGGGCCAAACCCCGCAAGATCAGCATCGATACTGACAGCGATCTCCAGACCATCGAAGGAACCAGCGAACCACAGGCCGTCTCCAGCTGAACAGTGCGAACCTGGTCGGCAGTGCTCTGGCCTGCCGACCAGGTCATACGCTGCCGCGAGCGTGTCCGTATCACCAGTTGCGCGATCGACGATGGCTCAGAAACAGGAGTCTCAGGTGCCCCGTGAATCAGCCGAGGAGCTGATGATCCGACGCTTTACCGGCGCACAACGCGACGGCATTGGGCGATTCTTCGCCGACCCGGTTAGTGGGCGGTGGTCGTGGTCTGATGCCGCATACGAGATCTTCGGTTACCAGGCTGGGTCGGTGACTCCCAGCTGGAATCTGATCATTAGCCACATTCCCGCAGAAGACCGCGCTGTCGCCCAGGCCGCGTACGAGCTTGCAAGGACTCGCAACTGGACCGTTCAGCTGGTCACACCGCATCCATGCCGGCGATGCCACGCGCTCGATCCTGATACTTGGGGAGATCTGCGCTTCCGAGGGGGAAAACTCAATCAATCCGGCGGCATTACGGAGCAGTGACCAGTCCGATCATGACCGTGGTGCCACGGATCTCTTTATGGCGGGCTGCGTGATCGATTTGACCGAGCTCAGGATTGAGGGCGCGCGAGGAGCCCCAACGATGCCGTCCAGAGCTCAGCCCAACAGCGCGCTGTCATCGAGCAAGCCAAAGGAGTACTGATGCTGACCGTCGGGCTGAACGCGGACGCCGCCTTCGCACTCCTGGTCTGGCACAGCCAACGCAGCAATCGCAAGGTTCATGCAATCGCTGCCGATCTCCTTGCCCACCTGCGCCAAGATGGACTCAGCGGCAACGGCCTGCGCCGCGCCATAGACCGCATCATCACCAAGGGTGTGACGCCAAAGAAGCGTCCCACGCTTGCATCGCCGGCTGCCACATCCAACGCACCACCGTCGGCTCGAAACACTGGGCTCGCAATCCAGCAGCCGCCGGAGATCCAGTAGCTGATTACTACCGGGCGCTGACTACGTTTCCATCGCGAACGACATCGCCAGGTATTTCGCAATCATCCACGCATGTCGCTTCGGCCTACCCCAAACGTCGACCAGCTTCAACATCATGCGGCTGCAAGCCCGGAAACAGCGATTCTCTCCACCTTCCAGCTCGCGGCCCGACTTTCTCGCAGGTTCAGATTCCGAATACGAGCCGGCGCGCCGACATCGGCCGCTCCAACACCTGCGCGAGTGCGCAACTCTCCCGAACTGAGCTGCGTTCCTGTCAGCGTGTGCGGCCGTAGGCGGGTGACGGTCGACGTGACTACAGGTTTTTAACCGCCCGAATGGCGGCGACGGCGCGGGGGAATCCGATGTAGGGAAAGCAGTGCACGAGCGCGGCGACCACGACAGTCTTGGAATTGCCCACCTCGATGCACGCGCGACCGTGAGGGCCGAGCTGGGCCGACGTGTCCCCGATTGCGGCTAGGGCACACAGCACTAGGAGTTCGCGCTGGAACAGGGTGAGTCCGCCCCGAGTGTAGAAGTCGCCGAAGCAGAACTCGGTCAAGAATCGCGGCATTAGCTCGTTGAACGGCTCAGGCAGGTCGGCCAGGTTGTCCTTGATCTCGTTTCCGTAGAGAGGAGCCTGCTCCGCGAGGCCCTCAGGGTAGCGGTCGGCGTCCGACACTCTGCCCTGGACGGGGAGCGGCAGCTGGATGTCCTGGGCCTGGAAGACGTCGTTGACCGTTGCGACCGCATTGAGTGTGCGCGGGAATCCGATGAAGGGCGCCAGCTGGTAGATGGCCTCACGGATCTCGATCGGTTGGACGCCGACGTTGAGCGCCGCGGCCGTGTGCGACTTCAGCTGCGGCATGGTCTGTAGGCAAGCCAGCACCGTGACGGTGATCAGTTCGCGGGTCTGGTCGTCGAGTACACCGGTGTCGAACACGTCGCCAAAGATGAACCGGCGCAGGATCTCCATCAGCTCCGGATCGTTGTCGGGCGCACCCTTGTCGCGCGGTCCGAACAGCCGCTCATAGGTGGCCTCGGCATGGGCCTGACGCTCCGACGCCTCGTAGTAGTCCTGCTCGTTGGGAGTCACAGTGAGCCACTCTTGGGCCCCGCACAAGCACCCGTCAAGCGTCGGCTCGCCGGGTGTTCGGTTCCCGCGATCCACATCACGAGGTAGTGCACTACTTACCAGGGCAGGCGAAGTTCGGTCGCGGCGGTGATCTCGCCAGCGCATTGCGGCGATATGGTCCAGCCATGCAACGTCAAGCCCGAGCGCCCAAGACCCAACCGTTCGGCGCGGAAGCGTTCGAGGCGGTCGACGGGACCGTTTTGCGTTGGCTGGGTATGGCGGGGTTCTTGATCAATAGTCGCGGTACGACGGTGATGGTGGATCCCCTGCTTGGCGGGTTCGACATGCTAGTGATGATCGAGTTCCCAATCGGCGCCGCCGAGGTGCCGAGGTTGGACGCCGTGCTGGTCACGCATAGGACAACGACCACTACAGCGTCCCGACCTGTCGTGATCTGGTGGGGGTGACCGGTGAGTACCACTCGACGCGGTACGTGGCGTCGCTGATGAAACAGGAAGGCTTGGCGGCGTACAGTCACGACATCGGCGAGCATTTCGCGATCGGGCCGGTGCGGGCGGAGGTGACTCCGGCAGACCATGCGTGGCAGAACGCTTCCCCAGGCGCCAGCGACCGCATCTTCGAGCCGGAGGACTGTTGCGGATTCTGGCTCGAGACCCCGGACGGCACTATCTGGGCGCCCGGCGACTCACGGCTCATCCCCGACCATCACCTGAGCATGCCGACGGCCGATGCCATGTTGTTTGATTTCTCTGACAGCGAGTGGCACTTCGGACTCGGCGGCGCGATCGAGATGGCGAATGCCTATCCGCGCACGCCGTTGCTGCTCTACCACTGGGGCAGCGTCGACGCTCCTGATTTCGCACCGTTCAACGCCGATCCGGAATCGTTGCCGGGCCGAGTCGAGAACCCGGAACGCATCTGTGTCCTTGCGCCCGGCGAGCCCTTCGTGCTGCACCGACTGACAAGCTGATAAACACCAACCCGCTGATTTTCGTCGGGACGGGCCGTGCGCGACGGCTCAGCGGCCTGCTGAGCGCCAACGACTGGCCCCTGCTGGCGGCTGGCCCTCGGCAATGGAAACCGCAACGTACCCGCCTTGCCGGTCCGTCGAATCCCCGTCCTCTTGCGCAGGCCGTGCCAGCGCGGGTGGTGATGGAGATCCTCGGGCACTCGCAGCTTGCCATGACGACGGATCTCTACTCCCACGTCATGCCGACCGCGCTACGAGAAGCCGCGGACGCCATGGATCGTGTCTTCGTCCAGCCGAACTAGACCGCGTTGCTGTCTGCTGCCTGTCCTGTCACCGCGTGGAGTGCAACCTCATCTCCCGAGCGCCGCGATCTGACGACTGAAGTGTGTTATCGGCCGGGCGCGGACGGCGCGCTCGGCCGTTGACTGAGTGTGTGGTACTGGCGTTGCCTGTCATCGCTTGGACTGAGTGCGGTGCGTCCTGCCTGTGGCTTGTTGGCCCTCGCATCTGCTTTCGGGTTGGTGGCACGCGCGATATCCCGCTCGAGGCGTTGTTTCCAGAGGGCAGGGAGCGTTTCGAGTTGGGTTCCTCCGGTTGGTCGCGGGTGCTGGGGGTTGATGCCGTTGGCGGCGCGCCACACTGCGATTTCGCCGATGAGGGCGGGGCTCGGGTGGCTTCCCGAAGGTGCCCAGACTGGCTCGGCGTCACCCTGACAGGCGTGATCTTGGACCTGGTCGGCGAGGTCGGTGACTAGTTGGGATCGCTTTGCCAGATAGGCCCCCCACACGGGATGGCTGTGGAACGTTGGTGGAATACCCGGGAGCCAGGGCAGCGGACCTGGGTCGGTAGGCGTGAGCGCTGGGAGGCGCCAATAGAGAACGGCGGCCATGTCGCCGGCAGTGCTGAGATCGCGTCCGCTGGCGGCTGCCAGCAAGTCGCGGAGTGGGTGCTCACCGGTTTCGGCCGCCAACGCGAGCAGGCGGGCTCGCAGGGTTGGCCAGGCGGATTCAGTGGTGAGTCCGGGGATGTACTGGTCGGCTTGGTCGAGCTCTGCAACGGTCTGGGGTCCGACGAGCTGTTCGGCTGCGACATGGAGACCGTCGGTGTAGCGCCGGACCGCCTGGAAGAGTCGGGCCGCTGGGTTGTTGAGTTCGCACAGCAAGGTGTTGGCGGAGACCGGCGCTTCATCGCGGGCGATGATCTGCTGCAGTATCTCGGTTGGTGTGCGCGGTGAGATGGTGTCGGGTCGGATAACGCTGTGCGGGTCGCCGTCGCGGACGACCTGCAGGTACAAGTGGTTGGCGAGCCGGCCACGGGTGAGCATCGTGTACAGCTGCTGGCGGGACTCCTGCCCCGTGAGGAGACCGTGCATCGTATCGGCGGAGACGCCTTGGGCACTGTGGATGGTGGTGGCGTAGCCCAGGCCGGTCGACTGACGCACATAGTCGATAGGCAGCCGGACGGTCAGGTGGCTGCGGGCATGCCGCACTCTCAGGTCACCTTGTTTGGTGACGTGGGTGATGGCCCACCGGTCTCCGTTCTTCACCCAATCGGTGGCGCTCAGGCGGAGCCGGCGGTCGTTGGCCCGTGTGATGATCACATCCCCGACACTCGCCCGGTTTCCGTCCCCCAGATGCACTTCTTGCCCGGCCGGGGCACCGTCGCGACGATGATCACGGGCTCGGCGGTTGAGCTCAGCAACGAGGTGCCGGGTCGGAGCGAGCATGATCGCGTCCAGCCCAGCCGCTCGGTCGGAAAGCCAAGCGTGGAATGCATCTTCGGTGATC
>JBKPTR010000191.1:0-8010 GCA_046735615.1 Actinomycetota bacterium
TGACGACACCACGTTGGTAGCGGGCCTCCAGCAACTCCGCAAGGAGGTATTCGACACCCTCGACTACGACACCGTCGTGGTACTGGACTCGCACTGGGCGACGACCGTCGAATTCGTCGTTACAGCGCAGGAACAGCGCAAAGGCCTCTTCACCTCAGAGGAACTGCCGCGAGGGATGACTCAGCGACCTTACGACTTTCTCGGCGACCCCGAACTCGCGCAGTTGATCGCGTCCAAGGCTAACGATCATGGGACCTGGATCACCGCGATCTCTGATGATCACCTGCCGATCTTCTACGCCACCACCAATCTGTGGGAGTTCCTGGGGCAGGGCTTGCCGGACAAGAGGTGGATTTCGATTGGCGTGTGCCAGACCGCTGATACCGAGGACAACCTCCGGCTAGGCCGGGCGCTCGGCGATGGGATCGCCGACAGTGATCGCAAAGTAGTGCTGCTGGCGTCCGGGGCACTCAGCCACACGTTCTGGCCGCTGCGGGAACTGCGCAGGCACGAGGCTGCAGGAGTCGAGCACATCTTCACTCCCGAGGCCGCCGCCGCGGATGCCGAGCGGATGCAGTGGTTTGAGGCCGGCGATCACGCCCGTGTCCTGGAGACGATGCCGGAGTTCTACCGCTTCCGGCCTGAAGCCCGATTCGGGCACTACCTCATGATGATCGGGGCCATCGGTGAGGGTGACTGCACCGCTACCGGCCGTCGCTACGGGGAATACGAGAACTCAGTCGGTACCGGCCAGGTTCACTACTGGTTCGACAGGCCCGAGGGCGGCTTCCCCAGGCCGCGGCGTACGCCCGAAGACCCCGATTTCAGGCAGCAGATGGCTGGCCCCGACCTGGCCGCGGCCGGCTGAGCTTGCCAGCAGGAACTCAAGGAGTGCCCATGCCGTTGCGTGAAACACGCCGAATTCTCCTGGACGGCAACATCGTCGATGTCGTACGCCGCGACGATGAGCTGATCGCGGGCGACGGTCGCAACGTCGGCGTCAACGAGGCTGTCCATTTGCCGCCGGTGGTGCCATCCAAGATCATCTGTGTGCATCTGAACTACACCTCCAGAGTTGAGGAGCTGATGCTGTCGCTGCCGCCGGCTCCGACCTATTTTCACAAGCCTGTGTCGACGCTCAACGCCCACGACGCGGCGGTCGTCAGACCTCTGGGCTGCAAGTGGTTGAGCTATGAGGGCGAGATTGCGATCGTGATCGGCCGGACAACGCGGAACATCTCGCCAGACGAGGCCGGTGACTACATCCGTGGCTACTCGATTGCCAACGACTACGGACTGCACGACTTCCGTGATACCGACTCCGGGTCGATGCTTCGAGTGAAGGGCGCTGACACCTTGTGCCCGGTAGGCCCCGGACTCGTGGAGGGCTGGGACTTCCATGGGAAGCAGATCCGCACTCTCGTCAACGGGCAAGTTCGCCAGGACGGCAATACCAACGAAATGAAGTGGGACATGCACTACCTGGTCGCCGACATCGCCCGGACGATCACACTGCAGCCGAGCGACATCCTGTTGTCCGGAACCCCCGCGATCTCCCGCACCGTCTATCCGGGCGATGTGGTCGAGGTGGAGGTAGAGGGTCTCGGCACGCTCCGCAACCACATTGTCGACGGGCCAACGCCCATTCGCACCGATGTGGGTGCGCAGCCGACCGAATCCGAAGAGGTGCTGTCCACCGCCAAGGGCGGCGACTGGGAGTTTCGCGGCATACGCAAGCCGCGACCCTCCGGAACGCATTGAAAAGAATGGAGCTCTCGTGACTCAGGAAACTCCGTCGAGCTCAGCACCGCCAGCCGGTGAATCCACGGCTGCGGCGGACATCGCCCGACGCGACTCTCAACAGCTGCGGCATGGCCGCCTCGGGGTATTCGCTGTTGCATTCTTTGTGATCTCGGCAGCCGCCCCGCTCACCGCCATGGCCGGCGGTGCCCCCGTTGCCATGCTGCTCGGCAATGGCCCGGGAATCCCCCTGGCATATGTCGTGGTGAGCGTGATCTTGCTGATCTTTGCCGTTGGCTACACGGCCATGGCCCGCCACCACACCAGCACCGGAGCCTTCTACAGTCTCGTGACGCGCGGCCTGAGGCAACCGGCGGGTGGTGCCGCCGCGATGATCGCTCTGCTCGGCTACAACGCCATGCAGATCGGCCTGTATGGGCTGTTCGCCGCCGCAGCAGCTGGATTTTTCAGCGAGAATCTTGGTATCGACTTGCCGTGGTGGGTCTACGCTTTCGTCGCTATGGCGATCATCGCCGTGCTGGGCTACCGGCAAGTTGATCTTTCTGTCAAAGTCCTGGCGATCTTGGTGAGCCTGGAGTTCTTGATCGTGCTCATCCTCGACGCGGCGATCTTGATCCAGGGCGGCCAAGGTGGCACTGCCCCGCTGACCGCCACCCCGTTCACGTGGGCCAGTTTCACAACAGGCTCGGTAGCCATCGCCCTGCTGTTCAACTTTGCTTCTTTTATTGGCTTCGAGGCCACCACGATCTACAGCGAGGAAGCCAAGGACCCCAAGCGAACGGTGCCACGGGCGACGTATGTCGCCGTCCTGACCATCGGCATCTTCTACACCGTTACCACCTACCTCATGATCGAGGGCCAGGGGGCCGCAGGTTTGCAGGAGTACCTCGCCGGCCTCCAGCCTGATCCGACAGCGTTCCTGTTCGTCCTTGGTTCGACCTACATTGGCGCGGCGCTCACCACGGTCATGTCGCTGCTGTTCATCTCCAGCGTGTTCGCGGCCCTCTTGGCTTTCCACAACGCCGTAGCGCGGTACCTGTACGCCCTCGGCCGCGAAGGGCTCGTCCCGGAACGGCTCGGCCGCACCCACACCAAGCACCTCAGTCCACACGTCGGCTCGCTCAGCCAATCGATCTTGGCCTTCGTTGTGGTCCTGATCTTCGTGATTACTGGCCAAGACCCGGTACTGGCACTGTTCACCTGGCTGACTCAGCTCGGCACGCTGGCGATCATCGTGTTGATGGCCCTGGCCTCCTTCGCCGCCGTGGCCTTCTTCTCACGCCACCGGGATCTCGACTCGAACCTGTTCCGTACCGCCGTGGCACCGATAGTCGGAGGGCTGGCAATGACTGCAGTCGCGGTGTATGCGGCCTCGCAGTTCGGTCTGCTGATCGGCAACCCAGAGAGCCCGCTGCGCTGGATCCTGCCGGCCTTGATCGTGGTCGCAGCTATAGCCGGAGTTCTTGCTGCGGTCAGCCTGAAGAACCGCTCGCCGGAGATGTATGCCCAGATGGGTCGGCACCGCGATATCGAACTGGTGCCGGACACGTAGGCACCGGGTGGAGGCCGCAAGGCAAGAGGAGGTGGCCTCTACACTCGCGATGAGTCTCGCCCCGCTCGATCGTCTGATACTGCGGTGGGCTTAACTCAAAGTCCTGGGAATCCGTACGAAAGGACACAAGGAATGCGAAAGCTGATCGTGAGCACGTTCTTGACCCTCGACGGCGTCATGCAGGCCCCGGGCGGGCCTGGAGAGGACGACGACGGAGGCTTCAAGCACGGTGGCTGGTCGGTCACCTACTGGGACGACCAGATGGGTCAGGTCATGGGCGAGGCGACGAGCAAGCCGTTCGCCATGGTTCTGGGACACAAGACCTACGACATCATGGCCGCGTACTGGCCGACCGCTCCAGAGGAGACCGGCGCCAAGGTCTTCAACGACGCCACGAAGTACGTTGCGTCGCGGAATCGCCCCACGCTGGACTGGAGTAACTCGGTCTTGATCGAGGGAGATGCCGCCGACGGTCTCGCGGCGCTCAAGCAAGAAGACGGGCCAGAGCTACAGGTTCATGGCAGCGCGAACCTGATCCAGTCACTGCTGCGCAACAACCTTGTAGATGAATACCGCCTCTGGGTCTTCCCTGTGGTCATCGGATCGGGGAAACGCCTGTTCGCGGATGGCACCATCCCCTCCGGATTGAAGCTTGTTGACAGCAAGATCTCCAGTACCGGAGTGGTAATCGGTACGTACGAGCCGGCAGGTGAAATCCCCATAGGATCGTTCGAGTAGGTGTGATCAGTTCGCGGATTGCTCCTCGCCGTACTCGAGGTGACTAGCCGGCCGGATATCGGTTCCTCATAACGGGTGGTCGATCAACCAGGAGCTGTTGTCTGGTTCACGTTCCCGGTCGCGGATCCATTCGATGATGTTGGTGAGGTCTAAGCCGTAGACAGGCCCAGCGGTGGCCGTGTAGGTCTCCAGTCGTCGACGAGCTCGTCCGATGAGGCGCAGCGCGCCGGTCTGGTTGCCCCGCTCGGCATGAGTGATGCCCACGCACAGCTGGGCGAGTCCCTGCCAGAGTTCCCGCTCCGAGGCAGGACCTGCTTTCCAACGTGCCTCGTACACCTCATGAGCTGAGAACGGTCGGCCGTCGGCCAGTAATTCGTGAGCGTACGAAATTGTCTCCGCCGGTGGTAACGGTTCCTCTGGCACCGGCTCGACGCCTACATCGCCGTAGGGCAGCGGGCGACCGAGCCGATCCCGCGGACGTGCCTGCCGTGCTCGTCCCTGCGAGTCTCGATCACGTTCGCGACGCTCCTGATCGTCAGCGTGCGGATCAGCCACGCGCGTCGAGGCTGGCCGCTCGTCGCTGCTCATGCGGCCGGCCAGGAACTGTGTGACCCCCGGATCAGTGGACACGAATCGATCAGCCTCCTCACCGCCGTCGCAGCGGTAAAGCGCGACGGTGACCGCACGATGATCTTGGTCGAGCACCCGCCAGACGCCGCCCGCGTTCTCCCATCGGCGCAGCAAATCGACGAAATTCGGGCCGTGCTCCATGGCACCTGTATACCCGGAAAGCTTCTCTTGCTGCTCGGTAGCCTGAGCGTCGGCAGATCACCGCGGTGGAACAGGACAGGAGATTTCATGAGTGAGACGACGCTGCAGCAGAACTCGCTTGGGCGCACAGATTTGTCAGTGACCAAGCTGGGTTATGGCGCGATGGAGGTGCGGGGGTCACGGATCTGGGGCGGGCGGCCTATCGAGGACGGCGAGGCTGAGCAGATCTTGAACGCGGTGATCGACAACGGAATCACTTTTGTCGACACGGCGAACGACTATGGGCGCAGCGAGGAGTACATCGGCCGCTTTCTGTCGTACCGCCGCGATGACTTCGTACTGGCCACAAAGTGCGGCTGCACGGTGGTGCGCCGCAACGAGAGCACCGACGACACTCCGCATGTGTGGACCAAGGAGAACTTGTTCCGCGGCTTACACGAGAGCCTGGCACGGATGCGAACCGACTACGTCGATGTGATGCAGCTGCACAACCCCAGCGTCGAGCAGTGCGAGAACGGCGACCTCGTCACGGCCTTGCAGGAGATGAAGGAGCAGGGAAAGGTGCGCTGGATCGGTATCTCCGCGACGCAGCCGCACCTGGAGACCTATATCGGCTGGGGAGTATTCGACTCCTTCCAGATTCCCTACTCAGCGCTGGAGCGCGAGCATGAGGAACTGATTCAGGCGGCTTCGGACTCCGGAGCGGGCGTCATTGTGCGAGGTGGCGTCGCCCGCGGTGAACCCGGCGCCGGCTTGGGCAAGAAAGACCGCTGGGCAAGGTGGGAGGCCGCCGGCCTGGACGACCTGCTCGACGAGGGCGAGACGCGCACGGGCTTCCTGCTGCGGTTCACCAACGCCCATCCAGGCATGAACACCAACATCGTCGGCACGATGAATGTTGATCATCTCAAAGAAAACATCGCGGCCGCCTCCCGACCGCTGCCGGCTGAGACCTACGTCGAGGCCAAAAGCCGCTTGGACAGCGTGGCGATGGGTTGAGGTTTCGTTACGCCAGGGCGACCCGGTCGCCCTCACCGGAGCAGTCGGTAGAAGCGCCAGTAGTCGGTGCGTATCGGGAGCACCGCCACCTCGCTGAAGCCCGCCTGGAGGGCGTACTGACGAAGCACGGAGGGACGCATGACGGCTCCGGTGGCTGCAGTCTGGGGGTCTCCCATGGCGCCGGGCAGGCAGGAGACCACGCTCCACCCGTACTCAGTGCGTTCCCGCGGTGAGGCGGGGACCGTGAACTCGTCGGCGACCAGCCCGTCGGCTACGAGGAGGGTCCCGTCCTCGGAGAGCATCTGCCGGGCTGCACTGAGCGCGTCGACGGGTCGCGACATGTCATGCAGAGCCTCGAAGATCGTCACTAGGTCGCACCCACCTGCTCCTCCGAGCTCGGCTGCGTCGGTGACGGAGAACCTCACTCGATCAGCCACGCCAGCTCGCTCGGCGTTCCTGCGAGCGGCGCTGATGGCGTCAGAGTCGAGATCGACACCGTGCACCTCGATGTTGGGGTACGCCTGCGCCATGGCGATGCTCGACCAGCCGGTGCCGCACGCCACGTCGACGACCTGCGCTGGCGGTTGGGCCCGAAGTCGCACGTTTACGTCGACAATCGCAGGAAGCCATTCCGTGCCAAGCAAGTTGATGAACCGGGCCCGGTTGGCATCCGCCCGGCCCTCGGGCTCCCACGGCGGGGGCGGTGGCGCGTTCCCAACCCGAAAAGCCTCCACCAGGTGCGGAAGCCAGCGCCCAGCGCGAACGATCTCGAGGCCGGTGTAAGCCTCATATCGGACGTCGTCGGGGGTTGCGAGCACCGAGATGTGCTCCGGCGGCAACCTGTACCGGCGAGCGAGTGGTTCCGCGCGCGGGTCGTCGACCACGAGCAGGTCACTCGCGGCGTGCTGCTCTAGCCACTCCCGCACGTATCGCTCGGTGGTTCCAGTGCGTGCGGCAAGCTGCGACGAGGTAGCGGCACCGCCTTCTGCGAGCGACCGATACAGTCCGAGTCGTTCACCGAGATAGATGGTGTAGAGCTCCAACGCCCCCAAGGCATTGCGGAACAACCGCTCATGCAACGCATCCGTCCGGTCAACGCCGGGTCGCGGATCTCTAGCAGTCGGCCGCGCTTCGACTTGCTCGGGTACGCCCTCGGACATCACCTTCACCTCCCGTTGGGTAGGCCGCCATCATGCGCGCTCAGCTTGTCGAAGCGCCCTAGACAAGCTGAGGGCGCACTCAGGCCCGCGTAATGGAATCGTCTCAGCTGAGCGAGGCACGCAGGGCATGCATGGCGGCTTCGGGCTGTTCAAAGAAGGGATCGTCGCGCGCGCCCTCGATCACGTGCAGCGGCCAGCCGTACCGCGCGCTCGCACCCTCGGCCACGCTCAGCCGCGTTTGGAGATCATGTCGTCCCCAGATCAAGACCGTAGGCACGGCGATCCGGGCGAGAACATCCCGCGGGATGGGCCGCATTCCGTACTCCGTCATGAGGCTGCGGAGAGCAGCCTTCGCGGTCTTGGTGCGCGCCCACTCAAGCGCGTACGCGCCAAATGGCTCAAAGCGTCCGCCCATTTGCTCGCGCAACCTGTCGAAATCGACGAAGCACTGCGCCATGGCGCGGTCCCGCGTGCGTTCCGTCGGCCGGGCAAGGTAGGCCAACAAAGGCAGCGCGAACCTCGGCGACGGCCGATTCCAACTCAGACCGAAGCTGTCGACAAGAACCAGCCGGCTGAGCTGGGCGGGCCGCTCGCTGGCAAAGCCGGCCGCAATCGCTCCTCCGAGCAAATGCCCCACCACGACGGGTGGCGATGTGCAGGTTCGCTCGATCAGTTCGCCGAGCCACATGCTCACACGGTCGCGGTCTAGCGGGCCGTCTGGTAAACCAGAGGCACCATGGCCCGGCAGGTCAGGCGCGACCACCCGATGTGTTGTTATCAGGTCCGGAATTACTCGCGCCCAGACAGCCGCAAACTCACCTGGGCCATGCAACAGAAGCATCGGCGGTCCATCCCCGCCCTCGAGCACGGCGGAGGAGACGCCGGCCAGCTGCAGCCGTCGATCTGTGACCGGCAGTTCGGCCAGCAACTGTTCACGAGTGTCGGGGCCCGCGGAGCGCCGACCTCGTTCCTCCACGTCGCGTTGACCATTCATCGTCGTCTCCTGCCTGCCCTGCTGCGAACCCGTCT
>JBKPTR010000192.1:0-4207 GCA_046735615.1 Actinomycetota bacterium
GCCATACCCAGCCCACAATAGATCGAACGCCAGATCGGCTCGCGTCCGCGGTTGTGCACTATTGCCGCGATGGCGGCAGCCTGGCGCCCGCATCACCCAGGGCGATTGGCCCTATCGCTTTTCGTATGACGACCGATAACCCACCGTTGGCCGATACGCACTTGATTGGGTGGGTGGCGTCCAAGACCAACGAGATTTGAAGTCCCGGGGATCAGCTCGGGGTTACCGAGCCCTCTTGATTTGAGAGCTGCTCGACTGTGACCGGCATCGGGCACGACCTGAACCCGTGCGTCAGGCATCGTGTCAGCGACCCGCTGCCCGAGGGCCGGCGGCGCGAACGAATCCGCGTCACCCCAAAGGAACAACGTCGGGCATGACAGGCTCGGCAACTCCTTGGCGATCAACATGTCCGAACGAAGACCACGCAACGTGCTGATGGAGCGCATCATCGTGTAGCCGGATTGTGCCGCACCGTCCAGGGCCCACGCGTCGATGTCGTCTTGCAGGAAATCGACCGGCAGCGCTTCAGGATGAGCGACCAGGGTAGCGAACACGCGGTTCCGATTGACCTCCGGATCGGTGATCTTCATCCCTAGCATCAGCCGCCCGACCAGAGGGTGGCCCATTAGTCTGAGCTGAAGCGGCAGCTCGCGCCGCAACCCCGGCAGTGCTCCGACGAAGACCAGGTGCTTTACCCGCTCGGGTTGTTCGAACGCGAACGCGGCCGCAACAAAGCCACCGACCGACAGGCCGACCAGATCCACCTGCTCGAGTCCGAGCCCATCATGCACGACCCCGAGCCACTGAGCCGATGCCTCGCGGAAGTTCACCCTTCGATGATCAATCGGATACGTCAGACCCCAGCCGGGCCGGTCAGGAATCACGACTGGCCCAGACAGACGACCGGCCATCAGACACCAGTCGCCGCCCTGGGACAGGCCACCGTGGACAAGAACGACAGGACGACCGGTGTCCACCCGCTCAGCAACATAGATCCGACGCCCTAGGCCATCGACAACCCACCGGCTTTGCGCAAGCAAGCCATACCGTTCAAATAACGACAGCCGCTGCCGCTCGAAGCTGGCTGCGTCCACCCCACCAGTATCTGGCCGGAACAGCACCGCCGACCGGTACGGGTACCGTAGGGGGATCCCGCCGCCGGTGCGCGGTCAGCTCTTCTTCAACTCCTCGGCGAGCATCACGAGGATGCCGCTGGGGCCGCGGACATAGGTGAGCTTGTACACGTCCTCGTAGGTCGCCACGCCGCGCAGGGGGTGGCAGCCGTGCCTCGCGGCGATCGCGAGGGCCTCGTCGATGTCGTCAACCGAGAAAGCCACCCGGTGCATGCCGATCTCGTTAGGCCGGGTGGGCTCCGTCTCGATCGCGTCGGGGTGGATGTATTCGAAGAGCTCGAGGCGACCGTTGCCGTCTGGCGTCTGGAGCATCGCGATGTTGGCGTGGTTGCCGTCGAGGCCGACGGCGGTGTCGGTCCACTCTCCACTGACCGTGTCACGTCCGAGAACGGTCAGCCCGAGGTCAGTGAAATAGGCGATCGCCGCTTCCAGGTCGCGGACGGCGATGCCGACGTTCTCCAGCTTGATGCGCATGCGCTGCACGCTACCGAGTCAGGGCGACGTGTTCAGGTCCGTGAGCTGCCAGTTCCGGCTCAGCCGGACAAGGAACTGTCCCGCAGCTGTGCCGCGAGCGGACCCTTATGCTGGCTGCTTGCGGAAGTACCCGGATGGGAAGGGTCGCCGTCGCCACGGGCACATCGGCGCGGATTCGCACTGCCTCCGACCTCGCTCGCTCGACCGGGCACCTGCGCCTGAGTTGTATCCATTCGATGGCACGGTCTCGCCAAGCCCGGGTTCTCGGTCAGTAGCCTGCCGGTCGGGATTGGGCTACCGAGCGGTGTCTGGGGCGGCTTCTTTGTCGAGCAAGGTACGCCGTCGGCGGCGGTATGCGGCTGCTTTGGCGCGATCGCCGCAGCCCTTCATGCCGCACCAGCGGCGTCGTTGCCCGCGTGAGCGATCGATGAAGGGGCGGGTGCAGGTCGCGTCCGCACACCAGTGCAGAGCCGCTCGGTCCGGGCTGTCGAACAGGTCAAGACAATCCCGGGCTAGGAGCGCGAGGACCGCGTCGGTGTCGCCGTAGCGGTGTAGTCCGTCGTCATCGAGCCGCAGCAGGGGCGGCGACGCCTCGGCGGCGGCGTTGACGAGGGCACGGTCGGTCACGCTCGGTGTCTGGTGGTTGATGAGCGCGGCGACCAGGCCGAACATCGCCTCGCGCAGCGCCTTTCCGCGCTCGAGGGCCTGCTGAGTGACCGGGGTGGCGGTGTCGACAATGCCCGACTGCTCGATCCAGTCAGTCAGATCCTGCGCGGACCGCAGCTTCTCCTCGTCGCGCGTGCCTCGCTCGGCAATGGTCGATAGGAAGTCGAGCACGGGCCGGTCCGCGATGAACTCAAAGTGCACGTCACCAGTTTGACAGGTGATGGGACGGGTATGCAAAACTCGATACATCACCGCTTCAAGGGGTGACGAGAGATCCGCGGATCGGAGTGGGCATGCGCACTATCTATCCGGCACAGGGAGATAAGTCCCCAAGATCCGGTCGACCCTGGCTGATGCCGCACTACCTCACCGCAACCGTGCTCGCGCGGATCGCTGACGAGGGCGCACGGGTATCTCTGGTGCTGCTGGCGCTGGACAGAACCGGAAGCGCCGCCATCGGCGGGACGATGGTTGCTGCCTTGCTGATCCCGCATGTGGTGGCGGCACCGCTGGTCGGTGTTTTGGTGGATCGTGCGCGGCAACCCCGGTGGGTGCTCGCCTCGGCGATGTTGATCTTCGCGGGCAGCCTGTTCTCCGCCGCTGCGCTGATGGAGCACGCAGCACTCTGGCTGATCTACGTGCTGTTACTCGTGGGCGGCTGCTGCGGGCCGGCCCTCACCGGCGGACTGACCAGTCAGCTGCCGGCACTTGTCGGAAAGGCCAAGACACCACGCGCGTTCGGCCTCGACTCGCTGTTCTACAACGTCGCAAGCATGGTCGGTCCGGCGGTCGCCGGAGTCACCGCCGCCGCCATCACTGCCACGGCCGCGCAGTATGTCCTCGCCGCTTCGGCAGCCGTCGGCGCGCTCGGCGTCGCCTCACTCCCCCTACCGAGGCGTACGCATCCCTCGAACGCGACGCGGCTAGGTCTTCTCAGCGGCGTACGCGAAATCGTGCAGCAGCCGACACTTCGGACACTGACTCTCACGAGCAGCCTCGGCCAGATCGGTCCGGGCGGCCTCGCCGTCGTCGCTGCGGTCCTCGCCACGTCGCAGCACAGGCCGGCCGGTAGCGGACTGCTGCTCACCGCCGTCGCCGCAGGCGCCTTCATCGGCTCTCTACTATGGACCTGGCGGCCCATCGCCGTAGACCACGCACCACTGGTCACCGCCATCTCCATGATCGGCATCGGAATACCGATCGCCATCGCAGCCCTCACCCCGTCGCTTGCAGCCACCGCCGTGCTGTTCGGACTGTCCGGACTCTTCATCGGGCCGTTCGGTTCAGCGCTGTTCCTTTCTCGAACCCAGTACGCCGCCCCGGCCGTGCGCACTCAGGTCTTCACCATCGGTGCCGGCCTCAAGGTCACCGCATCAGCCCTCGGCGCGGCACTGATTGGATTCGCAGCCGGCCTGCCCGCAGCGACCCAACTCCTCCTCGTCGCAAGCAGCCCACTCCTCGCCGGGACACTCGGAACTGTGCTGCTGCGGGCGATGCAGGTGAGGGATGCGGCCTCCATCGCACAACTGGACGGTCGCCATGATCGACCACCTGTGGCCGGGCTGCGCTAGGAGCGTGGTGAGCCCAGCTTCCCGCAAATGCCCCGGCGCCTTCTCCTGACCAGGCCAATAGCCCGCTTCGTGGCTCTTGTTCCGTGCGAATTTGCGCCTTGACGTCTTGACCAGGACGGAGGCGTGTCCTTGTACTCCCGCCTCAGCAGCCAGATTCGCGATGCCTGAGCCCATACCAGCTCTGACGGGTCTCCCGAGTCCCGTGGCCCGGAGACCCGACATCAGCACCAAGGCCTGTTGGCACGCCGGTTCCAGCCTGCCAAGGGAAAGCAAATGCCGTAAGGCGACCGCCGGCTACGGGACGTGTTCCGGAAACGCGTGTCACATGCCGAACGCTCAGCGCAGGCGTTCCGATAGCCGACC
>JBKPTR010000193.1:0-8303 GCA_046735615.1 Actinomycetota bacterium
CGATCTGCTCACCAATCGAGAGCGGCTCAACGAAGGGCTTGAGCTGATGATGGACAATCCGGCCGTCGAATGGGGCATCCACATCGATCGGGTCGAGATCAAGGATGTGGCGTTGCCGGAAACCATGAAGCGGTCGATGTCCCGTCAGGCCGAGGCAGAGCGGGAGCGACGAGCTCGCGTCATCTCCGCCGAAGGCGAGCTCCAGGCCTCCGACCGGCTGGCCCAGGCTGCCGCCACGATGGCTGATACGCCGGGCGCCCTTCAGTTGCGGCTGCTAGAGACCATTGTCGAGGTGGCCGCCGAGAAGAACTCAACGCTTGTGCTGCCCTTCCCGGTGGAGCTGCTGCGGTTCTTGGAGAAAAAGACCGGCCTCAGCTCGGCCCTTTCCGCGACTCAGTCAGCTGCTGCCAAGCTCGGCGAGAACTCCGAGAGCGGCGAAAGACCAGGCGTCGCGGATATGGTTTCCTGAGCACCCGACGTTGCCGCATTGGAGGCGCGCGAACCGGGCAACGCTGATCAGCCAGCGCTCCGCACTGCAAACGGTGTTATTCCGGTCCGGAACGGTCGATCCTCCCCTAACGATGCCGGCTAGCAGATCTGAAGGCTTGTCACCAGCGATCATGGATCTGCGCCCGGAGCTCCCGGTCATACAGCTCGCGTACCCCGGCCAGGAACTCCGGGCCCAGCCGCGGCAGCTCAGCCCCTGCCGCGTTGGCTTTCGCCTGTGCCATTGTTCGCGCGCCCGGAATCACGGTGGTCATTCTGCAATACACAGGGAAGGCGGGCGTTCGAATCGGACGCAGACTGAAACTCAAATAAGCGGGCCGAGGTTACCGCTTGCGATTGGCAAGATCACCAGGCTCGACGTGTTGCGTTGTCGAGCTACACACCCCAGATCCTGCCCACTCACCCCAACTGCTCACCAAGCCCCGTTAGGTGATCGCGCCGTGGCTGCGCGGCCACGCGCCGTCACTTCTCGCCGGACCGTTCGACGTTGCGAATCTGGTCGACGAAGGGACGAGTGCAGCCGAAGTGGGAAAGATCGAAGATCGAGTCCACGTCGTACCAAGTGAATCTGCTACGACAGCCGCCGGTCCGCCAAGCGATCTCTGTGTTAGTGTCCTGGTCCGTTTTGGTCGTCGTTCGGTTCACCCGGGCTGAATCGGTCGAGCATCGTCTCGACCGACGTAACCCGCCTCCCGCGCGCTCCGCGGGGATTCCGTAACGACTGGCAGGAACCGGTCGAACCGCGCGCCGTTGACGACCTGGAACGGCGAAGACGACGGTGAGGGCGACCGCGGTCACCGGCACCGCGATAGTGATCGGCGGTGCAATGCCGGCGTGCGGTAGCGCGGGGGCGATCGCAAGCGCCATCGCCTACGCGATGCACAAGAACACAACAATTTGACGTCAGGGACGGTAGGTTCTCACCGGCGCCAGCTCTTCAACCGTTGGTCGCTGCCGCATCGGTACTCCTTCGATTCGGGTACCGCTTATTCATCTTTCCGAATCAAGCGCGTCGAACGTCAGCGCAGTGACCGCTGAAGAGCCGCCAACCACGACCTTCAAGCCATCCACTCATTGTCGCCCGCCGCCACCGACGTTATCTTCGCTTGCCTGCTCAGCCTCGCCTGGCTCGCGCTGTTGATCACCTCGCACCGCGTCTTTCTTGCATGCGAACGCAGACAGCCGAGGCTCCCCGAACGAGCTGAGGGCGGTCGAGCGCCCGTTCTCTCCGAAGAAACAGAAGCCGACGGTGCGGCAATCCATCCTGAGGAAACAGCAACCGATCGCGCCGGAGCCGGATCGTGGTCGTGATTTTCGAGAACAAGCACCGCTCCAGCGTGATCGGCATCGCGCAGGCGCCCTACCTCAACAAGCTCGCGGCTAAAGGCGCCAGCATGACGCACTCCTACGGTGTTACCCATCCCAGCCAGCCGAACTATCTGGCGCTGTTCTCCGGGTCGACCCAGGGAGTGACGAGCAATGCATGTAGGGCGTTGTTGATCTTGCTCGGCGCAGTGTGCGCTGGCGGGTCCGGGTGCGGTGGTAACTGGTCGCACTATTCACCGTTCCGGTGGGCGCAACGCTGATCTCGCTCCCGATCTTTGTCCCGCGAGCACTGACACCACCTCCGGGTGGCTGGATGCGAGCGCTGGCGGAGGTGGCCGCGGTCTTTGGACTCCAGCTGGCTGTTTCAGCTGGCTGAAGAAATCGGATTCGCCGGATTCCTGCAGCACCATTGGCATGACCGGTATCACCCCATGAAGCTCACCTTGTACGTCGCGCTGCTGTGGCGGTGTGGGATGTGCCCGACACTTCGCCGAAGAAGGTGGGTAGTCGAGGCGCTGATATCGGCTCCGGTCATCTTCGCCATCAAGTTTGTCTCGCTGTTCCTTCGCCCGCGCCTTGTTCGTGTGGTTCTACAACGTGACAGCGAGCAGCGTGCTGCAAATGGCTATCTTCCATGCCAGCTTCGACGGCGCGATCAACCAGCTCTCCTACGATGTCGTACCAGCGTCGAACACGGTGAGGTTCTTGATCTTCAGCGCCGCGATCCTGCATCCGGCTGCGTTGGTGATCATTGCCACCAAGGGGCAGCTCGGGCGAGTCCAGGAGGCCGTTGAAACTCAGACCGATGTCGCTGATGTAGACAGGTAGCCCGAAGCTTCGATTCAGATCTACACCAGTTTGGTGTCGACGGACATTGAATCGTGCGCGGCGGCGACGGTCACCAGGCGAAGCTGCTCAAAATGAACGCCGCCACGAGGCGAGCGCTGACACGCCCGCCTCGTCGCGGCTTCCTATTTGGCTGGAGGACATTCAGCCTGGCGAGACCGCGATCTGTTCCTACCGTCGGCGGGCGCTGGTATCCGGACACTATCTGTATGGACTTACGCTCGGCTCGCTTCTGAAGGTGACCCATCAGCCACCGGCCTTTTCTGGGCCCTCGGCTGGCCCGATGCACGGCCCAGGCGGTGCTCGACCACGCGCCACAGGGGACGCGCCTCGTGTTCTCGTGCAGGTGGCACATCACCCTAGACGGCCAGGACGTGTACTCGTGAAAGTTCAAGGCGACCGTGAAGGTCTTCGGCCCGCTCGCGCCTCGCTCGCTTCGCTGACCTCGACGACCAGGTGGAGGCATGCTGGCGGGTGTTCGCGAGCGACACGCAATGGACAGTCGTGCGCGGAAGCGACCTCGAGGAGGGCGAGAGCCAGTGCCTGCCCATGTGGAGTCGACACGTGGGCGACCCGATCCTCGAGAGCAACATCACGCGCCGCGTGGACTTTGCCCTGTTCATGGTGGAGGCCCTCGAGAACGACGAGCTCATCCACGAGGCCCCGGCGTGGCCAGGGCTACCTGCCAAACCGGAGCCGCGGTGTGCCGTATCACGCGGGAAGCCCTGACCTCGGCACAGCGGGGGACGGCGACGCCGCCCTGGCCGTTCGGCACGCTCCTGCATCCCGCCGATGCCATGGCCCGTTCCGAAACCTGGGGGAGCCGCCGCCATCACCGCGGATCCGGCGTTTGGCGGCACCCGCGTGATTGTGCTGACGACATGACGGCGTGGGAGACCGAGGTGCTGGTGGCGGTAGCCCAGGGCTTGACGTCTGGACCGGGCATCCGAATGTCCATGAGGACGACATTGATTCCCTCTTTGCGCATCCGCTCGAAGTCACGCAGCATGAGGATGCGCGTACCAAGCCACCAGTCGCCATCGCTTGCAGCGACGGCTGTCGTGTACTTGTTGGCCTCGCGATCAACGAAGCAGAGAAGCATTCCAGGGACCCGCTCAGGTTCGGTCTTGCCCCATGACCACATCATTCGCCCACCACTCGATGAGCGACGCCCGGTGCCTCCCCTGCCGCACCGGGCGCGTATCTTCCAGTAGCGCGCTGAGTGAGTGTTCGCGTCAATGGGAATGGGTGCGCCATCTCAGGCGCTGACCTCGCTCTCCGATAGATCGCGTACGCCAGCACGGCACGGACGGCCAGGTCCAGGTAGGAACGCCACAAGCCACACGCCGAACGCCGCAGCCCCTGTAGGGCGAGCGCCGCAAGCGGTGTAAAGATCGCCCACAAGATCATCGCGCTCGATGCGACGAAGCCGCCAAGCGAGGCCTGGAGCAGGGCAGGCAGCACGAGGAACGCAAGGAGCTGCGTGGTGCGAAACACTCCAAACCGTCGGGTCCGCGCCAACACGACTAGCCGACTACCGTGATCAGCTGGTATAAGGCCGGGATCGCCGCAGACGTGGGGTAGCCGTAGGCGAAGTAGGTAGCGACCCAGGTCAGGGACATCAGCGTGATCACCATCGAGGCGAAGATCAGGGTCCCATGGCGGAGGCGCTCATCATCAGAATCCTCTGGTCCGGCGCCAAGATCCGACAGTCGATCGAGGAAACGCACGATTGACCGCATCGATCGCGCCGGGGCAGACCGACAAGGGCATGCGATGCGGCCACGCCGCCGATGCTAGCTTGGCTCCCACCGAAACCCCCCGACATTGTGCTGCGGCACTGACCCCCAGCGCCGAGTGCCCGGAGCTTCGAAATTTCGGCGCCACCGCGGCCAAATCGGTGCAGTTGGCTGGTCAGCCCAAGCGGGAGTTTGTGCGGGGCTTGTCAGCTCGGTGCTTGTGCTGATACCTGGGGTTACTCCGTCGAACTCTTATGCGGCGCCAGAGCAGGGCGATGCCCATGCTCAGCATGAAAACGAAGAAGCCGATGAATCAGATGCTTGAGATACCCGAGATCACCGACGACGGCGGGCTGAGCACCCCCAACCATCCAGCGAGCGCCCGGACAAGCAAACCAAGCCATCCGATCCACCGCGGCAGCGCGCGGGTGGTCAGGATGGCGACCGCGTACAGCGGAACGACCACGCGACCTCCTTCGACATCAAATGTCGATACTGCGGAAGCAGCGTGGCAATGATGAGGTGCACGCTCATACGTGCTGGGACAGCCACGAGCCCTCCAGTTGAAGGCTGGCGAATCGATTACCATAACTCACCAGCAGGAACGCGCTGAGCACCGGGAGCGGAGATGACCCTCCCCCAGACCAGGTACACCTCGTTGGGTGAAGCCGACATCGCGTATCAGGTCCTGGGTGAAGGACCGCTGGACCTTGTCTATGCCAACGGCCTGACCGAACATATTGACCTGCAATGGGATCACCCGCTGATGGCCCGTTTCTTGGAGCGGCTGGCATCCTCTAGCAGGCTCATCATGTTCGACCGGCGGGGCGCCGGTGCCTCCGACCCAGTTCCGTTGGACGCTCTCCCGACGTGGGAGGAGTGGACCGAGGATCTGCGGGCAGTACTGGACGCGGTCGGGTCTGAACGTGCCGCGATCTATGCCGAGCTAGATGCCGGGCCGGTTGGCATGATCTTCGCGGCGACCCACCCCGAGCGCACATCCGCACTGGTCCTGGGCAATACGGTGGCGCGCTACGCCAAGGCTGAGGACTACCCGGACGGGGCGGCCCCCGAGGCAGTGGAGCAGATCGTCGAGATGTTCCGGACCACGTGGGGAACCGAGCAGCTCATCGCGGGAGTCTTCCCCAGTATGGCAAGCGATCCCGCTTTCCTGCGCTGGCGAGCCAAGTTCACGCGGGCGTCGGCCACCCCTCGTACCGCAGCGGCACAGTATCGCTACATCTTTGGGATGGATGTGCGATCGGTGCTGTCCACCATTGCTGTGCCTACCCTGGTGCTGCACCGGTCCAACTTCTCCCTGGTCCCCATTGAGCACGGTCGCTACATTGCCGATCACATTCCGGGTGCGCGGTTCGTGGAGGTCGCCGGGGGCGACGCCTGGTTCTTCACCGAGGGCGCCGAGGAGGTCCTGGACGAGGTGGCGGAGTTCCTTACGGGGATGCGGCCGCCGGTTGCGCCTGAGCGGATGCTGGCGACCGTGCTGTTGAGTGACATCGTCGGGTCTACCGAGCGCGCGTCGCGACTTGGGGATCGCAGCTGGCGAGCGCTCTTGGACAGCCACTACATGATCTTGCGGGCGGAGTTGGATCGGTTCGGCGGCCGGGAGATCGCTACCGCCGGTGATGGCTTCTTTGCGACCTTCGCGGGTCCGGCCCGCGCGATCAGTTGCGCCTTGGCGATGCGGGATGCGATCCACGGGTTAGGCATCGAAATCCGCATCGGCCTGCACACCGGTGAGGTCGAGGTGGTGGGTGAGGATCTGGCGGGCATCGCGGTCCATATCGGCGCTCGGGTGGCGGGCGCTGCGCAGCCCGGCGAGGTGCTCGTGTCCCGGACCGTCGCCGATCTAGTGGCCGGCTCCGGGATCCCCTTCCGGGATCGAGGCGTTCACCAGCTCAAGGGCGTCCCCGGAAGCTGGCAGCTTTACGCAGTCGACAAATGAACGATGCAATATGCGTGATCGCACCCACCGCGATGCTCGTCGCGGGGGTATGTCGAGTTGCAACGCTGAGACCGGTGGGGCGAGCGCCAGCGATATCGGAAACGCGATGCGCTGGGAGTTTGGCGCCATGAAGCCCGCTGAGCTTGGGTAGTGAGTCGCGAGCGTGGTTAAGGCTGTTGCCGAGACCGATTGCATTGGCTGCCGCGAGGTCATCATCCGAGCGGTGATGATGATGATCGAGGACGTAGAGTGCAGGTTGGCTTCCCGTCGGCGAGGGCACAGTTACACCTACACTGCCAGTACGCACCTGTGGGGTCGGAGCTGGTATGTGTGAACAACACGGGCGACAAGGTGATCCTCCGATGGGCAATCAATCTGCACACCGGGCAGGCAGTTGATCAGGCTCTAGATGGGCTCGTTTCGTGGCCAATTAGGGCTTTCCGTTCCCTTTGCCCTTTCCCTTGCCTTTGTTGTGGCCATCTTTGTCTTTGCCTTTGTCTTCTTCGCCTGTGGGATTATCGTCGTCGTCCGGTTCTGCGGATTCGCTGACCCTGGGCTTGGGCGACGGCGTGGATTCTGCGCCCGAGGTTGCCGATGGTTTGCGCGGTAGGGCCCGATTTTGTGATTCGATCAAGGTCCTCAAGAACTCGTTGGCGGATCGTTCGAATCTGCGCAGCGCGGTCGTCGGACAGGTTGCCGCTGTCGGCCCCGTAGGCGACGTCAGCCTCCAGTCGATCCAGCGCTGTGAGCGCTTCCTCCCAACGCGATCGGTCAACCGCAGACTGGACTGCGACGACATCGCGCTGCAATGTGCGTGCTATTTGGTCACTGATTTCCGGGCGCTCCTGACCGCAGCCCGACAGCAGCAGCGCGCAAGTCACCACCACCCTTAGCAGGATGGCACTTCCATTCCTCATGGCTGCACCGCTTCTTCCAGATCTTGGAGATCCTGCGTAAGGCGATCCTGTCCGGGCGATGCGGTCGGCGCCGGAAGATCTGATGGAGAGTCTGCCGCGCCTTGGATCTGTGATGTCACCAACCAGATGCCGATGACGAAAAGAATCGCCACAAGACCCGACGCGATGAGCCAGCGCCGCAGGCGAGGCATCCACGGCTTTCGTGGCGGCTCAAGCGATGTCACTGTCATCGCTCGGGTTGAGTTCGTCGGACGGTCCGCTTCGAGGATGGCTGTCGGGGCGTCAGCTGGTGATGTCGAGAGTTCCCGAAGTGCTTTCACCACATCTGATGCTGGTGGCCGGTTCATCCCGTCCGGTGAGGTCATCGCTGTGAGAAGCTCCGACCAATCCGGTGGCAGGGTCGATGGAACGTGTGGTGGCCGAGTGAGCCTAGCCACCGCGGCCTCTGCGGAGGAGCCTGGGTACTCCGGCTTGCCCGTCAGGCACTCGAGCAGCACCAGTCCCAGCGAGTAGATATCGGTGGAGGCGTCGACGTCTTCACCGCGGACCTGCTCCGGCGACAGGTATGAGACGGTGCCGATCGTTCCCTGCCCGGTTAGGCGGGTTGCATCGACGAGCCGGACGATGCCGAAGTCGGCAAGGTAAACGTGTCCGCTGGACCCGCAGAGAATGTTGGCCGGCTTGACGTCCCGGTGCACCATTCCGGCGCTGTGCACATAGGTGAGCGCGTCGGCGACGGCCGCACCGACGTGGCGGACCCCGGCTAGATCAAGAGCCGATGTCGTGATTCGCGTCGCGAGTGTTGCGCCGTCGATGAGCTGCATCACGACAAAAGACGACCCATCCTGAGTGCCGGCATCAAAGACGCTGACGATGTTTGGGTGCTGGAGGCGCGCCAGCACTTGGATCTCGCGCTGCTGGCGGGCCTCGTTACCGCTCAGCTCAGTGTGCTGCCGAAAAATCTTGACGGCGACCGAACGGCCGAGCCGCATGTCGCTCGCCTCG
>JBKPTR010000194.1:0-2933 GCA_046735615.1 Actinomycetota bacterium
GGGATCACCTCGGCCGCCAGACGCCTACCGATGATCTTGCCCTCACGGCGCACCGGGCTGAGCTCCAGCGAGTGCTTCAGCCGCTTGCGACGCCAATAGGACCGCAGGTACGCCGCGTACGCTTCAACCGCCTTCAGTTCGGCTTCGAGGCCGGCCGCGTTGCAACCCAGCATCATCGCAGTGCTCAGCGTGGTACCGCGACCGCATAGCGGGTCCAAGATCGTGACCACTCCGCTGGCCCGCCGTCGCATCGAGGCCAGCGTGACATTGATCAACAGTCGGGTGAATTGCTCATTCGTCTTGCCCGGATACTTCGGGATAGTGACTAAATCATCGTCGAACAGATCTGGGGTACGCACTTCAACCGGCAGCAGCCGATCGTGCTCTCGTCGGAAGGCGGCATAGAAACCAGAGAGCCGCCCCAGCGCCCAGATCACCTGCTCGTCCAGGCCGTCCGTTGCCACTGCCAGGTACTTGATCCTGGCCAGCGTGACCGGTTCGATCGCTGGATGCTCATGGGCGCCAAGCAGCACCTTGAGTTCAGCTGCTACCAGCCGGTTGGCCTCGGACGCGTAGACCCGATTGGCCGACGGTGCAAGCAAGATCAGGTGGTCAGCCATTCCTCAACATGATCACGGGCTCGGGGACAGGTCTCTGCGAACACACAGCGACAGCTAGCGCCGGTCTCCACGGTGAGCTTGCGCCTTGGCGCGCTCGAAGCTCGCTCGAACCTCCTGCTCGGCTTCCTCCACGCCGGTCCAGGTCGCGCCCTCGACAGACTTGCCGGGCTCGAGGTCCTTGTAGACCTCGAAGAAATGCTCGATCTCAAGGAGCACCCACTGGCGCACATCCGAGAGATCGCGTATGTGATCCCGCCGGGGATCAGACGCTGGGACGCAGAGCACCTTGTCGTCGCCACCCGCCTCGTCCTTCATCCGGAACATCGCGACTGCTCGGCAGCTGATCAGGCAGCCTGGAAATGTTGGCTCGGTGATCATCACCAGCGCATCCAGAGGATCGCCGTCCTGACCGAGAGTCCCCTCAATGAAGCCGTAATCGGCCGGATACTGAGTCGAGGTGAACAACGTACGGTCCAGCCGAATGCGGCCGGTGTCATGATCGACTTCGTACTTGTTCTTGTGACCCTTGGGGATTTCAACGGTGACATCGAAGGTCAGCCCGCTGAGCGGCGTCAGACCTCGCTCGGCTTCGGGTACGGTCATGTGACCTCCTTGGGATTGAGACTGACTTCTGCGAGAGTGCATGCAGTGACTGTCCCGCGGCTTTGAGCCTAGCGTGAAGGAGGTGGGCGTAACCCGTGGGTCCCAAGCGGCTTGCCATGGTGGTTCTCGGTGTCACCGCTGCGATCGTCGTCGTGATCAGTCTGGTCGCGGCAGCCATCGTGGTGCTGCCGCGCGAGCACCGGTACGCCATCGGCGTACAGCCAGTTGAGAGCGCGGCGACGCCTCCGGCCAGCACTCCGAGCACGCTCAGCACTCCAGCGCCGTCCAGCACCAATCCGGCAACCGCCACGCCGTCGCCTGCGCAGCAGGACCTGCCCGACCCAGTCCTGGCGGCGGTCTCGCCGCGCGTCGTTCCCAATAAGGCGAAAGTGGCCGCCAAAATCCGAGCGATCAAGGTCAAGGGCGTGGGAAGCAGCTACTCCGGCTCCGTCCTCGAGGTCGGTTCCGGAAAGGTGCTCTTCGCCCATAACGCCACTCGTGGCTACATCCCGGCTTCCACCATGAAGCTGCTGACCTCGACAGCCGCGCTGTCGATCTTGGGGCCGGACCACACCTTCAAGACCTCGGTCATCAGTCCCAAACGAGGGCAGATCATTCTGGTCGGTGGCGGCGATCCCTACCTTGCCCGGAGGGCCAGCTCCGACTATCCAAAACGAGCGACCATCAATGGGCTAGCCCGAGCCACGGCGAGCCGGCTCAAACATGACAAGATCTCCAGAGTCAGCCTTGGCTATGACTCGTCACTGTTCAAGGGCCCTTCCTGGAACTCGCGTTGGCCAGGGTTCTACGGCGACCAGGTCTCACGAACCTCGGCACTTTGGGTTGATGAGGGCCGCGTGGGTTACGGAGGCCTGCGTTATCGAGACCCGGCCCAGGAAGCCGCAACAGCCTTCGCGGCAGCCTTGTCCAAACAAGGGGTAAGGGTCTCCAGTACGCGCCCGGCGCGGGCGCCGAAATCGGCGCCGGTCGTGGCGAGGGTCTCCTCAATGTCACTGGAGCGGATCGTCGAGCACCTGCTGATGGTCAGCGACAACGATGCAGCAGAGGTGATCTTCCGACAAGCAGCCATCGGCGCCGGAAGGCCCGGATCGATTGCCGAGGCGACCAAGGTAGTACGGGCCGAGCTCACCAAGCTCGGAATCTGGGATCCCGGCATGACGATCAGCGACGGCAGCGGGCTGGCTCGCCAAACCAAGGTGCCAGCCGACTCCATGGTCAAGATGTTTCGCGTAGCCTCCGGCCAGAAACATCCTGAGCTGCGTGCCGTGATCACCGGATTGCCCGTGGCCGGGGTAGAAGGCAGCCTGAAGCGCCAGTACTACGACGACAAGAGCCTGGCTGGACGAGGGGTGGTGCGCGGCAAGACCGGCACACTCAACAAAGTCCGGGCTCGCGCCGGCGTATTGCGTGCTACGGACGGCTCGCTGCTGGCGTACGCCTTCTTGATCAACAATCCGAAGAACGAGTTCAACGCTATGGTCTGGCTGGACCGTGTGACTGCCGCAATCAGCACCTGCGGGTGTCGCTAGGCCCCTCACTGGGGGTGCCCAGGCGGAGCTCGCACATAGACTCGCCGGCATGACAACCTCGATGGTCGACTGGACCGTTGCGCTGAACACGGCTACCAAGCTGGTCAGGCCCGGCCCGGAGATCTCTCGCCAAGGTGCAGCGGCCGTCGTCGCCGAGCTG
>JBKPTR010000195.1:0-6458 GCA_046735615.1 Actinomycetota bacterium
CCACACGTTCGACTCTTCATCTCACCACGCGGAGCTGTTCGCACTCAGCGACGGTTGCCGTGCCGCGATTTGATGATATCGACGGAGCAGGAGCGAGGAGTCATCTATGACACAGCAGCCATTCGAGCATGTTTCGTTCGACAAGCCCGACGAGGTGCGGCAGGGGGAGAATTGGCGGCTTGACATTCTCAACCTTGCTAGCGGCGCCCAGGTTGGGCGATTGACGATCGAGCCAGGCTTTCGATGGACCGAGCACGTCAAGCCGGTTGCCGGCACTGAGCTTTGCATGGCACCGCATCAGCAATATCACGTCAGGGGGCATCCACATCCTCATGGCGGACGGCAGCGAGGCTGAAGCTGGTCCTGGTGAAATTCTCTCCTTACCTCCGGGCCACGATGCCTGGGTGGTTGGCGATGAGCCCGCGGTCACAATCGACTGGCAGGGCGCGTCCGTCTGGGGGCGGCCGCTTTAGCTTTGTCGCATACGTGGCATGCGGGACACTATGCGCGTGTCTCACGAGGATGAGAAGGCGGCCTACCAGCATCTGCGCGCGGCCCATCTGAACGCGGTACGCGCATCGCTCGAAGACCACGTGGCACGGCTGGAGTGGCCGGGCGAGCGGATCGAGCGCTACAGGACCGAACGACTTCGGTCGTTGCTCGCTTTTGCACGCGAGCGCTCGCCGTTCCACGCGGCCCGGATGGCCGACATCGACCCGGCCACGGCGACCGTCGAAGACCTCGAACGGCTGCCGCCCATGGTCAAGCAGGATGCCCAGGACCAATGGGACGCGATCGTCACCTCGCCCGATATCGACCGCGCTGCCGCCGAGCGGGTGTTGGCACAGCAGCGCTGGTTCTCCTACACCCCCGCTGGACACCAGGTGTTCAGCTCGGGCGGCTCAAGCGGTGTACGCGGCGTGTACGTCTGGGATTGGGAGGAGTTCGTCACGCTCGCTTGTCTCGCCTGGCGATGGCAGGTGCGCGGCGAGCGGGCGTCCGGGTCAGATATTCGCCCAGCGCGACTGGGCGTCTTAGAGGCCGGCGAGCCGCCGCGCGCCAGCACCCCGTTGTTCGACATCGCGACCTTGCCGTTGATGGAGACTGTCGTGATCCCGGCCGCGGCGCCGTTCGACCAGGTGCTGCGCGCGGTGGCGGATGCGCGGCCGACCCACCTCGTGGGTTACGCCTCGGTGATGGGACGCCTCGCCCGTGCCACTATCGCCGGTGAGCTCGATATCCGACCGGTTCGGGTTAGCACCAACTCCGAGCCGCTCAGCGAGGAGGATCGAGACGCCATCGACACTGCCTGGGGCGCGGCCCTTCACAACCTCTGGGGCTCGACCGAGATCGGCGTCCAAGCAGTCGGCTGCGGCCACGGCGATGGCCTTCACATATGCGAGGACGAGGTGATCCTGGAGCGGGTCGATGCGGCGGGGCGCCCGGTCGGCCCTGATGAGTCAGCGACGCGCACGCTCGCGACCGGACTTGCCGGCCGCACGTTCCCGTTCATTCGCTATGACCTCGGCGACGAAGTCACGCTGCTGCCCGGCCGCTGCGGGTGCGGCAGCTCAATGCTGCGCGTCGCAGACATCGCCGGACGGCGTGACGATGACTTCCGGTATGGCGAGCACACGGTTCCGGCGAGCGCGTTCCGGTATGTAATAGGCACTGACCCGCTGATCTCGGAGTACCAAGTGCGTCAGACCGCGGACGGGGCGGACGTGCTCGTGGTCGGGTCGCCCGATGTCTCTTCGGTGGCTGCGTCGCTGGTGTCCTCGCTGCGGCCGTATGGGCTCTCGAATCCCGAAATCAAGGTAGGCATTGTTGAGCAGATCCCGCGGCACGCCTTGACCGGTAAGCTCAAGCGGTTCATCGCGCTGAGTGGCTAAGGTGCAATGCCCGGACAGACCGGCGGGCCGCGCTGTGGCCAGGATTATGTGGACCCAAACCTCGAGGGGTGCCTTAGCGGCATCGGCCCGATAGTCGGCTGGAAAGTAGTCCTTACCTAGATCATCAAAGGCCGGGTCGTCCATCCATGGGTACCGGAAGCTAGGTCCCACGGGAAGACCTACTCAGCGATCCGGCCTGGCAGGAGGTCTATCGGGTGCTGGCCGAGTTCGGACTCTCAGGCGATCTACTGGTCGGCCCGCTCAGCTACCGCAGGCCGCCGATGGCGCGGAGCGGACGCTTGACTGAGTTCCTTGATGCCAGGTCGATCTTCTTCGACGAGTCTCACGATGTTCTGCAACTGATCAACGTCACGAGTCCCATCGAGGCACAGACGCGCCTGCGGTTCTGCTTGCGGCGCCATGAATCGGGAGTCGCAACGAGCGAGGAATCACCGGTCAGGTGTGGCGCACCTGGCGTCTGCGGCGAGAACCGGCTGAGGGTCGGTGGCCAGTGGCCCCACAAATCGTCGACGGATTTGCTGAGCGCCGCCATGCTGTTCGGCGCGCCCACGGAGGGCCTACGCACGTGAGGTCGGCCGGCACGGTGACATGCCGATGTCGCTGCGCGGGTATACATAGCCAACAGGACTAGTGTGTCGGTGCTGGCTCGACCAATTCTCTCTGCCGGCCGCTGGAGTAGGCATGCTGAACAAGAACCTCGCCATGGCCCTTGGGGCCTTGACGGGCCTGGTCAGTCTGATCGCGATGATTCGGCTCGCATCCGGCGCCTTCACCGATGGCATGTCGATCTTTGCCTGGGTGGCGATTCTGTCGGCCATGCTGCCCTGGATCGCATACGCCGCCTGGCGTGGCCGGCACGGCCATCTCAACCGGCGTGGCGCGCTCGCGGTGCTCCTGCTAGGCCTTGTCGGATATGTGGTGGTCTGGCTATTTGTGCTGGGTCCAGTCGTGGCCTTGGCTTGTTCGCTGGCGGCGTTTGTCGTCATATGGGTTAGCGACTGGCCGCCACGCCGAGTGACCGGCGACGAGCGATTCGTCCGCGTCGAGGAGCTGCGTGGCGCGGATGACTCGTACTGAGGTCTGAACAACTTGTGCAGGAAGTCGCTGGAGACCGGCAAGTAAAGTGAATCATTGTGGCCGGACCCGACTTCTCAGTCGCACTCGCTGACCTTGATAGGGCTTTGAGCTCGATAGAGGCTGTCGTCGATCCTGATAGCAAGCGTGTCGAGATCGCCGAGCTAGAGCAGCAGGTAGCCGCTCCCGACCTCTGGGACAACCCAGACAATGCCCAACGAGTGACATCGCGGTTGTCAGCCTTGCAAGCTGAGATCGATCGCGTCGCTGGGCTGCGGGCCCAGCTTGACGATCTTGGCGTTCTGGTGGAGCTCGGGCAGGAAGAGCAAGATCAAGCCAGCCTTACCGAGGCAGCAGACCTGCTTGTCTCATTGCAAAAGGCGGTTGAGGTGCTCGAAGTACGCACGCTGCTGTCGGGTAAGTATGACGAGCGCGAGGCGCTCGTCACAATCCGTTCTGAAGCCGGTGGCGTCGACGCAGCCGACTTCGCCGCCATGCTGCTGCGGATGTATTTGCGCTGGGCGGAACGGCATCGTTTCCCGACCGAGGTCTACGACACCTCCTATGCGGAGGAGGCGGGCATCAAGTCCGCTACGTTCCAGGTGAAGGCGCCCTTCGCGTACGGAACCTTGTCTTCAGAGCAAGGCACCCATCGGCTGGTACGGATCTCACCATTCGACAACCAGGCACGCCGCCAGACCTCATTCGCGGGCGTCGAGGTGCTGCCAGTGACCGAGGCGGCCGATCACATCGACGTCCCGGAGAGCGATCTGCGCATTGACGTGTTCCGCTCTTCAGGGCCGGGCGGCCAAAGCGTCAACACCACGGACTCCGCCGTACGTATCACCCATCTCCCGACAGGCATCGTTGTTTCTTGCCAGAACGAGAAGTCCCAGTTGCAGAACAAGGCGGCCGCGCTTCGTGTGTTGCAGTCACGGCTGCTGGAGCGGGCGAGACAGGATCGCGAGGCACAGCTGAATGCGCTCAGGAGCGACGGTGGCAACAGCTGGGGCTCGCAGATGCGGTCCTATGTGCTGCACCCGTATCAGATGGTGAAGGACTTGCGCACTGAGTACGAGGTGTCTTCACCTGATGCGGTATTCGACGGCGACATCGACGGCTTCATCGAGTCCGGAATCCGCTGGCGCAGAACGCGCCAAGCGGCCACACCGTAGGCAGCTGTGTCTAATGCTCCGCTCTGCTCCGAGCGGATCGCGCTATGGAGTCCGCCTATTTCGTCGTCGCTCGCAGACGATAAAGCGTGTCCGCTCACTCGGTGTCACATCGCTCACTCCGCTCGCTGAGGCTGGTGCTTGTGAGCCGCTGCCTTCCTCACTCACTCGCGGGCGCAAGACGTGCCTGCTCGCTCGCTGGGTCAAGGACAGTGGCGCGCCACCTGGCTCAGCACGGCGGCGCGCGATCCGGGCGCGAATCCAAATGACGGGCTCGCCTCGGCGATCGTGTCCCGTTACCAAACCTTGACTTAGACTCGTCCCTGGCCGTCTGGCGTCCGTAGGGCGTCGGAGCTGTCTATCTCGGGGGAAGCAAAAGCACCGTGATTCGTTTTGAGAATGTTTCCAAGACCTACGACGGCCAGCGTCGGGCAGCGCTTGAGAACGTCAATGTCGACATCGACAAGGGGGAGTTCGTCTTCTTGGTTGGGGCATCAGGCTCCGGCAAGTCGACCTTCCTGAGGCTGATCTTGCGCGAGCAGCGGGCCAGCAAGGGAAAGGTATTCGTTGCTGGGCGGGAGCTCAACAAGCTGCACAGCTGGAAGATCCCAGGGATGCGCCGGCAAATCGGCACAGTCTTCCAGGACTTCCGGTTGCTGCCCAACAAGACCGTCACCGAGAATGTCGCATTCGCCCTCCAGGTGATCGGTAAGCCCTCCTCGACCATCAATCGCGTGGTACCCGAAGTGCTGGAGCTTGTTGGGCTCGGCGGCAAGGGAGGCCGGCTCCCCGAGGAGCTGTCCGGCGGTGAGCAACAGCGCGTCGCAATCGCGCGCGCGTTCGTCAACCGGCCGATGATCCTGATCGCCGATGAGCCAACGGGAAACCTGGATCCGGCGACCAGCGTGGGGATCATGAAGCTTCTCGATCGGATCAACCGAGCGGACACAACGGTCCTCATGGCGACGCACGACTCAACCATCGTCGACCAGATGCGTAAGCGAGTGATCGAGCTCGACGATGGTGAAGTCGTTCGAGACCAGAGCAGAGGCGTGTACGGCTATCAGTGAGTGCTGTGCAGCCGAACAACGTGTCTAGACGCGGTCGTAGCCTTCCGCGCGACGTGGCGGCTGCCGCCAGCCGAGTTATTGGGGATATTTGATGCGTTTCCGCCATATCTTGTCCGAGACCCGCGCCGGGCTTCGACAAAACCTCACCATGACCCTGGCGGTCATCATGACGATGTGGGTGTCGTTGTCGTTGTTTGGCGCCGGACTGCTCGCGAGCCAGCAGGTGGACCTCATGAAGGGCCGGTGGTATGACAAGATCGAGATTTCGATCTTCCTGTGTGCAAAGGACACACGCGGCGACCAGTGTGACCCCGGTCAGGACGTCACCCAGCCCCAAAAGGACGAGATTCGGCGAACGCTGGAGGCCAATCCCGAGGTCGCGCCTGGCGGAATCTACTTCGAGACCAAGCAAGAAGCTTACTCGGAGTTCCAGCGAGCGTACGAGGGCAGCCCGATCCAGGACTCCCTGACTGTCGACCAGATGCAAGAGTCGTTCCGCGTCAAGCTGAAGAATCCCGAGGAGTACCAGGGTGTGGTGAGCTCGGTGGTCGGGCTCAAGGGCGTCCAGAAGGTGCAGGATCTGCATCAGCTGCTTGATCCGTTCTTCCGAGCCCTCAACGTGCTGCAGTGGTCGACCGCCGGCGCGTCGGCGCTGTTGCTGCTCGCCTCGGCCCTACAGATTGGCAACACGATTCGCCTGGCGACGTTCGCCCGGCGCCGGGAGATCGGCATCATGCGCCTGGTCGGTGCGAGCAACTTCTACATCACCGTGCCGTTCTTGCTAGGTGCGGTGATTTCCGCACTGATCGGTGTGGCTCTTGCCTGCGTCACCATGGCGGCCGGCGTCTACTTCTGGATCATCCGTGGGGCCAGCAACTCGATCCGGTTCATAGCCTGGATCGGCTGGAAGCAGACTGCTTTGGCCATGCTGGGCGTAGCCGTGGTTGGCGTTGTGCTTGCCGTGATCCCAACTGTGATCACAACCAGGCGATATCTCCGGGTCTGACTTCAGCTCGCTATCCCGAAATTCCGACCGGGGCGGAGTTCCTGATTGCTCTGCCAGCGCTTTGAACTCGAGTTTCCTACCAATGCGGCCTTATTGATCACGTTGCACGAGGAGCGGGTCGCTCGTGGTCTCCGCGCGCAATTAGTGGGTGCCCGTTCTGGACGCCTTGCCAACATCTTCAGTGTCACATCCGTCACAGAAACATCACAAAGTTACCCAAATA
>JBKPTR010000196.1:0-5329 GCA_046735615.1 Actinomycetota bacterium
TGATCTGGGCCAGTGCTGTGTGGGCTTCAGCGAACAGCCGCGCGACGATGCTTGCACTGTCGGGGAAGCGGCGCAGATCGCCGAGCGTGGCCTCACACCGGTTTGGAAGCGGACAGCCGATTCGACGCGGCGCGGCAACACGAGGCATGGGAAGCCGAAGCGCTCGGCCAGAGCACGATCGTCCGGCTTGTCCGGGATGCCTTGGACGGCCTGTTGCCCGAACCGCTCGACGACGTTCTGGAACGGAAAGCAGAGCAGCGGGTGCGGATCGCTGAACTCCTCGACGGCCTCGGCGAGTGAGCTACGTTGCGAACATGGGCGAGACTCATAACCCGGAGAACCGAGAGTCGATGACTGCAGCGGAACGGATGCGGGGGCACCGAGCCCGGCAGCTTGGCGACGACGTACCCAGGGTGAAGCCTGGGCCGAAGCCAGGCAAACCACAGACGTTGCGCGAAGCGTCGCTGGAGGAACTTATCGATGAGGTGAGCGACCGTCTCACCGGCCGGATGGCTGACGACCGCGAGGTACGGGAGCTTGCATTCCGTGGGGTCGTCCACAGCTACCAGACCTCCGGCGACCGGCTGAGCTTCGTGTCCATCGAACCATTTGCCGAGGAGTGACGAACTTGGGATCTCGCTCCTTGCCAGTGGATTCCTGGCTCATCGGGAGATTCCAGCTCCTGGCGGGCCGCTTCTGTGTTTGCGGGCTCAGTGGATCGGGTTGCGCGGGGTGGGGAGCGAGCGGCATGAAGACGTACAGAATGCGGCCGGTTTGCGAACGCGTTGCTCCGCGACCGCCCAGCACGGGCCGCTACGAGGCCGAATATAAAGGTGCGGAAGCGCCACCGCTGAGCGTGAATCCGGACTGGAGACGACATGTCAGGATGAGACCAAATCGACTCATAATCCTCCGGTCGCGGGTTCAAGTCGCGGCCGCCCTACAAATGAGGTGCCCCACTGGAGCGTAAATACGGGCCCGCGCCGATACTGGCCCCGTCTACTTCGGCAGGTTAGACGGGGCCGACGCCTTCTGCGCCCCCTTCGCGGTTGCCTGTCGGATCCGACCCGCTCCGCCGACCATCGTCCGACGCCAGGGCGCCACTCCTTCGATCTCGATTTCCAGTGAGAAACTGAGGACCGTCCGAATCAGCACGATGAGACCCAGAATCACGACGTTCTCCAGTGTCGTGGCGACCGCAACGGTCCGCACGAGATCGGCGGCGACCAGGATCTCGATGCCAAGTAAGATGACGCCGCCGAAGGACTCGCGCAGCACTTGATAGGCCCGACGACCGTCGCCCGATCGACGGAAGGCACGGATCGCAAGCGTGAAACAGAACAACAGCCCAACCAACAGCACGAGGGCGCCGATCGCCTCGAACACTTGCGCCACGTGTTCCATGGCCTCGCTGAAGGTCATGGCAGGGGAGCCTACCGCTCTCTCGGGTGCCCTGAAGGGTGCTCAGCTGCTTACGCGGTCACGCCGTTGATCTTGATATCGCCCCATACCAACAGGGAAGTATTCGGCGCATGACGCTCGGTGCTCTGCCGCTCATCACGCCTAGCCGCACAGCGTTCAGGCCGGCAGTCCACATAATCCTCTGGTTGCGGGTTCAGGTCCCGCCCGCCCTACAAGTGAGGCCAGCCCGACGCAAGTCCAGCGGTCTTAACCGTCGCCCTCAAGTCGAAGCCCTGTTCCTCGCTGAGCTCAGAAGTGGTTGGTGTACGACAGGAAGCGCCAGCCCTCTGGATTCGCGAGCAAGTGGTACGTCGTATGCGTATCCCGGATGATGTTCCCCCGCTCGTCCTTGGCGTTCCAGCGAACGGTCGCGAAACTTGCGGAGTCGCCGAGCGGATGGGGTTCGATCTCCACCGGCGACCACACAGCCGCACCCATGCCACGGTAGGTGCTCATTATCGTGGCGAAGTGTTCGCGCACCGCTTCCCGGTCGGGGAGATGGATTGCCCTGCCCTCACGGATCGCTAGGAACGGCGCCTCGCAGAGTGCGGTGACGGCATCAGCGTCCTGCGCGGAGTAGCGGCGAGCGTACTCCTCGAGCACGGACTCGATAGTCGTAGCCATATGTCGACTCTTCCCAGTCGCTGGCAGCTCAGTCAATCCCCGACTACTCCCGTTGTAGCGGCCGAGGACTGTCCCGCCGCCAAATTCCGTCGGGTGTCGCTCTCTCATATCGCGATCTAGCGCCAGCCAAGCTCTGGCGCGAGGTGGCGCAACACACTCTCGATCACGTGCGCGTTGTAGTCGACTCCAAGCTGATTCGGAACTGTGAGCATGAGTGTGTCCGCAGCAGCTATTGCCTCGTCTTCTGCGAGCTCCTTGACGAGCTGATCCGGCTCCCCTGCGTACGTCTTGCCGAATCGGGCCGGGCCGCCGTCCAGGTAACCGACCTGGTCCTGGCTATCAGCCGCGTTACCGAAGTAAGCACGGTCGAGGTCGCTGACGACCGGGAAGATGCTGCGGCTTACCGAGATTCGCGGATCGCGTTGATAACCGGCGGCCTTCCAGGCATCCAGGAACCGCTGGATCTGCTCAGCCTGGAGCTGGTGGAACGGCACCCCGGTGTCCTCAGTGAGCAGCGTCGAGCTCATCAGGTTCATGCCCTGCTCCGCGGCCCATTCGGCCGTCTGGCGGGATCCGGCCCCCCACCAGATCCTGTCGCGAAGCCCCGGCGAGTGCGGCTCTATCCGCAGCAAGCCGGGCGGGTTGGGAAACATCGGCCGCAGGCTGGGTTGCGCAAACCCTTCACCTTTGATCACCTCGAGGAACACCGCAGTGTGCTCACGGGCCATCGCCGCGTGATCGGAGCCCTCGGCGGGCGCGTGGCCAAAGTAGCGAAACCCGTCGATCACCTGCTCCGGTGACCCCCGGCTTATGCCCAACTGAAGCCGTCCACTGGAGATCAGGTCTGCGGCACCGGCATCCTCGGCCATGTAGAGCGGGTTCTCATAACGCATGTCGATCACGCCGGTCCCGATCTCGATCCGGCTGGTCCTGGCTCCGATGGCGGCGAGTAGCGGGAACGGAGAGGACAGCTGCCGCGCGAAGTGGTGTACCCGGAAAAACGCGCCGTCGGCCCCGAGGTCTTCGGTCGCGACAGCAAGGTCGATGGACTGGAGCAGCGCGTCGGAGGCCGAGCGTGTCTGTGATTGTGGCGACGGCGTCCAGTGACCAAACGACAGGAACCCGATCTTCTTCATGCCCTAATGCAACAACAACGAGAGCTTTGGGGTTTCGGCTACCCCGATCAGAGCACTCGGTGAAATGTGGTCACCCAGATCCACTGGCCGTGGCTGTTTTCGCCCGACCGAGTTCACCCTTGGTGGCGATGATCACTGTCGCTGCCGCGAGCACGATTACAGCGCTGAAGATCAGGAATCTCGCGATGTTGGATGCCGGCACGACGTCATCACAGAGCTTGTTGATTGAGGCATCCTTGCGACGACAAGATCAGTCACTGGTAGCCATGGCGGCCGTAAAGGCGCACGAACCTGGCATGGCACACCACCTCGAGCGACACGAGACCGTCCGCGCTGCGCTCGAAAACGGTCACCCGCTCCGCTCCACCTGATCCGATTGGCTGCACGAGACGACCGCCGATCCTGAGCTGGCTGATGAGTGGTTCGGGGACTTCTGGGAAGGCGGCAGACACCAGGATTGCGTCGTACGGCGCTTCTGATGGCTCGCCTTCGGTGCCGTCGCCGTCGACGACCCGCACGTTCTTGATCTCTTGTGCCGTGAGGTGTCGACGAGCCATCGCGGCCAGGTCGGGCCATCGTTCGATGCTTGTCACGAACGATGCCAACTGAGCCAGCAGCGCGGTCTGGTAGCCGTATCCGGTTCCGATCTCCAGGACATGCTCTGTTCCGACGAGCCGGAGCGCCTGGATCATCCGAGCGGACAGCGAGGGTTGGGTGGTCACCTGGCCATGTGGAATCCGCACGGGCTCGTCGTAGTATGCCATCTCGACCTGATTAATGGGCACGAAGGCCGCCCGCGGCACCCTGCGCATCGCGTCGAGTACGCGCACGTCGTCCACACCGGCCCGCCTAGCCGCCGTCACAAGCTTTTCCACTCGACCGACTTCGTCGTGCGGCGCAGTGAATCGGCGCTGCCTCATGACATCAACGCCTGGCTGACGGGCGACCGCTGAGCGATTGCGGCGATGGGAATGATCAACAGGCCAAGGATCCCGCCGGCGATGGTGAGCGTGGCATAGCTGGTAGCCGTGATGATCAATCCCGAGCTCAAGCCGGCACCAGCGCCCGCGAGGGCGATACCGAGATCGACCATGCCCTGCGTCCGGGCACGAATGGCTAGCGGAACCGTGTTCGTAACCAAGGTGGTGCCGCTGACCAGCCCGAGGTTCCATCCCAATCCGAGCAGCACGAGGGCGACCAGCAGCATGGCAACCGAGTCCACAGGTGCCCAAGCGGCGAGTAGGCCCGCCGCCAACAAGATCACTCCGGTGGCCACGGCGATGGGAAGGAACCCGAAGCGGTCGACCAGCCAGCCTGAGAAGGGCGATGGTAGGAACATGCCAGCCACGTGCGCGCCGATGACTACGCCGGTGATGGCGAGGCCGTGCCCGTGATGCTCGATGTGAATCGGGGTCATCGTCATGATCGCGACCATGATCACCTGGGTGATGATCATGATGCCAGCACCGCTTGCGACCCCTGGTGACCAGGTTCGTTGCGACTGGGATGAGGTTCGGACCGCAGCATCAGTCGCAGTGAGCCCATCGCTGCGAGCGTCGGCGCCCTTGGGCGATGCATTGGCAATGCTGCGTGCCAGGAGCAGTGGATCGGGCCGCAGCAGGAGCGAGAGTACGAGCCCAGCCGAGGCGTACGCAACGCCTGCGAGGATGAACGGCCCGGCCAGGCGCGGTACGCCAACCTGATTGGCGAAGTCACCGGTCACGGTGACCAGGTTGGGACCAATGATGGCGCCGACGGCAGTGGCGACAAGCACGATGCTGACCGCCCGGCCGCGGCGGGAGGGCGCCGCGAGATCTGCGCCTGCGTAGCGCGCCTGCAAATTCGTGGACACGCCGGCGCCGTAGACAAGGAGCGAGACGAACAGCAGGACGACGTTATTACTGGTCGCTGCAATCACGACTCCCAAGCCGCCCAAGGCGCCGGTGAAGTAACCGGCGCTCAACCCTGCCCGACGGCCCCAGCGCTGGCTGATCCGGCCCACGCCCCCAGCCGCGGCAGCCGAACCGATGGTGAAGAAGACGGTAGGCAACCCGGACAAGCGGCTCGATCCCAACATCTGCTCGGCGAGCAGTGCACCGACAGTGATG
>JBKPTR010000197.1:0-4571 GCA_046735615.1 Actinomycetota bacterium
GGCGCCTCGATCCCGTGCCGCCTGAACGAGATCGAGTTGCTTCAAAACTGCCAGCACAGCACGGCCCGCGGCCGCCCCCACGCCGTGGTGGGAGTAGGTGAACCCGTGCGTGAAGCCACCGGTCATGATCGTCTTGTGGACCTCGTCGCTGGCGACGGCCAACCCCAGCGGCCAGTAGCCGGAGGCAGCGCCCTTGGCCAACACCATCAAATCGGGTTGCACGCCCCAGTGCTCGGAGGCGAACCAGGCACCGGTACGCCCGAAGCCGGTCATGACCTCATCGACGATGAGCAACACACCGTGGATCCGGCACACCCGTTCGACAGCCGGCCAATAGTCCGCTGGGGGCACGCAGGCCCCCAGCCCCGCCCCAGAGACAGGCTCGGCGATGAATGCCGCCACCCGCCCGGCACCGTGTTCGACGATGAGCTCATCAAGGATTTGGGCGTGCCGCTCGCCGCACCCGTCCGGATGGGTTTCGGGGAACGGACAGCGGTACTCGTATGGTGCCGTCGTGTGCAGTGCCGACCCGAGCCAGGGCAAATAGGGCGCGCGAAGCTCGGCCCGACCGGACACGTCGAGGGCACCGCGGGTGTTGCCGTGGTAGGCGCCGTCGCGCCCGATGACCAGATATCGGTCCTCGCCTCGGGCCAGGTGGTAGGCACGAGCCATCTTCAGTGCCGTCTCGACGGCCTCGCTGCCTCCTGATACCGGGTAGATCCGGGGCGATTCCAGAGGCAGCAGCGGCGCCAGCTCGTCGGCATAGGCCTCCAGAACATCGGTGGTGAACATGGTCCCGTGGGCGTAAGCGATCCGGCGAGCTTGCTCAGCAATCGCATCCGAAACCGAGTCCACGCCGTGGCCAACACCGACCACAACCGCGCCACCTGAGCCGTCCAGATAGCGCCGACCGTCGGTATCGAAGATCTCCGCGCCACTCCCCCGGGCCGCGACCGGCAGGCCCTCGCCCGCACGGGAGAAGACGTGCCGGCTCACTCCGCGACCGCTGCACCGAGTCGCCGAAGATCCGCAGAGCCGTGTGGGCCTGCTCGGGGGTGACCACCAACGGTGGAGACATTCGGATGGTGCTCTCACCGCACTCCAGGACCAGGAGCCCGTGCCCGAAGGCCTGCTGCTGCACAGCCTGCTCGCCAGTCCGGAACTCGATGCCGATCATCAGCCCGACCCCGCGCACCTCCGTGACGGTACGGGGGAATCGAGCAGGCAGCTCACCCAGGCCCGAGAACAGCTCCTCCCCGACCTTCGTGGCGTTGTCGGTGAGCTTCTCGGCAGCGATCGTCTCGAGGATGGCGAGCCCGGCCGGACAGGGCACGGGACTCCCGCCGTAGGTCGAGCCGTGGGCGCCCGCACCCCAACGCTCCATCAGCTTTGTCTTAGCGGCGAAGGCTCCAAGCGGCAGGCCCGACGCCATTCCCTTGGCGCTGATCAGGATGTCCGGCTCGACGTCGGCGAGCTCGATCGCCCACATCTGTCCGGTGCGCCCCATCCCGGACTGCACCTCATCGGCGACGAGCAGGATCCCGTACGTCAGGCTGACCGCGCCGTAGGTCCGGCCGTGGAAGGCGCCGAAGAAGCTGATGATGTAGGGTCGGCCCGTCGCGTACCGGGTGAGCTTCATGGCGCCTTCGACCGCCTCCGCTCCGGAGTTGGTCAGGAAGACCCTCTTGTGCCCGAAGATGGGCAGCACCGCAGCCGAGGCTTCGCACATCTGCGAGTAGATCGGCAGGTAGAAGTCGCTCGCGGAGTAATGCAGGAGCTGCTCAGCCTGGCTACGAACAGCCTCGACCACCCGCGGGTGACAGTGCCCGGTGGAGTTCACCGCGATCCCGGCATTGAAGTCTAGGAACAGGTTGCCGTCCGCGTCCTCCACGACGGACCCGCTGGCCCGGTTCGGCACCAAGAGGTAGGCGCGCGGCAAGGACGGGCTGGTCACCGCAGCGTCGCGCTCCAGCACCGGCTGCGCCTTCGGTCCTGGCAGAGCCGTCCGGATGTCGGGAACCGGCCGATCCGGCGACAGCCAGGACGCGTTCTGGCTCACGTCGGCTGTCACTTCGCCACCACCGTTCGGGACTGCTCACGCAGGAATTGCTGGACGTAGTACAGACCACCTCCGGCCTTGCCCGATGTTCCAGAACCTTTCCAGCCACCGAAGGGTTGCACCCCGGGCCATGCACCGGTGGTGGCTCCGGCAGCCCGGTTCACGTACACCACGCCCGCTTCGATGCGATTGAGGAATTCATCGACCTCGGCGTCGTCGGCTGAGAAGAACCCCGCCGTCAGCCCCAGGTCGGTGTCGTTGGCCAGTGTCAGGGCCTCGTCGATGGAGTCGACGGGGGCCACGGCGACGAACGGCACGAAGAGCTCGTCACGGAAGAGGTCGTCGTCGACCGGCAGGTCTGCGACCACGGTCGGCGCGAGGTAGTGACCTGCGGCGCCGCTCGTGCTCTTGCCGATCACCTCGCCCCCAGTAACGACCCGTCCTCGCTGTCGCGCGTGCGCCACCGCGTTCTCGAACCGCTTCACCGCGGCATCGTCGATGACCGGGCCAACGAATACCGAACGTTCGGTGGGGTCGCCCACGACGAGGGCGGTGGCGCGCTCCGTGAGCGCTTCGAGCAGCGGTTCGTACAGGTCGCGCTCGACGTAGACCCGCGAGCAGGCCGAGCACTTCTGGCCGGAGAATCCGAAGGCCGACCGGACAATGCCCGCTGCCGCGAGATCCAGATCGGCCTTGCGGGACACGATTGTCGGGTTCTTGCCACCCATCTCGCAGACAACTGGCTTGGGGTAGCTGGTTGCAAAGCTCCGATAGATGGACATGCCCACGGCATAGGACCCGGTGAACGTCAACCCGTCGACGTCCGGGTTCGACACCAGCGCCTGACCGACCTCGTCACCACCGAGCACCACGTGCAGGACACCGACTGGCAGCCCCGCGTCCCGCAAGCACTCGTAGAGCTTGGCTGCGGAGAACGAGCCCTGTGGGCTCGGCTTGAGGACCACGGTGTTCCCAGCCGCGAGGGCGCCACCTGCGGGACCAGCCGCCAGGGCCATCGGGAAGTTGAACGGGCTGATGACTCCCCAGACCCCATACGGGCGCAGGACGCTCCGCGTGGTCTCGTGCTCGGCGAGGGTGTCCATCGCGAAGGAGAAGCCGTCGTGGCTCTCCAGCCGGGTGCAGTAGTAGCGGATCAGGTCGGCCGACTCCTCGACGTCGCCGAGGGCCTCCAGCCGGTTCTTGCCGACCTCCATGCTCATCAGCGCGGCCAGCTCGTTCGACCGCTCGCTGATCAGGTCGGCTGCGCCGCGCAGCAGCATCACGCGCTCCTGCCATGGCGTCGCCGTCCAAGAGCCGGCGGCCCGACGGGCAGCCGCGACGGCATCAGCAACGTCCGCAGGCGTGGCCGAATGCACCCGGCACAGCACAATGGAGGTGTCCCCGGGGCTGCGGACCTCGAAGGTCTCGCCGGTCGCGCGGCTCTCCCCGTCCACGTAGACCGGCAGGGTGCTCCCGAACCATGACCGGGCGGTCTGCAGACCCTGCTCGTAGGCGGTGTGCAGGTCGTCGTTGTCGGCTGAGAGCGTCGCGTAGGTCACGCGGAAGCGGGGCGCCATTGGTCGGTCCTCCTTCGGGTCGGTCACTGTGGTCGCAGCGGTGTCAGCAGGTGCGTCAGCTTCGCCGACGTCAGAGTACGGCCGCTGGACCGCCGTCCCCGAAAGGCAGCGATGACCGGACATTTCTAGCAGACAAGCAGATGCGACAGAAGATCCTCCTCAGGCGAGCGCCAATCGGACGGACATTTTGATGCACCTCAACATTGGCGTCGTTCAGGTGTCGAGTGAGGCCGGCGCGAATAGATCGAGACGTCCCGGAAAGCGGACCGCTCCACGGGAGCCGAATTGATTCAGAACGCGAAGGCCGAGCCGACTGGCTACTTTTCCGTCGCGCACCCTCCGCGATTAGCCAGTCCCTGTACCTCTCCCCGCGTCACTGGATCGTCTCGCTGGCTGCCGCGGGTACCGCCGGACCCTCGGGGCTCTCATCGCCCTGGTCGAGCCGGAGCGATGGCATTCTCATCCGGCTGTCATCCGATCTCGCGAATAGCTCGCGCGCATTCTGCACAAATGTCGATCCGAGCCTGGCAAACGGCCGCTTTCGCAAGCGTGATACGTACGCCTCAGTACGCGGCTTTTCGAAGGGCGCGGCCGGCCCGGTTGCCGTCGACAGATAGCGCATCGCATCCGGCACCTTGTCGACGATCGCCTCGAGATAGTTGATGCAGGCAAAACGCATCGTGCCATCCGCAAGCTGCTTTAGCTTCGCCTCGAGAGCCTTCGGGCTCGCCGTCTGGCAGTAGCGCACCGAGAAATGCGCCGAGTTGCGGGGCTTCACCACGCGAGCCCGGTTCGAGTTGAGCAACAGGTGATCGTGGGCCGAGATCGGCCAGAATTGCTCGCGATTGCGGAAGCGGTATGCGGCATTGGTAAGGAAGGCGGGCTTGAACTCCTCGAACAGTTCCTCCATCGCCGGTCGCAACATCGGATAGTTC
>JBKPTR010000198.1:0-4937 GCA_046735615.1 Actinomycetota bacterium
CTCCACGCCGGCACGGTTGTACCAGGAGCGGTCGAAGAACACGATCTCGCCTTTGCTGGGCAGGTGGGCGATGTAGCGCTGGAAGTACCACTGGCCGCGCTCCCGCTCGGTGGGGGTTGGCAGCGCGACGATCCGGGCGACACGCGGGCTCAGATATTCGGTGATCCGCTTGATCGCACCGCCTTTGCCGGCCGCATCGCGTCCTTCGAAGATCACCAAGATGCGGGCTCCGGTCTGCCGCGTCCATTCCTGGAGCTTGACCAACTCTGTCTGCATCCGGAAGATCTCGGCTAAGTACACGTCGTTCGAGACCTTTGGCACCTTTTTCTTCGCCATGGCCTTGACAGTAGTGGGATCCGCTCTGGGCGAACAAAAAACTCGATTGAGGAAAAACTCGATTGAGGAATGTCAGTGCCTGCCCATAGCGTTGTCGCGTCTAACAGGCGTCGGAAGCATGCCCCCGAGCTCGCCGAAGGGTGTGTCCTGAGCTTGCCGAAAGGTCCGGCGCCCGCGGTTTGCGATGAGTTAGGTCCTGACCGCGAGTCTGACTAGTTGTACGGCAGCGTGGCCATGCATTCCGTACGGCGCAGTCGTCGTACGCGGCGTCGACGAAAAGTAAGGATGGGTTCTGGTGACCAGCACAACCAGCCAGGAGGCGGGGGCCTCGCATCGGCTGCCAGCACGGGACCGCCAGGTCATCGCGATTCTGCTGGTCGCAGCATTTGTCGTGATCCTCAACGAAACGATCATGAGCGTGGCCCTGCCGCGGTTGATGGTCGATCTCGATATCTCTGCGCGCACGGTGCAATGGCTGACGACCGCGTTCATGCTGACCATGGCAGTGGTCATTCCGACAACGGGCTTCCTGCTGCAGCGAGTCTCAACCCGGACTGTCTTCTTGCTGGCGATGGGCCTGTTCTCAGCTGGGACCGCGCTCGCGGCGCTTTCGCCCGGGTTCTGGATGCTGCTGCTGGCCCGCATTGTCCAGGCATCAGGTACCGCAGTGATGATTCCGCTGCTGATGACGACCGTATTGACATTGGTTCCCGTCGAGCGCCGCGGTGTAGTGATGGGAAACATCACCATTGCGATCTCTGTCGCGCCGGCCATTGGTCCGACGCTGTCAGGGCTGGTCCTGCAGTTCTTGTCATGGCGGTTCATGTTCGTTCTGGTGTTGCCGATTGCGCTGGCGTCCCTCATCTACGGCTCGCGCCGGCTGGTGAACATCGGTCACGCGGGTCATCAGAAACTCGATCTGCGCTCGGTCCTGCTTTCGATCCCGGCCTTCGGCGGCGTCGTCTATGGCCTCAGCCAGCTGGGTCGGGGCGCCTCAGGACCGGAGGTTGCTCTCGGCTTTATCGCATTCGGCCTGGTCTGCATGCTGATCTTCGGATGGCGACAGCTCCGGCTTGCCCGGGGCGGACGAAGCCCGTTGCTGGACCTGCGCGCATTCAGCTTCCCGATGTTCAGCCTGAGCCTTGCACTGTTGTGCCTGGCGATGCTGGCGCTGTTCGGTATGGTCATCCTCCTGCCGATCTATCTGCAGACCGTCCGAGGGATCGGATCGCTTGCAACCGGGCTCATGCTGTTGCCCGGCGGGCTCTTGATGGGCCTCGCCGGACCAACCGTCGGCAGGATCGTCGATCGGTACGGGCCGCGGGTGGTGACCATTCCTGGCGCTGCACTGCTGACCTTCACGCTATGGCAGTTCAGCAATGCGAATGCCATCACGCCGATCTGGATGCTCATCGGGTTCCACATGCTGCTGATGTTGGGACTCTCCTGCCTGTTCACTCCCTCGTTCACCGCTGGGTTGAACCCGTTGCCGCCGTATCTCTACTCACACGGCAGTGCCATCTTGGGCACGCTGCAGCAGGTGGCTGGTGCGGCGGGTGCTGCGCTGCTGGTGGCGATCATGGCGAGCAGAACAACGACCCTGACCGAAGCCGGGCTGCCGGAGCTGGTCGCGCTCAATGGCGGTATTCAGACCGCGTTCGGCGTCGCCGCGCTGATCAGCATCGCTGCGCTGGTTTGCGCGTTCTTCATCCGCAATACCAGACCGCCCATGGATGAGCAGCCGATGGGGCGCGGGTCTGCCGCGGGCGAGGAGCCGGCCTCGGAGCAATCAGCAGCGACGCGCTCCTGATCAGCCAACTGGGGACACCGCAATAGATCAGCGGACGACCTTGATGTTGAACTCAGCGCGGCCGAGCTGACCGAAGATCCGCACCCACAGCGGAAGGAACATCTCAAGGCCGCGAGCTGCGGTGAGATCGCCCAGGTCGAATACGTCGGTCCAGCCCAGATCGGCAGCGAGTGAGGCCGCAGTCTGGCGCGCGGTGACATCGTCGCCGGCCACAAAGATCGTCGAGTCGACACCGAGCACGCGCGGGTTGCCCATGACTTGGTTGTTCATGGTGTTGAACATCTTCACCAACCGGGCCTCCGGTAACGCACGCTGTAGCTGCTCGGCGAGGGAGTCGGTGTTGCTGACGAAAAGCGAGGGTGGGAACCCGTGGGAGAAGTCGAGCGCGTTGGAGGTATCGATCACCACCTTGCCGTTGAGTACGTCACCCACCGCCCGGAGTGCGGCTAGCGACTCTTGGCCATTTGTCGCGTTGACGAACACGTCCGCGTCAAGGTCCTGGTACGCCGCGAGGCGCAGGGCGAGTCCGGCCCACTCTTCCCGCTGCTTGGTCTGCTCGGGGTCCCGTGTCCCGATGACGACGTCATGACCGGCAGCGGAGAAGGCCCTATCGAGTGCCCGCCCGACCGGACCCGTTCCCAGAATGGCAATCTGCATGCATACATCATGAACCGAGTTGTCAGCGTCTCTGAGGGCTATAGCACGCTGAGACGCTGACAAGTCGGTGCGGAGGGCAGCTTCGGAAGGGGCGATGGATGACCAAGATCGCGGTGGTAACCGGTGGAGGCAGTGGAATCGGCGCAGCAGCGGCGACCGCGCTCGCGACCGACGGTTGGCAGGTCGTCGTTGCTGGTCGCCGCTCTGCACCACTTGATGAGCTCACAGCTGCGCATCCGAGCCTCCGGCTTGATCCCATCCCAACCGACGTAACTGACGAAGATTCGGTACGTAACCCTGTTCGACAGCACGGTCGCTCGACATGGTCGGGTCGATCTGCTCTTCAATAACGCCGGCATGGGTGGGCCGCCCCGAGACCCTGACAAGATCACACTCGATGAGTGGCAGGCCGTTGTGCACGTCAATCTCACCGGCGCCTTTCTCTGCATCAGGGAGGCGTTCCGCGTCATGCGCACACAAGAACCAAAGGGCGGGCGCATCATCAACAACGGCTCCATCTCTGCACACGCGCCGCGCCCGCGATCGATTGCCTACACCGCGACAAAGCACGCCATTACGGGCCTCACCAAATCGACTGCTCTGGACGGGCGTCCGTACGACATAGCCTGCGGCCAGATCGATATCGGCAACGCCGCCACCGACTTGACCACCACTATTGCGACAGGGGTGCCACAGGCTGACGGCAGCGTGCGCGCCGAGCCGCGGATGCGAGTGGAGGATGTAGCGCGTGCCGTCGTCTACATGGCGAGCCTGCCGTTGGACGCCAATGTGGCGACCATCACTGTGCTGCCCAGCAAGATGCCCTACGTGGGCCGTGGATAGGCCGTGCCCTTCGACACGCTCAGGGCACATACGAAGGGGCTCAGGGCACAGACGAAGAGGCTCGGGGCACATACCAAGGGCTCAAGCGCACGTGGCAGGCTGCGCGCTGAGCTCGTCGAAGCGCGCGTTAGATTCTCTAGAGGTGGCTCATGATCTTCATCAAACAGTTTGACCAGCTCGGTAGCAGCGACATCGACCAGGCCGGCGGCAAGGGTGCGAACCTGGGCGAACTGACTCGCGCCGGTCTGCCAGTGCCGGCCGGCTTCGCGATAATCACCGATGCCTACCGCGCCTACGTTGCCGAACACCATCTTCAGGACAAGATCACCGCGCTTGCGGCCGCGAGTGATGATCCGGGTGAGTATGACGAGGCTTCGGCGCAGATTCGGGCGCTCTTTGCCGCCGAGATCTCCGACCCCCTTCGCGCGGAGATAGCGGAGGCGTACGCCGCCCTTGGCGGGGATGTGCCGGTTGCCGTCCGCTCCTCGGCGACTGCAGAGGATCTCCCAGAGGCCAGCTTCGCAGGGCAGCAAGACACCTACCTCAATGTCCGCGGACTGGAGGATCTGCTGATCGCGGTCCGGGACTGTTGGGCCTCATTGTGGACAGCCCGTGCGATGGCATACCGAGCGCGCCAGGGCATCAATCCGGCTAGCGTGAGCCTGGCCGTCGTGGTTCAACAGATGGTCAGCGCCGAAGCCGCAGGGGTGATGTTCACCGCCAACCCGAGCAACGGACGGCGCGATGAGACTGTCATCAGCGCCGCATGGGGGCTCGGTGAGTCCGTCGTCAGCGGATCGGTCAATACAGACAACCTCACGGTGCGTACGCCGGACGGCACTGTTGTGTCCAGCGAAACTGCCGACAAAGCCGTCATGACCGTCTATGCCGATCAGCGCACCGAGGAGCGGCCGGTACCGGAGCAGCAGCGCAACCGCCCAGTGCTCAGCGAAGCCGAGGCCGCCGAGCTTGCCGCGTACGGAACCCGCATCGTGAACCACTACGGCGCACCCCAGGACATTGAGTGGGCGCGTGCGGACGGAAGGGTCTGGATTCTGCAAGCTAGGCCGATCACTGCTCTGCCCGAGGCCGAGGCGCCGATGCCGACGGACTGGACCGTGCCCGAGCCAAATGCCATGTACATCCGGGCCAGCATTGTCGAGCAGCTGCCAGACCCGCTTTCCCCGCTGTTCGCCGACATGATCGAAGGCGCGGTCACCCGCTCGCTGCAGAGCCTGTTCCGAGAGTTCCTGCAAGAGGACGTCATCAGGGAACGCGACGTTGGCCTGCC
>JBKPTR010000199.1:0-22604 GCA_046735615.1 Actinomycetota bacterium
GCGACGTCCGCCATGGCGCGGGCGTCCTCGAGGGTGTCACTCAACGGCTTCTCGCACAGCACGTGCTTGCCGGCAGCAACCAGCCCCTCCACGATTTCCCGGTGCAGGGAATTGGCCACAGCCACACTGACGACGTTGATAGCGGGGTTCTCCGCGATCGCTTGCCAGGAGGTGTCAGACCGCTCGTACTCGAAGCGGTCTGCCGCCAGCGAGCCAAGCTCGGCACTAATATCGCCGATTGAGACGAACCGTAAGTCCGGCAGTGTGGACCGGTTAAGCCTTGGCGCGATTCGGTAGGCGGCGGCATGCGCCCGGCCCGCCATGCCCGCTCCGATTACTGCGATTCCGATCGTCATGGATACTTTCCTTTGGATCGCACGGGCTCGGGGACTTTGCAGCGCATCAAGCCGCGCGCTGCCCGTAACGTATCCACCAAACTTCTGTCCTCTCAAGAAGAGATGAGACGCCGGTTTTGCATCAGACTTCACTCCCCCATCTGTCGCCGGGCAGCGTAATCGGTGGAAAGCCAAGTAACTCGGTCCGACTTCTGCGAATGGGATCAGGCACCACACGGTTTGCACGAGATGGCTCCCGGAAGGCACCACACTCGGCTCGGGCAATTTGGTCAGGTCAGGTCATGGTCGGAGGTCTAAGACTGTGAGGTCGAGACGGGCAAGGCGTGCGCGGTCCAGGAGGATGTCCATGGTCGTGATCTGCCGGTTGTGCTGCGTGAGGGCCCCGATCGCAAAGACCCCTCCGTGGAGCAGTGAGATCCAGCCGGCAGCGCCGTTGATAAGCGCAGGCCGCGCGACGAGGCCGAGCTGCGAAGCTTCCCTCGCTCTGCGGGCGACGTTCTCGGCGCCGCGAACCTCGACAATGGTGCCGCTGCCGTTGTCCTCACGAAGCACGATGTCGGGATCGAGCACGGCGATGAGGGCGTCGAAGTCTCCGCCGCGCGCGGCGGTGAGGAAGGCGTCAACGACTTCTTGTTGTGCCGCCGCGTCGGCATCGGGAGTAGTGTCCGCACCGCGAACGCGGCGGCGTCCGCGGCTGGCAAGTTGGCGCGCCGCATCAGGCGAGCGTTCGAGAATGGCGCCGATCTCGTCGAACGGAACTGAAAACATGTCATGGAGGACGTAAGCGAGCCGCTCTGCCGGCGTCAGCGTCTCGAGCACGACGAGCAGCGCGAGGCCAACAGAGTCAGCGAGCAGGGCCTCGTGCTCAGGATCGATGCCGTCTGTGCGGTCCACAATCGGGTCCGGCAGTTGTCCACCGAGGTGCTCCTCACGTCGCGTCTTGCGTGACCGGAGCATGTTGAGGGCCACGCGCCCAACGACGGTGACGAGCCACGCTTCGACATTGTCGATCTCGCCGGCGTTCGAGCGGCTGAGCCGGATCCACGCCTCCTGGACGGCGTCGTCGGCCTCGCTCGTGGAGCCCAGAATCCGGTAGGCGACGGCTCGCAGCCGGGGCCGGTGCTCTTGGAATCGTTCTGCCAGCCAATCGCGCTCGTCCATTGATCTATAGACCCCGTCCCGGGCGCTGAATGTGACGTCACGTTTCTGTGCCGCCAGGTGTCTTTCCCTTGTGAGCGTAAATGAAAGGAGACCGATCATGGCGACGGATCGAGCCCGATCTGGTCCGGGGGCGGATGCCGTGACGCCTGAGGCGCAGGCCGCGGCCGCCGCCGCCCGCGACGACTTCGTCATCTACGACGAGCTCAGGGGGCCAGCCCTCGACCCTGCGCGCTGGAACCCGGCGCGCTTGCCGCTCCCGACGGGCGGCGAGCATATCCCGCTGGACCCCAACGCCGAGCTGGCCGTCGGCGAGGGGGAAGTGCGAGTGACGATCCCGCGCTTCTCACTGTCGCACGACACTTTCCAGTCCGCCGACAGCGCCAAGTACCTCATCTTCTCGACGAGCCAGTTTGAGCTGCCGCCGGATCGGCCCGCGACGTTCGCCGTCGACCTCGCGGTCGAGAACATCGCCGGGGAACCGGCGGACTTCCGTCGGGGAATGGCCGCCTTCCACGCTTTCGACTTCGAGGTGAGCAAGCGCGTGTTTGCTGTCTGCGGGACGTCCACCCGCGTGTTCGCGCTGCACGAGCAGCTGGGCTTTGGCGGAACAGGCGAGCCGTTCTACCACGTAGTCGAGTCGCCGTACGAGGACTTCGACGACGACTTCGCCCGGCTTCGCGCGTGCGAGATCACACTCGACCGGAGCAGATCGACCGCGACCTGGCGCGTCGACGGCCGCACGGTGTATCAGACTCCCGGCACCTTCATCCCTGAACGCGTTCGCATCGGGTTCGGGATCTGGACGATGCTGCCGATCAGGGACGGTCGCAGTCGCTCACTCGACGGGCAGGGCTTGAACGCGCGGTGGCGCCGGTTCCGCGTACGAACGTCGCTTGGTTGATCATCTGCCGAACTGTGTGGGGCTGCGAGCGTTACCTTGATCAGTTCCGCCAGACGGGCCGGTTCGAACTTGTCGAGGATCTTGCGAGACGCTGCCCACTGTCCCCGGGCTCGGACGCCGTTACCTCGGTGCCGGGTTCGGTTGCTCGACAGCGAGTTGATGTGACCTGTATCACATGCGTGGGATGTCGAGGGACCGTCAGGCGCTCCGACGTAGCGGCGTCACATCCCTGCTGCCGAGGAGTACCAATGACCAGCATCACAACCACCGCGCCGGTGACCATCACGGGGACGCGCCGCCGACTACGTCGGACAGGCGCTCTGTTGAACCTCTCCATCGCCGCGGGCCCAGCCTTCGCCGTCGTGGCGACCATGCAGGCCCTCAGCCGTGATGGCTTCGACCTGCGCAGGCACCCGCTGAGCCAGCTCGCCACCGGCGACCTCGGATTCGTCCAGATCATCAACTTCGTGCTGGCCGGCATCGGAGTGCTGTGCCTGGCGGTCGCCCAGCGCCGTATCGTCACCGACGGCGTCGGCCGGCGCTGGCTGGCCCGGATGGTCGGCGGCTTCGGGCTGGGGCTGGTGGCGGCCGGCGTCTTCCCGATGGATCCTCAGGACGGCTTCCCGGTCGGTACCCCGGCCGGCCCCGCCGCTCAGATGTCATGGCATGGCATCGCGCACTCGGTCGCCGCAGCGGCCGCCTACACGTCGCTGGCTGCAGCCTGCATCGTGTTCACCGTGCGCAAGGCGCGGCAGCGAGCGGTGCTGCCGGCCGTGCTCAGCGCCACCGCGGCGCTCGTATTCTTGCTGCCAGTGATTCCGGGCTGGGTGAGCATCCAGATCGCCATTAACGGCCTGGTTGCTTTCAGCTGGACCACCGCGGTGGCCCTCGGCCTTCGGAAGGCGTTCCGGGCGGCCGCCGCCGAGGAGGGCGTGCGATGAGGTATTTGCTGCTGAGCTACACCCCGGCTGACGCCTGGGACCCTGCGGAACTGGACACCGGAACGCCGTCGGAGGAGGCTCTGGCCGCCTTCGCGGTATACGCGGAGTTTCAGCGCGAGCTCGCCGCCTCCGGCGAGCTGGTCGCGACTGAGGGCCTGGGGCACCCAAGCCTCTCCCAGACCGTCCGTAAGCAGGCCGACGCGGTCACGGTCACCGATGGTCCGTTCGCGGAGTTCAAGGAGGTCCTGGCCAGCTACGCAGTGCTTGACTGCGCGAGCCACGACCGTGCCCTGGAGATCGCTCGCCGAGTGGTCGAGGCTATCGGCGACGCCGTGGAGGTCCGGCCGATCATGGGCGAGGACTTCGGCGCTGATGACGCAACGATCGTCTCGGCACCTGACTGACCGGTGTCTCCGGACGAAACCCGCGTCGAGCACCTGCTGCGCACGGAGGCGCCGCAGGTGCTTGGCGCACTGGTCCGCCGCTTTGGCCACTTCGAGGTAGCCGAGGATGCCGTCCAGGAAACGCTGCTCGCCGCGATGCAGCGGTGGCCGGCCGAAGGGGTGCCTGAGTACCCTCGCGGCTGGCTGATCCGGGTTGGCTACCGGCGGATGGTCGACCTGCTCCGCAGCGACCAGGCCCGACGTACCCGGGAAATGACCTCGGCTGTCACCGAGGAACCGATGCAGACCGCCGAGCCGGCCGACGAGACCGACGACAGCCTTACGCTGCTCTTTCTGTGCTGCCATCCGGCACTCAGCCCGATCTCTCAGGTGGCCCTAACCCTGCGGGCGGTCGGCGGCCTCACCACCGCCGAGATCGCCCACGCGTACGGGGTCGCCGAGTCCGCTATGGCGCAGCGGATCAGCCGGGCCAAGCAGCAGATCCGGCAAGCCGGTGGGCGGTTCCGACCGCCGCCCATGGAGGCGTACGACGAGCGGCTGGCGGCCGTCTGCCAGGTGCTGTACCTGATCTTCAATGAGGGCTACACGGCCTCCCACGGCAACCGGCTGGACCGGGTCGACCTGAGCATCGAGGCGATTAGGCTCACCCGGATGCTGCACCGGCTGGCTCCAGATCGGCCTGAAGTCGCCGGTCTGTTGGCCCTCCTGCTGCTTACCCAGGCTCGCCGGGCGGCGCGGATCGGCGAGGGCGGCGACTTGGTCACCATGGCTGACCAGGACCGCAGCCGGTGGGACTGGGCGCTCACCCTTGAGGGCACCGAGTTGGTCACCGGCGCGCTGCAGACCCGCCGCGTTGGACCGTACCAGCTGCAGGCGGCGATCGCCGCTGTCCACAACCAGGCGGCCCGCTACATCGACACCGACTGGGCCCAGATCGCGGCGCTGTACGCCTGGCTGGAGCGGCTGTCGCCCACACCGATGGTGCGTCTCGGCCGTGCCGTTGCGGTCGGGATGGCTCACGGTCCCGCGCGAGGGCTGGCGCTGCTGGACGAACTGCCGGACGACCCGTTGACTCGGCAACGCGAACGAGCCGTCCGGGCCCATCTGACTGAGCGGGCCGGCGATGCGGCGGCAGCGGTCGAGCTCTTCGAGGAGGCCGCCAGGCTTACGGCCAACGAGCCTGAGCAGCGCTACCTGCGCGGCCGTGCCGCGGCCCTTCGGACCGCATTCGAGGAGACGTCGGATCGATAGCCGCGAATGCCGTCCGCCCGCTTTACCGCTGTACCGACACCGGGAAGGACCGTTAGTGGGAACGGCATCACCGGCGCTGATCGACCAGGGAACTCTCCAGCGCATCGAGCATCCGCTCAACTCCGGTAAGAGCCGCTCTACGCCCCGTGAGGGCGGCACCGACATTGGAATAGGTCAGCTGCGTACCCTCCTGGGCAAGGTCAAGTAAGGAGATCGTGACGATCTCGGCCGGATCGGTGAACTTGAACTGAATCCGGCGTTGTGATTCGACGATGCCGTACGTGGCAGTGAACGGGATCTCCGGGCCATCCTCGTCTGGCACCATCACCGCGCTAATCGTTCCCCCGGGCCGGGGGTCGAGGTTCACACGCGACGCCGGTGTGGCAAACCCTTCGACAATGAACCAGCGCGAGAAGAGTGCTGGTTCGGTGAAATGGGCGAACACCTCAGATGGCGTAGCGGACAGCACGCGACTAAGGGTAAATCCGGCGTTGGTATCGGTGTCCTCGGCATCCTTCATGAAGGGCTCCTTGCAAGCTGATGAACATCGAGCATTCCTCATCGGCGTAACCGACTGTCAGCACCGAGGTATCGACATACCCGCAAAGCGTACGGCTAGGACTCCACTGGCAGGTCGGGGTCTGGACCGCTCTGTTGATCAGGCCGGTCCAGCACCGTTGTGCGCTGTCCGACCGCACGGAGCATTGCCACCAGCACAGCGTGGAGGCGATCGGCTCCTTCGATGTGCTGTGTAGGCAGGACGTGCGCGAGCGTCCGTGGGGTCAGCAGGACTGCACGATCCTGCCAGCCGCCCAGGCCTCCGTGGGCACCGACGAGAGGTTCGAAGGCAGCGACGTCGAGCGTGACGTCATCGACGCGGCTGTTGACGTAGAGGTCGGGGGCTTCCGGCATCACGACCGCGCGGCGGAGCACCCGGGCAGCATGGTTTCGGTAAGGCCGGAGAGGGTCTTCTCCGCCCACCTCACCGGTATCGAGCCGGATACGGCCATTCGCACCGATCGCCCATGGCACTCCGGAAGAGTCAACGCCAGCAACGAATCCGACGCCCTCGTGTGCGCAAAGACCGGGAATGAGCTTGGGCCAGCGCTCCCCCAGATCCTCAAGGGTGAGCCGGACAGGGGAATGGACGTACAACATGCCGAGGTTCCCCGAGCCGAGCACAGTGAGATCCGCGCCGGTCACGGGTTCGGCGCTCTGATCGATGTGTCGCCTGCTTACCGAGGCTGCGCGGCTGGCGGCGCGGCCACTGAGGCCGGTGCCTGAGAGGTCCTCGGCGAGGGATTCAACTCGCCCCCACTCTTCGACCGGGGCGTCAAGGGAGACCACTTCCTCGTCCATGAGTTTCGTGCACACTTCCCCCAGATCCGCGCCGAAGCGGTCCTGAAACGGCTGGCCTTGGGACTGGCCGTGATCAGAGAGCACCACGATGTGGTAGCGCCGAGCAGCATGCGCCGCCAACCGCTCCAGTGTTCCCAGGACCCGATCCAAGCCGTCAAGGGCAGCAAGCGACTCGGGACGGAACATGCCAGCATGGTGGGCGATCTCGTCGTAATCGACATAGTCGACGTAGATGCTCCTCGTCCCCTTCCACATCTCCTCCGCGATTACCGCGGTGTTGAGATCGCGCTGCAGCACGTTGGTGGCGGCTCGCAGAACGGCGAAGGTCCATCCGCGGTGGATGCGCGGCAGGACGTTGAGGCGTGTCTGTCGAGCGGCCTGCCACCGCTCCTTCATGATCTCCGCAACCGTCCGCACCAGACCCCGGGTGAACCCGTTGGGGTTGGTGACGAACCAGGCGAACGTATGCCGCGTGGCTTCGGACCCTCGGCCACTGCCGAGTCTGCTCATGGTGAGCATGGCGCGCGGCGCGTCGCCAGTGAAGAGGTTGCCTAGGGCAAGTCCGTCGTCGGCAAGCAACCCGGTCCCGGTTGTCGCGCGCTGCTCGATGACTGCCGCATCGGCCGGCCGGTTCGCGATCAAGACTCGACCGAGCTCACGGTCGTACCAGCGAAAGGCGGGGACCCCCGCCACCGTGCCATGCAGAATCCCCAGCTGACTGGCCGGCGTGGTACACGGCAGCTGTGCCGTCCACTCTCGGAGCACATAGTCTCCCGACGTGACCCAGCGCCGTAGGGTTTGGACCCTGCCCGCCTGGATAGCCCACCGTAAGACCGGGAACGCGACGCCATCCAACTGGACGAACACGACACCATCCACTTCCGGGTCGGCGAGGGGCTTGCCGGCCACTCGGCGCCGGAGCAGCGATGCCGTGAACGAGTCATCAGTGCCGGCACTTCCCAGCCAGGCCACAGCGGTGGCGATCACCGCGACGATCCACGCGGCCCAGAAGGCCGACCAGAAAGTGGCGTTGATATCCGGCACGATCCAGATCGCGGCGTAGACCAGCAATGCCTGTCCGACCAGACCGGCAAGAACGACCGCTAGCCAGCCAATGCGGGCGGCCAGCAGGACGAGCACGGGCCGGAACATCAGCCCAAGTAGGCCAGCAACTGCTGTGGCGGCAAAGTAGGCCCAAAATGCCTCGGCCGTCAGGTTTGGCAACAGCGCATCGGCGAGCGCTAACGCGGCGGACGCGACCAGCCACACCGCGATCAGCCGGGCGATGTCGCCCAGGCGCAGACGGGCCCGAGACTGAGCTTGCGCTCGTTCGGACACTTCAACCACACGTGCCCCCTGACCCACATCCGCGTAATGCCTGGCGGCCACGCTCAGTCTGATCATGTACGAGCGGACGCCCTGACTTGCAAATTACCCGACCAGATCCGGCACTCTGCCTTGGGTGAGCCTGGTGCGACCACAGCGATACAGCGACACCGATGATGGTGGTCTAAACCGATGCCAGAACCTGAACGACTAGAGAAGCGAGCAAGCTGCGCCGTGACGGGCACACTCACGTGGTGGGGGCACAGCACTAGCACGTGGCGGGACGGCGATACGACCGTCCTATTCGACCCCGTTCTGACCGCTCGGCTGGGCCATCTCCGTCGAGTCCGCGGTTCGGTTCCGCCCCTGCAGGCTGCGCAGGCAGATCTTGTTCTGGTGTCCCACCTACACGCCGACCACACCCACCTGCCTTCGCTCCGACTCATCCCGGCCTCCGCGGTTCTCATCGCCCCGGCAGGTTCGCGACGCCTGCTCAGGCCAATCGCCGCCCGCGGCGTGAAGCTCTGGGAGGTAGAGCCGGGTGACCTCGTGGAGTTCGGCAGCCTGCAGATACGCGTCTTGGCCGCCGACCATGACGGCCGGCGACACCCCGGGAGTCCGCATCGCGGACCCGCGCTCGGCTTTCTCATCCAGGGTTCTCGCCGGTGCTGGTATCCGGGCGACACAGGTCCGAACGTGGCCTTTGACGAGTTGACGAACATCGACGTCGCCTTGGTGCCAGTTGGAGGCTGGGGACCCACGCTTGACCACGGCCATCTCGACGCCGAGCAAGCAGCCTACGTGGTCCGCCGCACTCAGCCAGATGGTGCCGTCCCCGTGCACTGGGGTACCTGGTGGCCCATCGGCCTTCGTCAGCGCCCGGAGCTGATTGATCTACCGGCTGAGGCATTCGCCGAACACGTTGCGCGAGTGGCACCAACTACCAGCGTCCATCTCCTCCGTCACGGCCAGTCGGTCAAGCTGTAAGCCGCGCGCACTCCGAAGCTGGCTATCGGCTTGGGAGCGATCGTGGCAGCCCGAACCATGGGAGCACGCTGCTGTCGAAGCGGGTGAAGGCGCTGATTCGATCGCCGGCGAGGGTGAGGACGAATAGGCCGGCTCCATGGCGGATGCCGGTAGAGGCGCGCAAGTAGGCCCCGAACGCCGGCTGGCCGTTGGCTCGCGTCGGCACGAGGTCAACCCTTCGGCCCGAGCGGAAGATGCTGGCGAAGAGGCGGGCCACGATGCCGCGACCCTCGTATTCGAGGGGAATCGGTGGCATGGAGAGGAAGACATCGCCGGTGAGCAAGCCGACCAGCGCGTCGACATCGCCGGACTCGTAGGCGCGGACGAAATTTGCCATGAGCGCCTGCTTGGAAGGTGAGTCGGGAGCGGGAGCCGGCTCCCGCTCGTCGGCCGCCGGCAGGCGGCGCTGCAGGCTGGCGCGGGCCCGTTTCAGGGCGCTGTTGACCGATTCCACGGTTGAGTCCAGCATGTCAGCCACCTCGTTCGCATGGAATCCGAGAACGTCACGCAAGATCAGGACGGCGAGCTGGCGAGGCGGCAGGACTTGAAGCGCGGTCACGAAGGCGAGGGAGATGGCTTCGGTCTGTGCGTAGCGTGCCTCGGAACCGATCGGGATGTCGATCATCCCCTCGAGGAGGGCGTCGGGATATGGCTCGAGCCACACGACTTCACCGAGCCGGGTCGGCTCGGGCGGTTCAACCCGGGGCATGTCCCACTCCTTGGCGGGGCGTCGGCTGGCCGCGCGAAATGCGTTGAGACACCGGCTAGTGGCGATCCGGTAGAGCCAGGTGCGGATCGAGGCGCAGCCCTCGAACCCTGCGAGCCTTGCCAGGCGGCCAGCAGCGTGTCCTGGAGGGCGTCCTCGGCGTCCTGGAGGGATCCGAGCATCCGGTAGCAGTGCACTTGTAGCTCTCGGCGGTGCGGCTCGGTCAGCGCTCGGAACGCTTCGCCGTCCCCAGCCCGCGCCCTCGAAATCAGGTCGGCTGTCACCAGCTCCACTCTCGCGTCACCCTCTTCTTGAGCTGCTCGCGCATCGCGCTCTCGAATCCGGCCTCGTCTTCCCTCGCCGACGAAAAGCATGTCGGCTCGCTCTGAACACATTGCTCGCTCCGCTCGCTGAGGCCGGCGCCCGTAAGCCGCTGCCTTCCTCCCTCGCTCGCAGACGAAAGGCGTGTCTGCTCACTCACTCGTCCAGGACAGCGGCGCGCCAGCCTGGCTCCGCTCGGCGGCGCGCGATTTCCGACGCTCGCAGCTCCTCTCTCGCACCTTCGCAGTTCCATGTTGTATCGACACCAGTCGACGGGCGAACTGGGCGGTTTGTAGGCGCCCAGTGTCTCGACGTCGCGGTGTCTGCATCATCGACGGCTCGGACGATCCAGACATCAGCGGATGGCGAAAGGCAGCCGCGTGCCCGTCGGTCTCAACTCATGGGTAGGCGAGTACGACCACCCCCGCAGAAAGGAACCAGAGATGATGCTGAAGGACAAGGTTGCGGTGATCTACGGAGCCGGGGGTTCGATCGGCAGCGCTGTCGCACGCGCCTTTGCGCCCGAGGGTGCCAATCTTTTTCTCACAGGGCGCGACCTGCCATCCGTCGAGGTTGTCGCCAAGGACGTCGTGTCCGCCGGCGGATCCGCTGAGGCCGCGGAGGTAGACGCCCTCGACGAGCAAGCTGTGGAAAAGCATCTACAGTCCATGATCGATAAGGCGGGACGCGTGGACATCTCGTTCAACGCGGTCGGCATTCCGGATACGAAGATTCTGGGTGTCCCTCTGGTCGAGCTTGATGCCGAGCAATTCTCGCTACCGATCGCGACCTACACGACGTCGTACTTTCTGACCGCACGCCTGGCCGCAAGGCGGATGATCGCGAATAGGTCGGGGGTGATCATGAGGGTCACTGCGCTCCACTCGCGTACGGGCATCCCCCTGGTGGGAGGCTACGGTCCGGCGATGGCCGCAATGGAGGCCCTCACTCGCGATCTGTCCGCCGAACTCGCACCCCACGGCATTCGCGTGGTCGGTCTCCGACCACAGGCCATGCCGGCGACGCGCACGATCAAGGAAGCCTTCGAGCCTCGCGCAAAGGCATCAGGAATGACCTGGGAACAGTGGCAGGAGTCCTCGCAAGCAAGACCCATCCGCGACGGCTTATGACGCTCGAGGAGATGGCGAACGTGGCGGTCTTCATGGCTTCCGATAAGGCGAGTGGCATGACCGGAACTACCGTCAACTTGACCATGGGAAGCCTGGATGACTAGCGGCCAAGCGAACGAGCCTCGCTGAGGTGAGCCTTCCTGAGGGCGAGCTTGCGCCCGCTCCCGACGAGCGACGCGATGACCGTCCAGCTTCGCGACGGCAAGGTGCTGATCTCTCGACGGTAGGTGTTCGTTGCGATGTCCCCTGCTGGTGCTCAGCGGGACGAAGTCGCCGAGCCGTAGCCTGAACACATGGCGAGGCTCCAGTCGAAGCGATTCGACGAGCCCGATGAGCTCGTCACGCTTCCTCTAGTCACCGTGCAGGTCGTGCTTCTCGGCGAGGCGCATGTCGCCCGCCTCGTCCACCAACCGGGGTGGAGCTGGGCCGAGCACGTGAAACCAGTGGCCGGGTCGCCCAGCTGCCAGCACCATCACCAAGGCGTTGTCCTCGAAGGCGAAGTAGAAATCGAAACTGACACCGGCGCGCGGCGGATCTTTCGCGCCGGCGAGGCGTTTGAAATCCCGCCTGGGCACAACGCGCGGGTGATCGGCGACAAACCTTTTGTGACAATCGAGTTCGGCGGCGTGCACGGCTGGGCCAAGCCGGCCGAGGCGGGCGAGCGCTTCGTTGCGACCCTGCTCGTAACCGACATCGTCGACTCCACGAAAGTAGCCGTTCGGCTTGGAGATGCGGCCTGGAAGGAGTTGCTGGCTAGACACAACGAGGGAGTGCGGATCCAGCTGGATCGGTTTCGCGGCGTGGAGGTCTATACGACGGGCGACGGCTTTCTTGCCTTCTTCGACGGCGCAGCACGAGCTGTGCGGTGTGCGGCAGCGATCCGCGATGGCGCGCTGCACGGTGGTCTCCAGATCCGTGCAGGCGTCCATTCGGGCGAAGTCGAGCGCGACGCCGGAAACATCCGCGGCGTCGCCGTACACGCTGTCGCTCGTATCGCAGCATTGGCCAGCCCTCGTGAAGTACTCGTTTCAGCACCGACGGCAAGCCTGCTCGAAGGCGCCGACCTCCGGTTGGAGGACGCTGGCGAGCACGAGCTCAAGGGACTGGCCGGCTCCCGCCGCGTGTACCGGCTCGTCGGGCTCGCCACCGACTAGTGCGTTTCACGCTCTCGTCCTCATCCTTCACCGCCGTGTTTGAGCATGGCAGTCGTCGAGACCGACGAGTTCGTGAATGGCGAGACCGCAGCCCGCAGGCAGCCGAAATAGCCTCCCCGGGTACGGTCCCGCGCCCGACAGGCATCGACAGCAGGCGCCTACAGATCCGCACATCCGTGCTGGCCATGTGCAGAATTTGCGGCGCTCCCTTTCGCGGTTCCAAGATCAAGAAAGCGTTGGTGGTGCCAATAAGACCAACCGGCCTTAGGAATCTAGCCCTCGAGAGGCCAGGTAATTGTCCGCAACGACCGCCGCGGATTCGAGAGATTTGATGGCATTCTGTCCAGCGCGGGACAAATTATCTGCATCTGTGGAAAACTTGGTCGCGTGGGGGACCTCGGGCGTACAGACAGTTCACGGTCAAGTGACTCAGATCACTTCCTTGCGGCCGGATCGGTCAGCCGATCCGATCGACTTGTCATAGAGCTAGTCCAACCTCCCGACACGCCCGCGGCCATATTGATCAAGTGGCCACCACAGCCGACCGTCACTGATCCAGCGAAGCTAACGTCGACTATTGCCGCGATCGTACGAGTCTTGGGCATGGCGCAAATCGAGCTGGCTGCGCGCCGCGCGGCTGGAAAGTAGCGTCAGAGGCCGACAGCAGCTCAAGCAGCGTCGTGCTGCGGCGCCAGTGACTTTGATCTCAGTCGTGTCAATTGGCGAAACAGCGAAGCGGCGGCCGTCCGGCTATTCACGCCGAGCTTGTCGACGATCGATCGTAGATGCGCCGGAGTGGTCCTCGGACTCAGCACACAAGCCGGTCGGCGATCTCGGCAGTTCCTAGTGGATTGCTCCGCCGACGCTGCGCTCGTCCGGCTTGTCTTTGTACTCGACGATCGCGCCAAGACCCGCGCCAGCGCGCTAGCCATGTCGTCGATGCCGAGCGATGGCTCGCCCGGCTTGTCGACGACCTGCTGAGGGCTGTACGGCACATGAACGAAGCCGCCACGCTTCCCGGAAAACTCGCGATCGATCATGTACAGGACTTGGTACATGATGTGATTGCAGACGTAGGTCCCTGCGGTATTGGACACCGCGGCTGGAATCCCCGCTTTATTCATGGCCGTGACCATCGCTTTGACGGGCAGCAAGCTGAAGTAGGCCGCGGGCCCGTCAGATCGGATCGGTGTGTCGATCGGCTGGTTACCGTCGTTGTCGGGTATCCGCCCGTCATCGACATTGATGGCCACGCGCTCCGGGCTGATGGCGAATTGGCCGCCTGCTTGCCCAACACTGACGACCACATCAGGATCGTGCTCCAGGATCGCAGCCCTGACGACATCGGCTGAACGGCCGAATGACGTGGGAATTTGCACGTTGATGATCTCGGCACGCTCTACCGTGTCCGGCAGCCGGCGCACCGCATCCCATGACGCGTTTATCGGCTCACCTTCGAACGCGTCGAAGCCAGTGACCAAAATCTTCATGAGGGTTTCCTTCGTCCCAGTCAGAACACCAAGTAGTACACAAGCACGATGTGCGCCGCGAACAGGATGACAGCCATGGGCGCCTGTGCCTTGATGTCGCCCTTCGCGCCTCATCTCAAGCAGCGCAACCCGGCGATGACGCGCTCCCGTGGCCTCAGTGTCAGCGAGGTGCAGCTCTCGCTGTTGGCAAGCCCCTCCTCGCGGCTGCGAATGGACCCACTCGACTCGATCAGTGGCGCGTGCCGTACTCGATCAGGCAACCTATCCAGTTTCGGTCATTCCGCAGCAGCACCCTCATTTGTCGACAGCGGACTACGCCCCGTCGTGTCTGGCCCAATCATGTCGGAATCGTCGGCACGGCGATCAGAAGCGGGGGCCGGACCGCGACTACCGGACAGACAGCATGACTTAGGCAATAGTGACTCACTGAGCTACTCACCAGCCGCCCCAGACCAACATGTTCACGAGTGCCTACGACGAGCAGACGCGCGTCTCTAGACTGCCGAACCAACACCGGGCCGGTGTCCCCGCTGGCGAACTGCAAGATCCAGTCAGGCCAAGGCGATATCGCGTCGGACACCGCGGTGATCGCCTGCCGGTAGGCGTTCTGGAGTTCCTCACGGCTCAAATCCTTGACCTTGAGTGGCGCGGGAGAACCGGCGGAGCTGAGCCCACGGTCTCCCGGTACACGCGCGCGGCCGAACCGCCGGCGAAACGCAGCCCCTGCCCGACGCGCGTGCGGGGCTGGTGTACCCGGCCCGAAGCCAGCAGCCTTACCGACGCGAGAACACATCTGCCAACCGACGGCCAGGTTGTGAGGAAGGGCAGTGGAGCTTGGTCTGCAATGGTCACCTCTGAACGGTCCAGCCTCTTTCCCGACTTAGGAGGCTGCTCAACAGCCTTGCTCGCTGCCGAGGTAAACGGCAGGGCCATTGGTCTTCAGCACAGCGGGAGATCGATCACCATGGTGGACGGACAGTCGTCCGTCAAGGTTCGACATTCGGCGTCTCGCCGAGGTGACGACCCGCGTACCACTGCTCGTACGCGCCCACCGCCGTAGGCAGCGTCATGAACACCTTGTCCTCACCGACGCGGTCGATGAACCCGGTAGAGGCCAGGATCTCGCGAAGCTCGAACTTCACTCGGGCAAGTGCGAAAACGATGCCGCGTTCGGCCAGCGTCTTGCGCACATCCTCGAGGGCGTCGACTGCTGTCAGGTCGATTTCGGTGTTCGCTTCGGCGTTCAGCAGGAACCACTCGACCGGTGGATCCGCAGCGTCGACCGAGGCCAGTGCGCGGCGCTTGAAGTCTTCGGCGTTGGCGAAGAACAGCGGCGCGTCGTAGCGATAGACGAGCAGGCCGGGCACCTGACGTCCGGTGTCGTAGTCGTCGATGTCGTGCATCCCGGCCAGGCCGGGAACGAAGCCTAAAATCCCATCGTGCGGGCGGGCGATGCGGCGTAACAGATCCAGAATCGATAGCCCTACCGCCACCGCTATCCCGTACAGCACATCGAAAATCAACACTGCGGCCGTGGTGGCCAACGCCAAAAACAGCTCGCTGCGGCGGAACCGAGCGATCCGGCGGAGTTCCGCGAAATCGATCAATCGGAGTGCGGCGAAGATCACGAGGGCACCCAGGGCGGCTAGTGGAAAGGTGGAGAGCGCCGGACCCAGAAACAATAAGGTGAGCAGCACGATTGCGGCTGCGACGACGGAGTACAGCTGGGTGCGACTACCAACCGCGTCCCCGATCACCGTGCGGCTGCCACTGCTGCTGACGGGAAAGCCGGAGAACAACCCAGCACCGAGGTTGGCCGCACCCAGGGCTAGAAACTCCTGGCGGGCGTCAATCTCCTGCCCTCGCCTGGCTGCGAAGGCACGCGCCGTCACGATGTTGTCGGTGTAAGCGACGATTGTCACTCCGAGCGCGGCAGGGAGCAGGGTGCTCAGGTCGATGCTGGAGAAGTCGGGAATCGAGGCTGGGGGCAGCCCCCGCGGAACAGCGCCGACGGTATCGACCCCCATCTGGTCCACGTCGACCACCGCGACCGCGAGTGCGGCTAAGATCATCGCGATCAGCGGGCCCGGCCATCGCGGCAGTAATCGCTGAAACGCCACGAGCAGTGCGAGGCTGCCGGCAGCAACCAGCAGAGTCGGCAGATGAACCTGACCGAGATGGGTAACGAAGAACCGCAGTTCGGCGAGGGTGGAATCGCCTTCCACGGAAACACCGCTCACCTTGCCGAGCTGGCTGACGATCATCAGCACCGCGATACCGGCCATGTAGCCGATGAGGACCGGATGGGAAAGCAGATTGGCAAGGAAGCCAAGCCTCGCCAGCCAGCAGACCAGGCAGATCGCGCCCACTGCCAGCGCAAGCGCTGCGGCTGTTTCTGCGTAGTGCTGCTGATCACCGGCGACCAGCACGGCGACCGCCGTCGCAGTCATCAGTGCGGTGCTGGACTCGGGGCCGATGGAGAGCTGCTGCGACGAGCCGAGAATGGCATAGAGAACGAGCGGGGCGACCGCTGCCCACAATCCAGCGATCGCGGGCAATCCGGCTACCTCCGCGTACGCCATCACCTGCGGGACCAGGTAGGCCGCGACCGTCACTCCTGCCAGCAAATCCCCCCGCAGCCAGCCTCGCTGATACCCGCGAAGCACCCAGACCCCGGGCAGGTAGCGGCGTGTCAGCGATGCCCGGGTTTTGACGGCTGCCTGGTTCGACACACGACGACCGTATCGGGCACAGATCGACGGTGACGCAATTGCATATCGGCTGTCCGTGGTCCTCGGCTATGTAGTCCGCGACTTACCACAAAGTGATCAACATGTCATCAGTTCTCTGACGGCCGAAGGACCCTGCTCACCGTTTCATTGCCTCTGCCAACAGCTGGCAAGCGCTGCCGCGGCGGCGAATCCGGCTCCGACTAGCCGATGCATAACCCGGCCCTGCGTTTGGTGCTTCGGCCGGCGCGACACCTGGGAGCTATCGAATGTCGTCGTTATTGGAGAACCACATTGACATAAGCCTTCTGGTGGGCATGCCGAGCCGACCACCAGTGGCAGCGATGATCACACTGGCCGCCACGACGTACCAGGCAGGACGGCATCGACTATCCGCGAATCAGTGATCAGCAACAGATGATCTTGGGCAGCGGTGAAGCTCGCGTGCAACAGGATGCATAACAGGATGCTCTGCGTTCGGTTGTAGAGCCCGCCGTAGAAGAAGACGAGCACCAAAGGCACAACGAAGCCCATCGCGGCGACTGTTGCTTCGAAGATGACAGTGCCTGCCCGGAGGGAGAGTCGCGGTTGGACCAACACGACATGCGTCGGGGAATGGAATGACCTTGGTCCTTCAAATCTCTGTTGGGCAATCGTGCACTCTGGAACTTGGAGGTGGTCGATATGACGAAGTCGATGATCGTCACGTGGTTCTGGGGCAGCCTTGTCGGGCTGGTTACGGGGTTTGTGCTAATGGGAACCATGGTTGCCCTGGCGATTAGCAACGACATCTTCGTGATGAGCGGACCCGATGTGACCGGTATCAAGTCCGGCGCCTTGTCGTGGACGTTGCTTGGCCTGATGGGGTTGGCGGTCCTGATCTTGCTGTTCGCGGCGGTTGCGCACTTTGTGGCCTGGATAGGTGCAGTGCTGAATACGGCGCACTTGCCAGACAAGACGTGGTGTGTGGTTCTACTCGTCGTCGGCCTGCTGGGCTTGGTCTTCATCGCGACGGTCGTCTACGTCATCGCCGGGCCCGACGGTGTCAAAGCCAAAGAAGAGGCCCGAGCACTGCCGCAGGGTGGCCCTGTTCCGGAGCAGGTGCCTACGTCGACCATGACCGGTCCCAGGCAGCACGTCAGATAGTCGCCGACGAGCAGGCAACTCACAGGCTTTACTGAGCGTGAGCAGCCAGCTCGCGTGTCCCGTCTGGAGATGGCTAAGGAAAACTGCCCCGCCGAAGAGCATGAGCACACCGACGGCCAAACGCCCGATGTATCGAGCCCTTCTGCTCCATGTCGCCAGGACACTGGCCACAATCGCCGTAGCGACGCACGCGATCCAAAAGATCTGGACCCAAATGGCTTCCTGCACGAGCCTCCTTAGAGGTCACACTGTCTCTACTTCGATCGGAGCAGATCCCACCCGAGCTTCCGTAGAGGCAGATGTCCTGCGCTACTGGGTCGTTGGTTCGCTCCTGAGGTCGCGGTCTCAGTTACGTGTCGGCTGGCGCAGGATCATGATCATGATCCTGATCGGCAAAGCGGCCGCGTGAGGCTCGAAATGCGATGTGGCGACGCAGAAGAGACAATAAGAACGATCGGGCGAGACCTCAATGAATAACAGCGAGGCCGCACGGCCCGGCGCCGGTTAGCTTGCGGCAAGTAAGGCAATAAGGTCTGGTGCCCCGACAGAAGGGATGGCCCCAAATGACGACAGAGATGACCCCCGCTCAGGCAGCCGCAGGGCAGTCAGTGATTGAAGAGCGCAAGGCACCGCCCGCCGCGGTGGTGATCTTCGGCGCATCCGGGGACCTGACCGCGCGCAAGCTTGGCCCGGCAGTGGAGAACCTGGCGCGGCACAAGCGGATACCTGCGGAGTTCGGAGTGGTCGGGGTGGCCCGCACCCAGATGGAGCCTGCTGATTTCCGGTCCCGGATGGCTGGCGCGGAAAGCTCGGTGATGCCGGCGCTGAACGAGGGCTTCCGGTATGTGGCCGGCGGCTACGACGATCCTGACACCTACCGCCGGCTGCGGGAGACGCTCGAGGCGCTCGACGCCGAGCGCGGGACCTCCGGGAACAGGCTGTTCTACCTCGCCACGCCGCCGGAGGCGTTCGGCCCGGTGATCGATGGTCTGGCCGGCGCCGGATTGAACCGTCCCCCCGACGGGTCGTTTTCCCGGATAGTCATCGAGAAGCCGTACGGGCACGACGAGCGCAGCGCGCAGGCGCTGGACGACCGGGTGCACGTGGCCTTCGACGAGTCCCAGGTGTTCCGCATCGACCATTACCTGGGGAAGGACACCGTCCAGAATCTGCTGGCGCTGCGGTTCGCCAACGCGATCTTCGAGCCGATCTGGAATCGCAGCTGGGTCGACCATGTGCAGATCACGGTCGCAGAGACCCTCGGTGTGGGCACCCGCGGCAGCTTCTACGAGCACGCGGGCGCCACTCGCGACATCCTGCAAAACCACGTACTTCAGGTACTGGCGCTGGCGCTGATGGAGCCCCCGGCCTCGTTCGAGGCCGAGGCGGTCCGCAACGAGAAGGTCAAGCTTTTGCAGTCAATTCGGCTGCCAACCATGGAGGACATCGACCGGATCGCCGTCCGCGGCCAATACACCCGCGGCGGCACCCAGGACGAACTCATGCCCGGCTACCGGGACGAGCCAGGGGTCAACCCGCTCAGCCGCACCGAGACCTACGCCGCGCTCCGGTTGGACGTGGACAACTGGCGCTGGGCCGGGGTGCCGTTCTACATCCGCACCGGCAAGCGGCTACCGAGGCGAATCACCGAGGTCACGCTGCAATTCCAGCGCCCGCCACATCTGCCGATCCGGCTAGACCAAGCCACCGGGCTCTCCCCAGACGCGCTGATCCTGCGGATCCAACCCGACGAGGGCATCACCTTGCGGTTCGGCGCGAAGGTGCCGGGTCACAGCTTCTTGGTCCGCTCCGCGACGATGGAATTCAATTACGAGGCCACTTTCGTCGAGGAATCCCCCGAGGCGTACGAGCGGCTTCTGCTTGATGCGCTGGTCGGCGACCCGACCCTGTTCATCCGCTCAGACGAGGTGGCCCAGTGCTGGCGCATCATCGATCCCATCATCAGTTACTGGGAAGACGACGCCCGTCCCATCCCGCTCTATGAGGCCGCATCCTGGGGGCCCACCGAAGCTGACCACCTGCTCGAGCGCGACGGCCGGGCCTGGCGAAACCTCTAAACACACGGCACGACAGCCGGCGCTCGATCAGGCGCTCGAGGCGAGAACCTCACGTAACTTCACGGCAAATGCGTCCGGGTCGCCGGTCTGGCCGTACTCACCGCCGAGGAACCCGGCATGGTCGCTTGGGAAAATCACCTGCTCGGTGCCGAGGCGCTCTGCAACGGCGAGGGCGGCACGGCTCGTCATCTGGCCCTCCGACTCCGCGCCGGCGGCCATCACAATTCGGGTCGGTGCGGCCCGCAGCGCGTCGAAGTCGGGCTCGTAATGGGTGCCGGTGATCATGATCTGGCCGAGCATAGGGTCCGTACGCGAGCCGTCGTCATCGGTCGGCAGACCGAACATCGCCGCGTCGGGCGCCGGCCGACTGGCGATTTCCGCCGTGAATGGTCCCTGATGGCTGCTGACCGCGATGAAGTGCGCCATCCCCGCGCCCCAACCGCTTCGCTGGTACGTCTCGTAGACCGCGCGGGCGGCTGCCAGCGCGTGCTCATGGTCGGGAAGGATCGAGGCGAGCGGCGGCTCGTGCGCCACCAGCGTCCGTACGTCTTCCGGGTGCTCGGCCAGGAGCGCCAGCGCATTGATCGCGCCACCGCTGCTTGCAAATAGGTCGACCGGGCCGCCGCCTGCTGCCTGGATGATCCGATGCAGGTCGTTGGCGTGATCGTCGGGCGTGGACGGGCTCATCGGATCGGTCTTCTGACTGCGCTCGGAACCGCGGGGGTCGTACGTCATCACAGTGCGATCGGTGAAGTGCCCGGCCAGCGTGCCGAAGCCGGCTGCGCCCATCGGTGAGCCGATCAAGAACAGGATCGGCTCGGTGCTGGCGTCGTTACGCCGGACGTCGTACGCCAATGTGGCACCTGGGACGGCGAGGGTCTGGGTCGTCGGCTTGGTCGTGGTGGTCACGGTGTCTCCTCGGAACCTTGTGATTTCGTGCCTTTATGGACTGTTCTAACAGTCAATCTCATTGGGCTCGTGACCGTTAGGTCTGGACGATCGGCCAGTATCCCGAAATACGTCGTCTCGCGCTCGCAACTCGGCCAGACCCTCGTAGGTCTTGCGACCCAGCAGCATCGCTGCGTCGTCACTGAACAGCGACAAGTTCGCCTCGTCGTGCTCGCCCTAGGCCACGAACGACTCGCGCATGTCGATCACGCCATCCACCGTCATCGCGGTCGTGTTGATCAGCCGGCCTATGACACGACCTCTTCTCCTGCGTTCGCCTCCCGTCAGGCCCGTGCGGCGGCGTCCTCGGCGAGGATCGCGTCGATCTGTCCGACGGCCTCATTCAGGCCTTCCTCCATGCCCATGGCGATCAGCTGCTCCATCGCCGCCGCGTCCGGAAAAATGGTTTGGATCGTCATCCGTGTCCGCCTTTCACCAATCTCCGCGATCGACACACGGGGCTCGTTGAGTGGCAAGTCGGAGTTCGGTGTGCCGTCGGCGTTGGCGAAGCCGTCGCGGAAGATGAGCCGACGCGGCGCATCGGCCTCCACGATCTCCCAGTAGCCGTGCGCCTCGTCGCCCTCGGGTCCGGTCATGTGGTATTCGACGCGGCCACCGGGGCGCAGGGCATGCGATGTCACCGTGGCGGGGTAGGTTGGCGGGCCCCACCAGCGCTCGAGCTGGCGCGGATCGGCCCACAGCTGCCACACTCGCTCGGGCGATGCGTGGAACTCGGCGTCGAGGGTCATGGTGAGGTTGTCGATGTCCTTGCGAACGGCACTGACGGTCATCGTTCGGTTTCCTTCCTGTTGGGTGTGTCGGCAACGAGCCTCGTCATGCGGTCGATCCGCGCGCGCCACAGCTGCTCGTATCGGTCGAGCAGGCGGCGTGCAACGCGCAGCGTCTCGGGATTGGTGCGGACGATCTTGCGGCGCCCGCTGCGCTCCTTGGTGATCAACCCGGCCCGCTCGAGGATAGCGACGTGCTTCTGCACCGCCGCGAAGCTCATGGAGTAATGGCTGGCCAGCTCGGCCACGCCCTCCTCGGCGTCGACCGCACGCCGCACGATGTCCCGCCGGGTGGCGTCGGCCAAAGCGCCGAACATGCGGTCGAAGTCGGGTGGAGCGATTTGCATTCATACAACCATATGGTTGTATGAATGCTTCTGTCAACCGGTCCCCACAGCCACAAATCTTGCGATGGGCAGCCTCGTGCTGCCACGCTGACCGGGCTGGCGCGCCGACGTCAGCTTCAACCGCTGGGTCGCCCGTGAGGCCGGTTCCGCCGGGGCTGATCTTGATTCGTGTCGTACCTCGCATTGCGCGCTGTGATCACGCGGCACGCGAGGCTGCCCACTGCTCGCCGAGGTCGCGACAAATCTCGGCTGCCGCCTCGACAAAGGGCACAAGGGCCACTGGCGGCCTGCGCTCAGGATGCCATGAGATCCCGAGCCGGCGTGGCGGAGGCTCGGGCCGGATGGGGATGACAGCCACGTTGGGATCGTTCTCGTCCACCGTGAGCAGTGGCAGCACCGCGTACGCCAGCCCTGAGCCGACCAAGCCCTGGATGGTTGGGTTGTCGTCCGAACGGAAAACGTAGGTCGGCGTGACTGCCGCCTGTCGGAAGGCGTTGTCGATGATCAACCGGGCACCTGGCACCGATCGAGGAGGTGTCTCTTGACCGGTGGTCATACGGATCGGTGCTCCTCGTCGGCGACGCCGCTCACGCGACGTCACCCAACATGGCTGAAGGCGCCGCCATGGCCCTCGAAGAGGGTCTGGTACTCGCCGAATCCCTCGCCTCTGGACCCGACATCGCGCAGGCAATGGCGACGTTCCAGGCTCGGCGCCGCCCACAGACCCAGTGGGTTAGAGCCCAGACGCATCGCCGAGATCGCACCCGCAACCTGCCACCCGCCATACGCAACCTTTTGCTGCGCAGCTGGGGACGCAACATTTTCCGGGCCAACTACCGCCCGCTGTTCGGGCTCCCCTGATGATCCGGCGGGGATTGGGCTTCAGCGTGGGCCTCGACGCGGGACTTGTTCGCGACCTGGCAGTGCACTGTGAGCGCCTCGGGTACCACTCGTTGTGGTCGAACGACGAGCCGGCCGCGGCAGGCCTTGAGACGCTGGCACAGTGTGCCGCCGCCGCGCCGCGGCTCGAGCTTGGCGTGGG
>JBKPTR010000200.1:0-6735 GCA_046735615.1 Actinomycetota bacterium
AGCTGTTCGACGATCTGCCGCCCGACCGGCAAGGAGTAGACACGACTGTCGGCAAACGGTCCCTGCCAGGTCGGGGCGTACAGCACCGTGGGCTGCCGGATCGTGCCGATCGGTGCCCGAGCCGGACTGATCAACTCCACCTGGGGCCGACCAACGATCTTGAACTTCTCGGCGGGAATGTGCACTCCATGGCGGGCGTATCGATCGATCCCAGCCTGTCCGGCGGCGAAGATCAAGTCGTAGATAGCGTGCACCGGGTTGAAACACGCAGGCTTCTCCGAATCCCCGTGATTGAGCCACACGTGAGTCAACTCTCGTCGTTCCACAAGGTGGGTGTTGCGAGCAGCGTTGTTGACATAAAACGCTGTCGTCATCGAGTCGACGATGATCTCCTCAATGCTGCGCAGAGTCTTGCGGTAGATCAGCGGTACCTTGACACCTAGCTCATCGCAGAGCTCGCCGATCTGGCTCAACATCGGAGCCGTCCGGGTAACGATGATGAACGGTCGGCCGATCCGGAGGAAGTACGGCAGCCACATACCCACCTGGTAATTGGCTCCAACGGTCGAGGCGAAGTACACGACGAACTCCGGGCGGTATCCCTCAAGACTGGCGTGCAGTCGCAGCTCGCCGCGCTCGATCTCACTTTGCCGAGCCAGCGCTCGAACAGTGACGTGAAGAGCGCTGAGAAGGACCAACACAGCCAGGCACATCAAGATCAGCGGAGGGGTGTCGATCAAGATCAATAGGAAGCTGATAATGATCACTAGCGCGGCCATGATCGGCAACAGACCGCGTGGAACGACATCCTGGACTTCGCGCAGCCCATCAGGCAGGTTGCGGCCCAGCGGAGCAATGCCCCAAGCCGCCCGGATCCTTCGCTCGACGACCGTAGCGATCAGCAGCATTCCGCATGCTGCAATGACGGGCCAGGAGAACCGGCCAGCATTGTCCGCAGTGACTGCGAGCGTCACCAAAAGGACGGCACGCGTCGCATCGCCTTCGGTCAGCAGGCGCGGCCATTGATCAGGCGCGATGACGGTACTCGACACTGATTGAAACGCTGCCCACAATGCCAAAGCCGCCAGCAGTGTGATCAGCCAGCCGGGACCACGGGCCAGTGCCACAGCGAAGGCGACCAGCGCAATCGCGGTTCCGCCGAGATCGAGCCCTGCCCGAGCTGCGATCTGCGCGTACTTAGACCAGCTGCGCCCAGGCAACGCACCGGCGCCAGCGTCCTGCTCCTCAGCTGATTTGTCGTCCTCATCGCGGCCGGCCTGCTCCGCAGCGGCATCGTCAGCCTGATCACCTTCCATGTCTTCCATGGACTTGCGTGACACGTTGTGAACCGCATCAACGAAGGCAGCGGCATAGTTATCGGCCGGAAAGTCGCCGAGGTAGTCCGCGCGGATGTCGGCTCGTTGACCAGCCAGTGGATCGTCACCGAGCAGCTTCTCCAGCTGAGCGTCCAGATCGGCGAGATCTGCCCGAATGACGTACGACGCCCGGGCAACCGGATATTCCACGACGAACGCCTCGGGCTCGGCCGGCACCGCGATCATGGCGAACGGCTTTCCGGAGAACAGGTAGTCCGAGACCACGCTCGAAACGTCAGACACCATGGCGTCGGAGTCATTGATGCAGTCCAAGATGCTGCGATCCTTCTCGGCCGCGGCGCCCCACAGATGCGGCCGTCCCGTCTTGCGACGATCCGCTTCCAGCAACGAGATGATCCGTGCGATGGTTGCCGCGTCGTCCGGGAAGTCGTAGCTGAACGGATGCGGTCGGAAGATCACCGTCGCACCGCGGGCCAGCAGCGCAGATACGACCCGCTCACCCGACGGCAGCGAGTACAGCATGGTCTCCTCGACGTGACCCCGCCACGTAGGCGCGTACAGCACCGTCGGCTCTGGGACGTCCGAGATCCGAGTGGTGCTCTGCTTGACGTTCTCGACCTGCGGCCTGCCGACGATCGTGAACTTTTCGCTCGGAATCCGCACTCCATGAGCGGCGTAGCGGCGGGTTGCCGCGGGACCGGCGGCAAAGATCTGGTCATACATCGCGTGCGTCGGGTTGTACGAAGGCGGCTTGTCAGAGTCGCCGTGTCCCAAATAGATGTGGGTGAGGTGCTGAAAGCGAACCAACGCCCCGTTGCCGGATGACGCGTTGACATAGAAGGCGGCTTTCAGCGACGGAACCACGAGAGCATCAAGATCAGCGATACCGCGGGCCTCTACGACCGGGACATCGGTCAGCTCCGCAAGCACTGCGGCCGGGATGGCGTTACGCGCGATGATGATGAAACGCAGTCCAGCGCGTTTCAGATACGGCAGCCACATCATCACTTGGTACGACGCATCGTCGGGACGTGAGGTATAGACGACGAAGTCGGGGGCGTACGTGGCAACGGCTCGCGGCACCAGCTCCCGCAGTCGACGTGCCAGGACGATCTTGCTGCGACCATCGACAGCGAGCATTGCGGCCGGGGCAGCCGAAAGCACGCTGATCAACGCCCACAACCATGGCGACGCCCCGAGCACGGCAAGCAGCAGACCAGCCATCGTCGCCACAGCGCTGGCAGCGACCGCGAGCGGACCAAGATCACGAAGAGGGCGGCGTGAGGGCACGTTCGGCAGCCGCACGGCGATGGGCACCCGGAATCGGGTGGCCCGGGCGACGAAAGGCTCGACCACGATCGATCCCACCACAACTGCGGCAGCCAGGACTGCGCCCAAAGCCTGCTGCAGACCTGGGACTGAAGTCACCATGCAGACCGCCGTCGCCGCCGCCGCACAAGTCCGAAGAACCAGCGACCGACCGAACGGTGTCCAATCTTCGGTGCGGTCGCGTGCAGTTTGGACGAGCTGGCCGGCCATCCCCAGCACTGAAACCAGCACCCACAGTGGTGCCCATCGTGAGCCGGAGAGCGCCATTACCACACCGACGAACGCCAGCAGCACGATCAGACAGTCGAGGACGACATCAGCGACCCGCCTGCCCGCCGTTGAGCTAGAAGAACGCATTGATAACCCGTTCGGTCGCGTACCCGTCATGGAGCCTGTTGAACTGCTTGTTGAATAATTCCCGGGCGGCAGCGTACTCGGAAGTTACTCCGCCGAGGTCAAGTAGCGTCGCCGCGACCTCAGCGGTGCTCTCCAGCAGTGGGCCCGGTGCTGTCGACTCATAGTCGAACAAGACACCGCGCGAGCTCAGATAGTCCACGAGATCTGGCACGAAAAACAGTACTGGCTTGCCCGTGACGAGCCAGTCAAACCGGATGGAGGAATAGTCAAGGACTGCCACGTCGGCGGCAAGCAGCAGGTCGTTGATCTCCGGATAGGCGGAAACGTCCCACACGTGCCCTGTGATGGGCGCCAGACCTTCCCGAAGGTTGTAGTTGTGTCCACGGAGCAGAACGGCGTAGCCATCCCCAAGCTGCTTGGCCAGCGCCCTGAGATCAAGCCCGTCGAACAGCTTTGCCGTCCACGGGCTGGTGGCCACCCTGTCGCGCCAGGTAGGGGCGTACAACACGATGATCCGGTCGGTCCCAATGCCAAGCTGCTCGAGTACGCGGGCACGAGCCGCCGCAGCGTCCTTGCGCAGCAGTGCGTCATTCCTCGGGTAGCCGGTGACCAATGTTTCACCGGCGAATCGGTATTCCCGCTGGTACAGATCGACGCACCGCGATTCCGGCACGACGATCGCGTCCCAGGCATCGCTGCGCCGGGCACACTCGCTGGTTATCACCGATTCAGGCCGGCCCTGAGCGCGCCATAGCGACGCCCCCATCGACTTGAACGGATACCCGTGAAAGGTCTGGAGGTAGCGCTGATGCGGCCTCTTCCGGAAGTACCGTTCGAACTCGATGTTCTGGCACAGGTACCGACTGCTGCCCAGGGCGGCGTACCACGCCCGGCTTTCTATCAGCAGGGGCCGACCACCATCTGGTAGGGCGACCGACAGGTCTTTGACTCCCCACAGCAGCTCCAGGTTGGGTCGTTGGGTGCGCAGCTGAGAGTGAAGTGCCAGCTGACTGTCCGTGGCGAACTCGCCGCGATAGCTCTGGAAGAGCACGCTTTCGGTGGATGTGAAGGTGGACTCCTGGTACCACATGCTCAGACGGTCTTGGGCAACTCGGCTGCGCTCCTCATCGGTCAGCGGCGCTGCAAGGCTTATCACGAGCTCGGCCGGGCCATCACGTCCCAGTCGGTAACTGTGATAGGTGGCCAAGCCTTCCTCGGGCAGACGATTGACCATCTCCTCGGAGCAGAGAACCAGGTGCCCCGATCTCAGCATGATCCGGTAATCACCGCTCGGGAGCGGAAGCTCGGGTCCGCGCCACCGGGCAGCGCGCAAGGGAAATACCAGCCGTACGCCATCTCCTACCGATTCCACGTCCCGCACGGGCACGTCAGCGAGGCTGCCGGATAGGTAGGCGCCGGTGCAGTCGGAGACTTCGAGCCCGGTGAGTCGAAGGTCGATGCTGAGCTCCTCACCAGAGATGGCCCCGTGCTCGGCCTCTGCCACGACCCAGTCGGTTGTCAGGTCGCAGTATCCGGTGGTGGATCGTCTCCAGCATGCATCACCCAGACCGCCGCCAACCTGACGTCCGCACTCATCTTCAACGGGCCAACAGACGCGATGCTCGTGGAGATGCATGTCGACAGCCCGGAATTCCCAGTCAACCGCTACACGCGCGCTCACCGGCAAGTTCAACTCGAAGTGTTGCAATCCATCTGCGCCAGCTTCGCCGAGATCTCCGGCCACGCAACCGATTGGACTGACCGCTGTCACCGACACCAGTCCACCGAGCCGCAGATCGACGAGCCGAAGCGCGCCTGTTGCCTTGCCCGCACCATCCGTGGCGAGCCAGCGGGCCTGGATCCGCTCAGGACGAACGTGAATCCCGAAGCCGAGTTCTGAATCGAGCTTCGGGACCACCCTGTTCTGGTCATCGGCCTGTTTCATGTTGCGTGGCGACATCAAACGGCGGAGACCGCCTGGCGCGACAGCATGGATGGGGGCGGTTCGCTCCAACCCTCCTGCTCGCATTGTCAGGCGCAGCTGCCAGCGACCCGGGGTCCTGGCGACATGTCCGGTGTCGATGCTGATGAAGAAGCCGCCTGCTGCCACGTCCTGGTAGCGCAGCATCGACCACTGGTTTGCTGCCACTTTGTGGAGTTGCGTGATTTCGCATGAGTACGAGAAGCCCGTCACTGGCTCAGTGAGCCATGCAGTCAACTGTGGCGGATGAGTAGCCAGATCGAGGCCTCGAATGAATGCCCAACCATGGACCTTGAGGTGGTCACCGTCCCATGCAATGCGTTCGATGCAGCCTGAAAATGCCGTTTGGCTCTCCGCCAGCTCCAGATACTCCAGGGGAACTCCCGCGATACCTGGCAGCTGATCCGCGGCGGCGTACACACGGCCATCGCGTACCTCAGTTCTCGGCATCGACCCGTAGATCGCGAAGTGGTGAGTGAGTAGCTCGAGGTCGGTCCATCGCCCATTCGCAACGAGCCACAGGCCGATCTTGCGTTCCACGCGAACATGGGGCCACACGGTGTCGTCGGCCAGCGGCAGGTACTCCTGTGCGGCCTCCCGGAGCCGTTCCCGATACGAGGCATCGGCTCGGTGCGCCTCGGCCGCGAAGTCACCAAGATCGCCATCCATCAACCGACCGAGCAGAGGACCCGAGATCCTTGGATCGACCGCGTCGCGCACCAGGCGCAAGGTCGTACGGTGCCAGTTGAGGCGGGAGTGAAGCTCGCTTGCCGACATTGGAGCAGGTAGCAACGTTCCCGGGACGAGCTGAGTGTGCTGGATGCAGCTAACTGTCTGGAGGAAGTCGAACTTTCTGGCTTGCAACGTCGCAGTGACAATTGCGAGCGTCTCTCCGTCTTCCGAATGCGGAAAGCCTCCGACGTCGGTGTTCCAGAAGCTTCTGCGAAAGACGCGGTTGGTGGGGCTGATGTCCTGTAATGCGAGTGGGAATTCAGCGAGGGTATGGGCTGGCCTGTCAAGGTCATGGGTCACCGTGGCCCAGTGAGGGCGCCGGATCCGCCCCCGAACCACGGTTCGCACGCTGCCGGCTGCAAAATCCGAACCGGTGCGACGCAGCGATCCAACCAGGTTGGCATACGCGTGACGTGGCACGGTATCGGTCGCATTGAGAAAGGCGAGGAACCTGCCACGCGCCAGTTGCGCTCCCGCATTGCGGGATGCTCCTGGGCCGAGGCGCGGGCACGCAAGGACGCGGAAGCGAGGGTCTTCGGCTGCCATCTCGTCGGCAACTCTCGCTGTGCCGTCAGTCGAGCCATCGTCGACCACCACCACCTCAAGCCTCTTGAGACTCTGTGACCGCAGACTGTCCAGACATTCCCTGAGGTAGGACTCAGCGTTGCTCGCGACGACGACCACACTCAGCAGCGGTGCGAGTTCTGACTGATCAGCAGTTGCTGATTTCGTCACAGGTTGCCGCAGCTGCCGCAAGGCCGACTTGATCGGGGCTCGGAGGCGGTGAGCAAGGCTGTGGGCCAGGGCGTTGAGTCGTCGTTTCCTGTCGTTCATAGATCGTGGTCAAGAGCCCGCTAGGAGCGATTGAGCATCCGATGGAGTTTGCGAACTGCCCGGCGGGCAAACGGCGACTTCCTCGCTGGCACAGCACGTGGCTGCGCACGAAGCTTGGGATGTTTGACCAGACCTACATCAAGAGACAATCCGGAGGTCCGCCGT
>JBKPTR010000201.1:0-2917 GCA_046735615.1 Actinomycetota bacterium
GTACGCCTCCAGCGTCACGATATTGAACACGCGGTCGACAGCCTCGGGCGTGAAGGTGTACTCCGCTGGTTTGCCATCGAGCTCGGGAAGCTCTGCGCTGAGCATCGCCTCGACATGTGCACGCCCACCGTATTGGGAGTTTCCTTGGTAGCTGTCTCCATCCATCACGGCAGGGTGGCTGCGATGGGCCTCTTTGATCACCGACGGGTCGAGGCCTCGTACGTCGTAGGGACAGATCAGCCAGAGCGGAATCTTTGGATCGACGGCCAAATTGAGCAGAGCCTCGTGTACCTGGCCCTCAAGGATCTCTTCGGGACGCCGCCCCGCCCAAATCGGCTCACCGATTCCGCGCACCGGGCGGCCGTAGCCCGAGTGTTGATCGACAAACTTCTGCCAGGCTGGAATGATCCGCGCCGGATTCTGGCCGAGCTTGGCCATGTCGACAAATTTGACCTTGCGCGCCTGAGTTCCGAGGCTCTCACGCAACCAGGTGGCATGACGCCGGACTACGGCAACCATCACCGCCTCGCCAGCGGCCAAACCGTCCTGGACGAAGGGCGTGAGGACCGAGGCGTAGTCATCTGCATTGCGCCACATGAACGCCTCGTGCCGATAACTCTGCTGCGATCTAGGTGGGGCGGCTTGCTGCATAACGGTTTCCTGATGCAATTTGGCAGTCGGCATCGCTAGGGCCTACGACACTGGTGCGGCCGCATCTCGGGGCACAAATGCTTGCTCGCGAGTCTCGCAGTACCTTACCGAAGCCGTCGCGGGGTGCCAAAACCCCCGATCGCGGTGACGAACATTTTGTGACGCGAATCACCGGCGGACAGCTGATTCGTTGCGGCGCTGTGGAGGATTTTGGGCCGGGTTTCGATCATCACCAAGAAGGCTCCACGCAAGATCACAAAGTCAGTTTCGGCTGCCACCAGCCACCGAGAGGGCAGTTGTGCGGATCGCTCTATGGCCGATTCGTCTCGTCCCGCTTTCGTCGAGGCGACCTACAGTGGCAGCCATGACGGCGCGCTGGCTGGTGGTGCTGTTCACTGCAGCTGCACTGGTCGCGACGCCTCATGGCGGCATGGACGACCAAGTCCACCCAGACCACACCCTGCGGCTGGCCGACCGGCTTATCGCTGCCGACAAGGACTTCGAGCTGCTCATGGTGCCCGGGGCCGAGCACACGTTCATCGACTGCCTGGCCTATGTCCGCAAGCGCTGCTGGGACTTCCTGGTGCGCGAGCTGATGGGCACGCAGCCACCCGCCTACCGCCCCGCCACTATCGCCATCGACCCCGAGTTGCTCGGCGAGCTGTTCGCCTGACATCAAGGCCGCCGCGGGCCGGACCGGCACGCCAGCCAATCGCCCGGCCTCAGCATTGGGGCGGCCCGGCCGGGCGCGCGCCTGCCCCATGACGGGAACGAACCCGCATTGTCAGCTTTCGAGTTCGCCAGTGTGGCGGGTGGCGTTCGACGAGCGGGTCCTTCCGGATTGTCTGGCCGAGCCAGTTGAAGCCCTCGTTGCTCCAGGCGTCGACTTCCAAGAACCGGCGGCCAATGAGCCGGCCATTACCGTGCACCCGCTGGCGGCGTCTCGTTGGATGGTCGGTAGCGTGCTCCTCGGTGTGCTGCCGACATCGCGGCGTCGAGGTCGGATGACAATGAGGCGAGCGAGCCTGGTCCGCAGCCGAGTAGTGCCGGAGCGCGGCAGAAGCGGATGAATGGCAGGCTTCAGATCAGTCGTCGAAGACGTGCCAGCAGATGGCGCTCCGGCGTTGTTGATCGTCGAGAACGAGTTCACGGATAGCGGCAGGGAGGTGCACCCGCTGCCACTCTCGTTCCTTAGCCCGAGCTTGCTCAGCGTCGTCGGCTGGGACGCATGCGCTGGCCGCCCTGATGGCGTAGGCCGCAGCGCCCAGGTCATGGGCGGCGACGTGAGCCACCGCAACCGCCTGGCCCGCCGACAGTGCAGCGAACTTCGCTGGATCGGGCATCCCGCGCGCCGCGGCATTCGCCTGGAAAGCCGCTCGGCGTGCGTCACCCATACGCACCTACCGCGGATCCAGGCTTGACCGACATCGATAGCGTCGCGGGGCCGGCTGTCACCGGGTTGATGATCCTCGAACAGATGCAGCACGTGCTCGGCGCAAAGAGGGCCCAGTCAGCCAACAGTCGGTGGTGTTCGTCCGTGAGAGTGCCCCCGCGACGGATGGTGATCAGCCGAGGATCACGCTCTTTCGGGAGGATCGGCACACTCCCAGTCCTACCATTCACGAAGCGACGGATCAGGTCCCGAACGCACTGTTCGCGCTCGGTTCCGCCGGCCATCGGTGGCTTGATCGGCCGGCGGACTTGGAGACCGGTCGCGTTTCGGCTGAGTGTTTCCTGTCGAGGTGACGGCCAAGAACCAAGCGGCGCGGCCCGGCGCTTGATCTGAAAGAAATGCCAGATTCGGCAGTGTGCTGCCTGTCCTGCCATCACGGCATAGAACGCATCCTCATGTCTTGAGCGCTGCGATCTGACTACTGAGGTGACTGGTATTGCGGTCACCGTTCACCGACCTCGCCTCGGTGGAACAGATTCACTACCCGTTCGTGCCCGTACGTGCGTTGTTGAAGGACCGTTTCCCGGTAGCCGAGTACGTGACGCGCGTCGCCGTACGGCACAGAGGACTCCATCGTTTCCCCCGGGGAAAGCCGACGGTCGGTCGCCGATGCCCGTGGGCCGACACGCCTCGTCGCGGTAGAGGGCGCTGACCACACGACCCGGCACTGCTAAACGGGGATGCCCCGATAGGCGGTTATGGAACTGGCGAACGAGATCAACCGCAACCCCAAGCGGTGAGCCCACGAGCGGACTAGCGGCCGTGCGACTGACGGCAAGGTCAGAGAGTAGGACCCGACGAGGCAGGAGCGGT
>JBKPTR010000202.1:0-4806 GCA_046735615.1 Actinomycetota bacterium
CGCATTACCTACTGAGGACCAGCTGGGTGATCGGGGATGGCCCCAACTTTGTGCGGACCATCGCTTCCCTGGCCGACCGCGGGGTCAATCCGGATGTAGTAGATGACCAGTTCGGCCGGCTCACGTTCACGGCCGAAATCAGCCGCGCCGTCGTCCATCTACTGGAGAACGAAGCACCGTACGGAACCTACAACCTCAGTAACGGCGGTGATCCGATGACCTGGGCAGGCATTGCTCGTGCCGTATTCCAGGCGCGCGGCCGGGATGCTGAGTCAGTGAGGAGTGTGACGACCGCTGAGTACGCGGCGGGCAAGTCGCTCGCTCCCCGCCCACGGCACAGCATCCTGAGCCTGGACAAGATCATCAGCGCCGGGTTCCGACCGGCGGACGCGATGACTCAGCTGCGGGAGTATCTGTCGGGTCTGAGCTGAGCTCGGTTGGGGATACCGGCGTCCGATCCGGCTCGACGCTCGTGCGCCGGCCACGAACGAACAGTGCGCTAAGCGTCAGCAGCAGCCCGGCGATCGCAACGCCAAAGAAGCCAGCTTGTGCCCCGGCGTGGTCGATCAGCTGACCAGCGGCAGCCGCACCGGCGGCGACACCGGCCGCCATTCCAGTCGAGATCCAGGCAAGTGCTTCCGTCAGCCGACTCTGATCCACCGACGCCTGGGTGACCGCGACCGAAGCGATCAGGGTTGGCGCAATGGCCATGCCACTGAGGATGAGCAGCAGAGAGAGAACCAACGGCTCGCTGACGAAGGGCATCGGCAGCAGTGACACTGCGAGCAGGATTGCGCCGACACGGAAGCGCCGAGCTGGCGATGCCCGCCAGGCAATCGCCCCAGTGACAGCCCCAGCGATCAGCGACCCGAATGCCCACGCCATCAAGATCACTCCGGCGAAGGGAAGAACGCCAGCCTCCTTCGCGAATGCGACGACGGTGACCTCCATGCCGCCGAAGACCATGCCCATAGCGGCGCTGGCGATCGCGACCGGCAGCAGGACCAACCAGGGCAACCGCCTTAGGGCGACATGGCCTCGTGAAGCCGACCGGACCGGCGGCTGACTGCTGCGCTGGGCGGCCAGCGCGACGGCCCCGATGAGACCGACGACAGCGCTTGTGGTGATGCCGAGCGCTGGGTGAAGGGCAGTGGCGAGGAAGGTAGCCAGGATCGGCCCGATGATGAAGACCACCTCGTCGAGCATGGCCTCGAGGGCGAAGGCGGTGTTCAGCAACGATGAGCCGTTGAGCCGGAGTGTCCAACGGGCTCGTACGGCCGATCCAGCCAGAGTGAAGCCGGCCCCGACGCCGGCTGCGGCCACAACACTCACCGCCAGCGGCCAGGCGAGCTCGACGGCGACGATGAGCACGGCCAGGCTGAGGTTGTTGATCAAGGCTGCCAGCAGCAGTACGCGTGCTTGCCCCACGCGGTCGATTGCACGTCCCCACAGCGGGGCGACGGCAGCGGCAGTGAGTGTGACGACGGCGGTGAGCAACCCGGCCTGACCGAACGAGCCTGTTGTCAGCGACACCAGCAGCACGATCCCGATGCCAGTCATGGAGAGCGGCAGGCGGGCCACGAAGCCAGCTATGCTGAACCCCCGTGCCCGAGGGTCCGACAGCACCTGCTGATACCGGTGAAGGCCCGCGGCCACGACTCTCCTCCTCGTACGCAAAGATCACGCCTGTGGGTGATCACTCGGCAACTTCTGATGACGCATCAACCAGCCCGCTTGGCCACGCACTCACACCGTACGAGGCGATCCTGCTGGTGTCCTTCGGCGGCCCTGAGCGTCCGGAGGAGGTGATGCCGTTCCTACAGAACGTCACCCGTGGTCGGGGCATTCCCACCGAACGGCTGGCCGAGGTCGGTCAGCACTACTTCCTGTTCGGCGGCAAGAGCCCAATCAACGATCAGTGTCGCAGGCTGCTGGCGGCATTGACGAGCGAATTACGCAGCCGCGGTCTGGGGCTGCCGCTGTATTGGGGAAACCGCAACTGGCATCCGTACCTTCGTGACGAGCTGCGCGCGATCGATCGAGATGGTCATCGACGGGTGCTGGCTGTGGTCACCAGTGCATACCCGTCGTACTCCTCTTGTCGGCAGTATCGGGAGAATCTCTTTGACGCGGCGCAGGACACCCGGCTCCAGCTCGACCGGATCCGTCACTATGCCAACCACCCTGGCTTCGTACAGGCCTCTGTCGACGCCACACTCGAGGCGCTCGAGAGGCTAGGGAAATCAGCTGACGAGGCCCGCCTGGTCTTTGTTACGCATTCGATCCCTACCGCCATGGCAGAGACCGCCGGCCCAGCACCGCGTAGCCATCGCGGTGCATACGTTGATTGGCACACCGCTGTGGCATCCGAGGTTGCCCGGCGCGTTGGTCAGCGGCGTGATCAGGATTACCAGACCGACCTTGTCTACTGCTCTCGCTCGGGCCCTGCGAGCCAGCCATGGCTGGAACCCGACATCAACGATCATCTGCGCCAACTCTCGGCGCGTGGCGTCAAAGCAGTGGTGGTCGTGCCGATCGGTTTCGTGTCCGATCACATGGAGGTGGTCTTCGATCTGGACACCGAGGCAGCAGGCACCGCCGAGGAATGCGGCATTGCCTTTTCGCGGGCTGCTACCGCCGGCGAGCATCCGGCCTTTGTGCGCGGGCTTGTTGACCTCATGGTCGAGCGTGCAGCGGCAGCCCGCGCGGAAGAGCGGGATCGTCCAGCGCTGGGATCGGCGCCCGTCGGCTGGTATGAATGTCAGTCGGGCTGCTGTCCGAACCTCCAGGAAGCGGGCCGTCCAGCCCTGTGTCAGACGCCCGGTTGAGCCCTGTCACGGCAAGCTTTTGACGTCCACCACGACGCTGGCAAAACCCGGCGGGAGATGGCGCATACAACCCTGCTGAAGTGGGAATTTTCGACACGTGATCGCGTTATAGCGGGCGCGAGCAGACATAGCACGCACATCGGTTGATTCGTGTGATATGACTGCGCACGAGTCAGATATGATCTGGGCTTTTCGAGCCCGGGAAGGCAAAGATGGCGACCGATTACGACGCCCCTCGCAAGACCGATGAAGAACTGAACGAAGACAGCATCGAAGAGCTTAAGACTCGCCGCAACGATAAGAACTCTGGGAAGGTTGACGAAGACGAGGCCGAGGCCGCAGAAGCATTCGAGCTTCCGGGCGCGGACCTATCTCACGAAGAGTTGACCGTCCGGGTGCTGCCTCGACAGTCCGATGAATTCACCTGTGCCGGCTGCTTCCTGGTACGACATCGCAGTCAGATCGCCGAACTGCGTCCCAATGGGGATGCGTACTGCTTCGACTGCGCGGGCTGATCTTGGCCACTCAAGAGAATCTCGTTGGTCAAGCTCACCATTCAGTGCGCGAATGGGCTGGGCTGAGGCCTGCATGATCACTTAGGCTGGTAGTACCGAACGCGTACTCAGTGTCGCGGCCCGTGCTTGTGCGGCCGCAGCTGTGTGCCCCGGGGGGCGCGACCGAAGCTAGGTGCATTCGATGTGCCGGGCTGGTTGGGGGCAGTCAGTCCGGACAGAACACCACCTCGCGCTCCCGAGAGGGGCCGCGAGGTGGTGCTTCGAACACTGAAATCCTTACCTGATCTTGCCGGGCCTCTCCCGAGTCATTGCCGACTTCCTATCTCCTTCTCCCAGTGCCGCGCCGCCATCCGCTGAATAAGCACCTGTGTCACACCTATGCCGACAGCGCTCGCCAGGGCCCAGGTCATCGCTTCGAGCACGGGAGTGTCGGGATCAGTAACGGACGGCGGTTCGTTACCGGTCACGAACTTCCAACCAGCCTTGAGCAATCTCTGGGCGGCGATGGTGGTAACCGCTCCGATCGCTCCCGCGTAGAGCTTCCAGAACAGTTTCTGCGACGTGCCCATCGGCTCAGCCCTTTCATCTCCGGCGATCCACAGTGCTGAAATTCAGCTTCGTGATCGCATCCTAGTGCCGGACGGAGGCGGTCGACCGCGCGGCAATGAGGTTGCGATCTGAACGCGTAAGTTACCTCCATGCTTTTCCATGAGCGGCTCACCGTTCCCGCCGTCTGGTGGCTCCTGGCGGGTCTGTTTGCGCTGTCGGTGCTGCTCGCCGTTGGTGCCTATCTCGGGCCCATATGGGCTGCAGGAACAACAGTGGCTACGTTGCTGGTGGCCGCTGCGATCTTTGCTTCTGCCTCAATCGTGATAAGCGTTGATACCGACCAGATTCGCGTAGGAAGGGCAAGCATCGAACACCACTACATCGCCGGCTGTCGGGCGCTGGATGCCGAACAAACACGTCGGCGCGGGGGCGTCGAGGCCGACGCCCGCGCTCACATGGTGCTCCGGCCCTATGTCAAGACAGCGGTCGAGATCATCCTCGATGATCCAGACGATCCAGTGCCGTACTGGTTGGTCTCCACCCGACACCCGCAACGGCTGGCAGCCGCCATGCAGGAAGCAGCCTCGTCTACGCTGACCGAGTGAGTGAGACCGAGCTATGACCAACGCCATTGAGGTGCTGCTCCTCCGGCTCGATCCCGGCCTGGAAGCGCCGTCGTATGCACACCCTGGCGACGCTGGAGCTGATCTACGAAGCACCGAGACTTTCGAACTTCAGCCAGGAGAACGCCGGCTGGTGGGGACCGGCGTGGCGATCTCCCTACCCATGGGCTACGCGGCTTTCGTGCACCCGCGCTCAGGACTGGCTGCCCGACACGGCATCAGCATCGTGAACGCGCCAGGGACTGTTGACGCCGGCTATCGCGGTGAGATCAAGGTTTGCCTGATCAACAC